>NZ_CP146232.1:3688750-3997500 GCF_037040815.1 Pararoseomonas sp. SCSIO 73927
GCTGGCCGAGACGCGGCTGGCGCTGAACCTCTCCGCCAGCGAGGTGGCGCGGGCGGACATCGCCGTGGAGCTGGCCGGGCAGGTGGAGCGGGCCGGCCTGTCCCTGCGCGCGGTGGAGATCGAGATCACCGAGGAGGTGCTGCTGGACCGGGTGAGCGACCGCACGCTGGACGGGCTGGCGGCGCTGCGCGGGCGCGGGGCGCGGCTGGTGCTGGACGATTTCGGCACGGGTAATTCCGGGCTTTCCCAGCTGCTGCGGCTGCCGCTGGACGGGCTGAAGCTGGACCGGCGCTTCACCCAGCGGCTGGGGACGGATGTGCGGGCGGAGGAGATCGTGAAGGCGACCGTCTCGCTCGCGCACAGCCTCGGGCTGCGGCTCGTGGCGGAGGGGATCGAGACGCCGCGACAGGTGGCGATGCTGCGCGCCCTCGGCTGCGACGCGGTGCAGGGTTTCCTCTTCGCGCGGCCGATGACGCCGGACGCGCTGGAGCGGTGGCTGCGGGGCATGGCGGCAGAGGAAACGCCCGACCCGATCCCGCTGGGACCGCGGATCGCGCGGCGGGCGCATTAGGGGCGCGTCTCGGGACCAGCTGTTCGGGACCGGGGGGGAGGACTTTCCTCCTCGCCATGACCACGGACCGGTCCGGCAGGTCAGGCCAGCGTCGCGTCCTCGAGCGGGGCGAAGCTGCCCGTGGCCTCGTCCAGGACGCGGAGGGAGCCGTCCATCACGGCGAAGTGGAGGCCGTGGAGGTGGAGGTCGCCCGCGGTCTCGCGCTCAGCGAGCCAGGGGAAGGTGCGGAGGTTGCCGAGGGACTGGCGGATGGCGGCCAGCTCCATCGCGGTCTGGTCCTGAAGGGGGTCCACGCCGTCGCAGGCCAGGCGGGTGGCGGGGGCGGCAATCTCCATCCACTGGGCGATGAAGTCGCCGCCGGTGGTGTCCATGCCGCGCAGGGCGTTCTGGCGAAAGACGCTGATGCCGCCGCAGGAGGCGTGGCCGCAAACGACGATGTGGCGGACCTTCAGCTGGCGCACGGCGAACTCGATGGCCGCGGAGGTGCCGTGGTAGGTGCCGTCCGGCTGATAGGGCGGGACCAGGTTGGCGACGTTGCGGACGACGAGCATCTCGCCGGGGTCGGCGTCGAAGACGACCTCGGGCGCGACGCGGCTGTCCACGCAGGCGATCATCAGGATCTCGGGGCTCTGGCCCTTCTCGGCCAGGCGGGCGTAGCTCTCGCGCTCCCGCCGGAAGCGCGTGTGGCGAAAGCCCTGGTAGCCCTCGATGAGGCGCAGGGGTAGGCGCGCGGGAATTTTCATGCGGCGGGGTTCAGGCCGGGGTGGCGGGCGCGGCGTCGTAGGGCGGCTTGGAGAGGCCGGCGGGGGAGAGGGTGAAGATCTCGCAGCCCGTCTCCGTCACGCCCACCGTGTGCTCGAACTGGGCGGAGAGGGAACGGTCCCGCGTGACGGCCGTCCAGCCATCGTCCAGCACCTTCACCTCGGGGCGGCCGGCATTCACCATCGGCTCCACCGTGAAGAACATGCCGGGCTTCAGGACCGGGCCTTCGCCCGGGCGGCCGAAGTGGAGAATGTTCGGGGGGGCGTGGAACTTGCGGCCGACGCCGTGGCCGCAGAAGTCCCGCACGACGGAGAAGCGGTGCTTCTCCACGTAGGACTGGATGGCGTGGCCGATGTCGCCGAGCGTGTTGCCGGGCTTCACGGCGGCGATGCCGCGCATCATGGATTCGTAGGTCACGTCGATCAGCAGGCGCGCCTTCGTGGTGGGCGTGCCGGCCACGTACATGCGGGAACTGTCGCCGTACCAGCCGTCGAGGATGGGGGTGACGTCGATGTTGAGGACGTCGCCCTCCACCACCACGCGGTCGCCGGGGATGCCGTGGCAGACGACGTGGTTGATGCTGATGCAGGAGGACTTGGTGTAGCCGCGGTAGCCGAGCGTGGCGGGGGTTGCGCCGTGGTCCAGCATGAAGCTGTGGCAGAGCTCGTCGAGCCTGCCGGTGGTGACGCCGGGGCGGACATGGGCCGCGATCATGTCCAGGCACTCGGCCGCCAGGCGCCCGGCGCGGCGCATGCCCTCGAAGTCGTCCGGTCCGTGGATGGGGATGCGGCGCGCTTCGCCGGCGGTCTGGTCCATGCGGCGAAAATGCGCGCCCCACCGGGCGGTTGCAAGGCATGGCCGGGATGCAAGGGGCGGGGATGCAAGGGGCGGGGATGCACGGGGCGCAAGGCGCCTCAGGCCGGGAGGGCGGCGCGGATGGCCGCTCCGCCCAGGCGGGCGGCGGCGAGGAGGCGGGGCTGTTCCACGCCGGCGCGGGCCATGGCGGAGAGGCCAGAGAGCAGCGTCGAGACGTAGTCGGTCAGGGCGTCGGCCCTGTCGGGGTGGCGGGCGGCAATGAAGTCGCGGATGGCGCAGGTCCCGGCCTCGGCGGTGGCACGGGCGGCGTCGCGCGCGGCGGGGTCGCCGCAGCGCTGGCCTTCCAGGGCGAGACAGCCGGCGGCGGCGGGATCGGCGGCGTAGCGGCGCGCGGCCTCCTCGATCAGGTCGGCGAGCGCCTCCGCCACCGGGCGGCCGGGGCTGAGGATCTCGGCCAGGGGCAGGGCGCCGGCGCGGCCGTAGCGCTCCAGCACGCGGGCGTAGAGGCCGGCCTTGCTGCCGAAGGCGGCATAGAAGGATGGAGGATTGATGCCGAGCGCCGCGGTGAGGTCGGCGACGCCGACCGCGTCGTAGCCGCGGGCCTGGAACAGGGCTTGGGCGGAGGCGACGGCGGCCTCGGGGTCGAAGCGGCGGGGCCGTCCGCGGGGGCGCGGCATATCTGTAGCCATCGCTAAAAAAAGCCTTGACGGGTTGGCACGTGGATTTATGTAGTGCTCGCTATATTGAACGGCAAGGAGATCTGGTCATGGCCGGACTGAAGGGTAAGCGCGCGCTCGTGCTCGGTGGCAGCCGGGGCATCGGTGCGGCGATCGTGCGGCGCCTCGCCGCGGACGGGGCGGAGGTGGTGTTCACCTATGCGGGGTCACGGGAGGCGGCGGAGCGGTTGGCGGGGGAGACGGGCGCGAGGGCCGAGCTGGCTGACAGCGCGGACCGGGATGCCGTGGTCACGCGGGTGCGGGAGAGCGGGGCGCTGGACCTGCTGGTGGTGAATGCCGGCGTGGCCATGATGGGCGACCCGCTGGAACTGGACGCGGACGAGGTGGACCGGATGATCCGCATCAACGTCCACGCGCCCTACCACGCGGCGGTGGAGGCGGCCCGCCGGATGCCGGACGGGGGACGGATCGTGGTGATCGGCTCCAATGTGGGGGACCATGTCGGGTTCCCCGGCATCGCGGCGTACTCGATGACGAAGTCGGCGGTGCAGGGGATGGTGCGCGGGCTGGCGCGGGACTTCGGGCCGCGCGGGATCACGGTGAACGCGGTGCAGCCGGGGCCGGTGGACACGGACATGAACCCGGCGGACGGGCCGCTGAAGGAAACGCTCTACGGGATCATGGCCCTCAAGCGGCACGGGCGGCCGGACGAGATCGCGGGGTTGGTGGCCTGGCTGGCGGGGCCGGAGGCCGGCTTCGTGACGGGGTCGATGCACACGATCGATGGGGGCTTCGCGGCCTGACCGCGGCCGGGCGGCAGGCAGGCGCGCCGGCCGCCCGGCCCGGCCTTGTCGCTTCTCCTCCCCCTCCGGGGCTTCGCGCGGGGCGCGGGCGGGCGCAATAAGGGCGCGGCCCGGCGGCCTGCCCGGCCGCGCGCGGGGGGTGACGAGGCTTGGCTGTTTCGGGGTTGGACGCGGCGGAGGGTGTGGCGGCCTCCTCGGGTGATCCGGTGCCGGGCCCGCCCCCGAACACGCGGCTGACGGCGATCATCGTCGCCTCCGCCCTCATCATGCAGAACCTGGATTCGAGCGTGATCGCGACGGCGCTGCCGGCGATGGCGCGGGACCTCGGGAGCGAGCCGCTGCACCTTTCCGCGGCCATCACCTCCTACCTCGTCGCGCTGACGGTGTTCATCCCGCTCTCCGGCTGGGTGGCGGACCGGTTCGGGGCGAAGCGCGTGTTCATGATCGCGATCGGGGTCTTCGCCTTCGCCTCCGCGCTGTGTGGGCTCTCCCAGGGGCTAGGGCAGCTCGTGGCGGCACGGGTGATTCAGGGGCTGGGGGGCGCGATGATGCTGCCCGTCGCGCGGCTGCTGCTGATGCGGCAGGTGCGGCCGGCGGACGTGGTGCGGGCGACGACCTGGCTGACGATGCCGGGGTTGCTGGGGCCGATCCTCGGGCCGCCGCTGGGCGGGTTCCTGACGGACACGGTGACCTGGCGGGCGGTGTTCTGGATCAACCTGCCGGTCGCGGCGGTCGGGCTGCTGGCAGTGTGGCGGTTCATCCCCGCGAGCCGGGAGAGGCCGCCGCCGCGGCTGGACGTGGTGGGGGTGACGCTGATCGGGGCCTCGCTGGCCCTCCTGATGTTCGGGGCGGAGACGGTGGGGCGCGGGGTGCTGCCGGAGTGGCTGGCGGTGCTGGGCCTGGTGCTGGGGGCTGGGCTGGGGTGGCTGGCGCTGCGCTGGGTGCGGCGGGCGCCGAACCCGGCGCTGGACCTCTCGCTCTTCGCCGTCCCGTCGTTCCGGATCGGGGTGGCCTCGGGCAGCCTGTTCCGGATCGGGGCGGGGGCCTCGCCCTTCCTGCTGCCGCTGTTCCTGCAGCTGGGGTTCGGAGCTTCGGCGACGGTGTCCGGGCTGATCACGCTGGCAACCGCGCTGGGGGCCTTTGCGATGAAGCCGATGACGAGCGTGGCGCTGCGGTGGTTCGGGTTCCGGGACGTGCTGGTGTGGAACGCGCTGCTGGTGGCGGTTTCCTTCGCGGCCTGCGCGCTGTTCCACCCGGGCTGGCCGATGGCGGCGGTGTTCGTCGTGCTGGCGCTGGGGGGGCTGGCGCGGAGCCTGCAGTTCACCTCCTCCAACGCGCTCTCCTACGTGGACGTGCCGCCGGGGAAGCTTTCCGGGGCGACGGCGATCGCGGCGACGGCGCAGCAGCTCTTCATGGCGCTGGGCGTGACCTGGGGGGCGGGGTGGCTGGCGGCTTCCGCCTCGATCGCGGGGCGGGGGGAGCCGGCGGTGGCGGATTTCGCGGTGGCCTTCCTCGGGGCGGCGCTGCCGCCGCTGCTGAGCATGGCGATCTCGGCGCGGCTGCCGGCGGATGCGGGGGCGGCGGCCTCGGGGCATGTGCGGCGGGTGAAGGCGGGCTGAGCCGGGTGGCGGACCGCCCCGCGGAACGGCCGGCGCGGTAGCGGAAAGTTCAAGCCGCGCGGGCGCGGGCGGCGGCTGGGCAGGCGGTGCGGCTGTGGCAAGCTGCGCGAAACGAGAATCACGGTCCACGCCATGCGCCTGCTTCGCTGCCTGATGGTTGCTGCCTCTCTGATGGGGAGCGGCGGGGCCCTTGCGCAGGGGTTCGAGCTGCCTGGGCTCTCGGCGGAGTCGTCGCGCTACGCCAGCACGCTCACCGCGCGGTTCCCCGCCGGTGGCACGCCCGCGCAGCGGACCGCGGCGGAGCGGCGGGCGCGGGAGGCCGAGGGGCGCGGGGACTGGGCGGCGGCGGTCGCGGCTTGGGAGGAGCGGCTGGGCATGGCGCAGCCCCGGCCGGAGATGTGGCTCTCTCTCGCGCAGGCGGCGATGCGGCGGGTGCCGCCGGACCCTGCCAAGGCGCTGCAGGCGGCGCAGCAGAACTTCAACAGCGTGGAGGCGGGGGAGGCGGAAGTTCCCTCCCTGCGGGTGATGGCGGACGCGCTGCGCGCCCAGGCGCGCTGGCCGCTGGTGATCCAGGTGATGGAGGCCGTGGTCGAGCGGCTGCCGGAGGACCAGGGGGCGAAGGCGGCGCTGGCGGATGCGCGGCGCGAGGCGGGGATGCTGCTGCGGCGGGTGCAGACGGAGCCGGAGGCGGAGCCGGCGCGGGCCTGCCTGGCCTTCACCGTCACGCCGCGGCGGGCCGACAACTGGCAGCCGGAGGACTGGGTGCGGGCCGAGCCGGCGATCTCCGGCCTGGCCGTGGTGAAGGAGGGCGACCGGCTCTGCGTGGCGGGGCTGCCCTGGGGGCGGCGGACGCGGCTGGTGCTGCGCGCCGGGCTGCCGGGCGAGGGGGGCGCGAATCTGCGCGCGGACCTGCCCGTGGACGTGGCGATGCCGGACCGGGCGCAGCGGATCGGCTTTGACAGCAAGGCCTTCATCCTGCCGCGCGGGGCGCCGCCGCGGGTGACGGTGGCGACCATGAACGTGGAGCGGCTGAACCTGCGGCTGGTGCGGGTGAGCGAGCGGAACCTCGTGCCGCTGGTGCAGGGCAACCGGCTGGGCGAGGAGCTGAGCGGGTACCAGGCCGAGGAGATCCCGGAGAGCCGGGGGCGCGTGGTGTGGGAGGGCACGGCGGAGGTGCCGCGCTACCAGCGCAACGCGATGCAGCGCACGGCGCTGCCGCTGCCGGAGGCGCTGACGGGATCCGGGCCAGGTCTTTTCGTTCTGCTGGCGCGGAACGCGCAGGACGGGGAGCGGGAGACCGGCAACACGGCGGCGCTGCCGATCATGGCGACCGATCTGGGGCTGACGGCGTGGCGCGGCGGCGAGGGGCTTGCGGTGCAGGCGCGCGGGCTGGGCGATGCGCGGCCGAAGGCGGGCGTGCGCGTGGCGCTGATGGCGCGGAACAACGACATCCTGGCGGAGGCGACGACCGGGGATGACGGGCTGGCGCGCTTCGGCGGCGCGCTGCTGCGGGGCGAGGGGCCGGTGGGGCCGGTGGCGATCCACGCGCAGCTGGGCGAGGACCTGGTGGCGCTGGACCTGGAGGCGGCCTCCTTCGACCTGTCCGACCGCGGGGTGACGGGGCGGCAGTGGCCGGGGCCGGTGGATGCCTTCCTCTGGACGGACCGGGGGATCTACCGGCCGGGCGAGGCCGTGAGGCTTTCCCTGCTGCCGCGCGATCCGGCGGGGCGCGTGGTGGACCTGCCGATCCGGCTGCGGCTGCGGCGGCCCAACGGGCAGGTGGCGGCGGAGGCGGTGCCGGAGCGCGGGCCGGAAGGGGTGGTGCTGTGGGCGCCGACTCTCTCCGCCGGTGCGCCGGCGGGCGGGTGGACGATCGAGGCGCTGCTCGATCCGAACCGGCCGCCCATCGCCTCCATCGGGATCCAGGTCGAGGCCTTCGTGCCGGAGCGGCTGGCGGTGACGGCGGGGCCGGCGCCGGGGCCGCTGGTGGGCGGGGCGCCGTTGCAGCTGCCGGTGGAGGCGCGGTTCCTCTACGGCGCGCCGGGGGCGGGGCTGACGGGGCAGGCAGAGATGCGCCTGGCCGTGGATCCCGAGCCCTTCGAGGCGTGGAAGGGCTGGCGCTTCGGGCTGGCGGAGGAGCCCTTCGACGGCGGGCTGCAGACGATCGACGTGCCGGAGCTGGACGCGGACGGGAAGGGTTCCGTGCCGCTGACGCTGCCGAACCTGCCGGACACGTCCCGCCCGCTGCGGGCGGAGGTGGTGGTGACGATGGCGGAGCCGGGCGGGCGCGGGAGCCGGGCGACGGCGGCGGTGGGGGTGCGCTCCGCCAACCCCTTCGTGGCGCTGCGGCCGGCGTTTTCCGGCGGTTCCGTGGATGATGGCGGCGAGGCGGTGGTGGAGGCCGCGCTGGTCTCGCCCACCGGGCAGGCGCTGTCCGGGCGGCTGCGGGCGCGGCTGGTGCGGGAGCGGCCGAGCTGGAAGCTGACGCGGATCGACGGGGTCTCGCGCTACGCGACGGTGTGGCAGGACGAGCCGGTGGATTCCGCGGACCTCACGGTGGCGCCGGGGCGGCCCGGGCGCTTCGCGCGGCGGCTGGGCTTCGGGCGGTACCGGCTGGAGGTCTCGCAGCCCGGCGGGATGGCGATCGCGACGCTGCGGTTCCGCTCGGGCTGGGTGGGGTCCGATGATCCGGCGGTGCCGGACAAGGTGGACGTGGCGGCGGACCGGCAGGCCTATGCGGGCGGGTCCACGGCACGGCTGCGGATCACGCCGCCCTTCGCCGGGCGGGCGAGCGTGGCGGTGCTGACGGACCGCGTGCTCTCCGTACGGGACGTGGACGTGGCGGCGGGCGGGGCGGATGTGGAGATCCCCGTGGATGCGGGCTGGGGGCCGGGCGCCTGGGTGGCGGTGACGGTGTTCCGGCCGGGCGAGACGCCGGTGCCCGGCGCGGCTTCGCCGTCGCTCGGTGCGGCTTCGCCGTCGCTCGGTGCGGCTTCGCCGTCGCCCGGTGCGGCTTCGCCGTCGCCCGGCGGGGTTGCCGCACCCCGGCGGGCCATTGGGCTGGCCTGGGTGGGGGTGGACCCCGCGGCGCGGCGGCTGGAAGTGGCCGTGGAGGGCGAGGCGCTGCTGCGGCCGCGGCGGCGGGTGGACGTGCCGGTGCGCGTCTCCAACGCCGGCGGGGCGGCGTACCTGACGCTGGCGGCGGTGGATGAGGGTATCCTGCGGCTGACGCGCTTCGCCTCGCCCGATCCGGCGGCGCACTTCCTCGGGCGGCGGAAGCTGGGGCTGGATATCCGGGACGATTACGGGCGGCTGATCGCGCCCGCGGATGGCGAGCCGACGGTGCTGCGTCAGGGCGGCGACGACGACATGGACCTGGCGGGGGTGCAGCCGCCGCAGCGGGTGGTGGCGCTGTTCTCCGGCGTGGTGGCGGTGGGCGCCGATGGGCGCGCGGTGGTGCCGCTGGAGTTGCCGGAGTTCAACGGGGAGCTGCGGCTGATGGCGGTGGCCTGGTCCGGGGACCGTGTGGGGTCCGGATCGCGGCCGGTGACGGTGCGGGACCCGGTGGTGGCGGAGGCGCTGCTGCCGCGCTTCCTGGCGCCGGGGGACGAGGCCCGGCTGCCGGTGCTGCTGCACAACCTGGACCTGGCCGGGGGCGGGGTGCGGGCGAGCGTGTCCGTGGAGGGGCCGCTCTCGGTCGAGGGCGGGCAGAATCTCGGCGGCGACCTGGCGCAGGGGCAGCGGGCGCTGCCGGCGGCGACGATCCGTGTGGCGGGTGCCGGCGAGGGCGTGGTGCGCGTGGCGGTGACGGGGCCGGGTGGCTACTCCGCGACACATGAGAGCCGGATCACCCTGCGCTCCCCGCGGCCGCTGCTGCGGGAGGTGGCGGTGGGATCCGTGGCGCCGGGGGCGACCGTGGGGGTGGCGCCGGACCTGGCGCGCTTCGTGCCGGGGACGACCTCGGTTCGCGGCACCTGGGGGCAGCCGGTGCGCTACGACCCGGCGGCGCTGATGCGGGTGAACCTGGACTTCCCCTTCTCCTGCGGGGAGCAGGCGGCGAGCCGTCTGATGGCGCTGGTGGGATTCGAGGCGGCGCCGGACCGTGACGTGGGGATGCAGCGGGCGATCGCGCAGATCCTGGACAAGCAGCGCTACGACGGGAGCCTGGGGCTGTGGTCGGCGAGCGGGTCGGCGGACCGGTTCGTGACCTCCTACGGCGCGGAGGCGCTTCTGCGCGCGAAGGCGGCGGGGGCGACGGTGCCGGAGGCGCCGCTGGAGGCGTTGCTGAAGAGCATTCGCGAGGATGCGGACAGCTCCTACATGGAGGAGCCGCTGGACCGGGCGGTGATGGCCTATCGCCAGTACGTGCTGGCGCTGGCGGGGCGCGGGCTGCCGGGGGCGGCGCGCCGGCTGTTCGAGGGGCTGGACCAGCTGCCGACGCCGCTGGCGAAGGCGCAGCTGGGCGCGGCCTTCGCGCGGATGGGCGATCGTGCCAGGGCGGAGGAGGCCTTCGCGGCCGCCCTGGCGGCGCCGGCGCGGCGGGCCTGGCACGAGGATTACGGCAGCGCGGCGCGCGACGCGCTGGCGGTGACGCTGCTGCTGAAGGAGAGCGGCGTGCTGGAGGGGCGGATGGCGGAGGCGCTGGGCCGGGTGCCCGGGGCTGAGCTGACGCCGGAGGCGGCCTCCACCCAGGAGGCGGCATGGGGGGTGCTGCTGGCCTCCTCGCTCGGCAAGGACGGGCGGCCGGTGCGGGTCTCGCTCGACGGGCGGGCGCTGGCGGTGTCGCCGGTGGTCTCGGCGGTGCTGGGCGGGCGGGCGGAGGTGCGGAACTTCGGCGACCGGGCGGTGCCGCAGGCGGTGTCCCTGGCCGGGCTTCCCGTGCAGGCGCAGCCCGCCGGGCGGGCGGGGATGCGCATCTCCCGCCGGTTCTTCAACACGGACGGGACGCCGGTGAACCTGGATACGCTGCGGCAGAACCAGGTGTTCCTGATGCAGGTTGAGGCGCGGGCCGAGACCGGGGAGACGCACCGGGCCATGGTGCAGCAGGGGCTGCCGGCGGGGTGGGAGATCGTCGGGCGCGTGGGCGGCGAGGGGACGCTGGCGGGGATGGACTTCCTCGGCGAGCTGACCGCCGCCGACGCCTTCCCGGCGCTGGACGACCGCTTCGCCGCCGCCGTGACGCTGACGCCCGAGAGCCCGGTGGCGCGCTTCGCCGTGCGGGTGCGGGCGGTGACGGCGGGGCGGTTCGAGCTGCCGGGGGCGGAGGTGCGGGACATGTACCGCCCCGCGGTCTTCGCGCGGCAGAACACGGGGAAGGTGAGCGTGGCGCCGGCGCCGTGACGGGGCGCTGCCCGGGGTGCGCGTTGGGGTGCGCCCTGGGGTGAGTCGGTCAGAAGGGCGCGCGGCCGGCGCTGTTGCCGGGCGGGCTGTAGCGGCAGACCAGGACGTCCGCGGCGCCGGAGGCGAGGGCGCAGCCCAGGGCCTCGGTGCCGCGCCAGACCATCTGGGTGTAGTGGCCGGTGCGGGCGAGGTCGCGGGCGCCGGCGCGGAAGGCCGCGCCCTCCGCGGCCCAGGCCCGCGCCATGCTCTCCACGGTGTAGGCGCCGCGGGTGCCGGTCCAGAGGTTCTCTCCTCTGCGGTTCTCGCCGTCGCCGATCCCGGGCTCGTGCGCGAGGCGGCCGGTGGCGGCGAGGCGGCGGGCCCAGCGATCGGCCTCGGCGGCGAGGGCGGGATCCCAGCGGAGCGGCGGGACGCCGACGGCCGCGCGCTCCGCCGCGTCGACGGCGAGGAGACGGGCGGGCAGGTCCGCCGGGCCCGTGGCGCAGGCGGCGAGGAGGAGCGGGAGGAGAGGGGCGGCGCGCATGGGCGGGAGGTGGCGCCGGCGCGGCGGGTTTGCAGCACCGGGTCCGGCGGGCGCTTGCTGGCGGAGCCGGCCGTGCGAGGATGGCAGGGCTGACGGGGCGGCCGGGCGGAGGGGGTATCGCGTGCGGTTCGGCATGGGCCGGTTCGGCAGGAGCAGGTTCGGCATGAGCAGGTTCGGATTCTGGGCGGGCCTGGCGCTGGGGCCCGTGGCAGGCGCCCTCGTGCTGTTCCTGGTGCTGGACCGTGTGTTCCCGCCGGACCTCTCCCGCCTGGAGACGGTGGGGCGGGTGGTGGTGGACCGGGAGGGGCGGACGCTCTCGGCACTGCCGGCGCCGGGCGGGGTGTGGCGGCTGCCGGTGGGGGCGGAGGAGGTGCCGCCGCATCTGGTGGAGCTGCTGGTGGCCGCGGAGGACCGGCGGTTCTGGCGGCATCCCGGGGTGGACCCGATCGCGCTGGGGCGGGCGGCCTTCCAGTGGGCGCGGGCGGGGCGGGTGGTCTCGGGCGGGTCCACCCTGTCCATGCAGGCGGCACGGCTGCTGGAGCCGCGGCCGCGCAACCTGCGGAGCAAGGCGATCGAGGCCTTCCGGGCGGTGCAGCTGGAGTGGCGGCTGGGCAAGCCGGGGGTGCTGCGGGCCTGGCTGACGCTGGCGCCGATGGGCGGGAACCTGGAAGGGGTGCGGGCGGGGTCGCTGGCCTGGTTCGGGCGGCCGGTGGAGCGGGTCTCGGTGGCGGAGGCGGCGCTGCTCGTCGCGGTGCCGCGGCGGCCGGAGGCGCTGCGGCCGGACCGGCACGCGGAGGCGGCGCGGGCGGCGCGGAACGCGGTGCTGACGCGGCGCGGGGCGCCGGCGCTGCCGGAGGTGGAGCGGCTGGCGGCGCTGGCGGAGGGGACGCCGGATGCGCGGCGGCGGATGCCCGGGCTGGCGCCGCACCTCTCGCGCGAGGTGGCGCGGGGGGCGACCGGGGGTTTGGTGCCGGAGGCGCCGGGAGGTTCGGCGCCGGGGGCGCCCGGGACTGGGGTATCCGGGGGCGTGCTGCGGACCACCCTGGAGGCTGGGCTGCAGCGGGCGATGGAGGGGATCGCGCGGGAGGCGATGGCGGGGCTGCCGGAGCGGGCTTCCGTCGCGATCGTGGTGGCGGATCTACGATCGCGCGAGGCGCGGGCGGTGGTGGGCGGCGAGTGGCTGGCGGAGGGGCGCGCCGGGGCGCTGGACCTGACGCGGGCGGTGCGGTCCCCCGGTTCCGCGCTGAAGCCGCTGCTCTACGCCATGGCCTTCGACCGCGGGCTGGCGCGGCCGGGCAGCGTGATGGAGGACTTGCCGCGGCTGTTCGGGGACTGGGCGCCGGAGAACTTCGCGCGCGGCTTCTCCGGGCGGGTGACGGCGGCCTCCGCCCTGCGGCAATCCCTGAACCTGCCGGCGGTGGCGCTGATGGAGGCCCTGGGGCCGATCCGCTTCGCTTCCGCCATGAAGCGGCTGGGGGCGCCGCCGCGCATGCCGCCGGGGGCAGGGGCGGCGCTGCCGCTGGCGCTGGGCGGGGCGGGGGTGACGCTGCGGGAGCTGGTGGGGGTGACCGCGGCGCTCGGCGATGGCGGGCGAGGCGGTGCGTTGCGGGTGATGGCCGGCGGGCCGCCCCCTGGTGTGCTTCCTGAGGGCGAGGCGGTGGTGCGGGCCCCGGCGGCGGAGGCGGTGGCGGCGATCCTGACCCAGCCCTTCCCGGGCGGCGGGCCGGAGGGGGTGGCGTGGAAGACCGGTACCTCCTGGGGCGGGCGGGACGCGCTGGCGGTGGGGTTCGATGCGCGCCACGCCGCCGGGGTCTGGGTGGGGCGGCCGGACGGGACGGCCATTCCCGGGGCGACGGGGCGGAGCCTGGCGCTGCCCGTGCTGGCGCGGGTCTTCTCGGCGCTGCCCTCCGCGCCGCGGGCGGTGGAGGGGGCGGTGTTGGCGCGGGCGGCCGGGTCGGCGCCGGTGGACGGGCTGCGGCTGCTCTTCCCGCCCGCCGGCGCGGTGATGGACGGGGGGGCGGTGACGATCCGGGCGGCTGGCGGGCGGCGGCCCTTCACCTTCCTGGTGGACGGTGTGCCGGTGGCCGAGGGCGGGGCGCGGCGGGAGGCGGGGTGGGTTCCGCCGGGGCCGGGCTTCTACCGGGTGACGGTGCTGGACGCGCATGGCGGGGCGGTGAGCGCGCCGATCCGGGTGCGGGGTGCGGACTAGGCGCGGTCGGCGGGCCGCCGGTTATCGGCGGCGTCGTCATCGGTGCTGTGCGTCGCGCACCTCCGGAGCGTCGAGACGAGGTCGGCGGGGACGGATGGGCCGGGGCTTCTCCCGGTGGCCTGCGCGCGCGGGAAGCCCGCCCGGGGCAGGCGTCGAGAGGTTTTACGAGACCGGAACGGAAACTACGAAGGCTCCACTCAAGATGCTGCTTTCAAAAAGGATTTCAGCCTGGCACGTCACTTGCCCTTATGATTTCGTCCTCGAGTCGGATGAGTGTCCTCGTCTGGTGGATCGGGGGGATTGAGGGAGTAATCCGATGCACGTTCGCAAACTGATCCTGGCGGCCACCGTGGCCCTGCCGGCGACCCTGGCGGCCGGCCAGAGCCTGGCCATTCCCGTCACCTTCTCCTCCGACGGGAGCTTCTCCGGCGTCTCGGCCTGCTCCGCGACGGCCCCGGCCTGCACCGTGAGCAACAACGGCAACACGCTGACCCTGGGCACCAGCTCGTTCCTCGGCTTTCCCGTGCAGCCCTACAGCACCCTGACCGCCGTGGATCAGGGCGCGGTGACGATCCAGACCCCGCAGAACGACTACCAGATCGGGCAGATCAACTGGACCAACAACCCGACGTCGAACGCGGACCAGAACTTCAGCGCCAACTACAACCTGGCCCTGAACTTCACCGCGCCGGCGCTGCAGAGCCTCGTCCAGACGGTCGTGCTGAACATCCTTCAGCCGACCAACCCGCCGGGCGACAGCGTCACCAACCTGCTGATCAGCGCCGCGAGCCCGCTGAACGCCTCCTTCGGCGGCCTGACGATCTCCGACATCCGGATCTCGCTCCTCGCTGGCAGCGGCGGCAGCACCTACAACGCGGCCACCGGGGCCTGGTTCAACCCGGAGAGCAACACGGCGCGGCTGCGCATCACGGCGGACTTCCGTGAGACGGCGGTGCCGGAGCCGGCCTCCCTCGCCATCCTCGGCATGGGGCTGGTCGGGCTGGGGATGACCCGCCTGCGCCGCGGCGCGAAGGACCGGACTGACGCCGCGGCCTGATCGGCGCGGCGCCGGACGGCCGGCGGCGGCATGACGTGCCGCCGGCCGTGATGGGGAGGGGTGGATGCCGGGGGCCGGCATCCACCCCTTTCCGTTCCGGGGCACTTCCCTCTCTCAGCGGGTGGGGTCGCGCCAGCGCTGCGGCGGGCCCGCCTCCTCCTCATCCGGTCCGGCAGCGGGCGGGCGGGGCTGCAGGGCTTCCAGGCGGCGCTTCAGCAGGGTGATCTGGCGGCGGAGCTCGGCGTTCTCGCGCTGGGACTGGCGCAGGCGGGATTCCGCGGCTTCCAGCAGGGCGGGCGGGGCAGGCTCGGGGCGCGGCTCGGCGGGGGCCAGGACCTCCGGCCAGGAGAGACCGAGGCGTTTCAGCAGACGGTGGGCGGCGAGGGCGGCCGAGGCGCGCTCCCCGACATGCTCCGAGCCGAGCAGGGCGAGGACGCGGGCCAGGCGCGCGGCGTCGCCGGGCTGCAGCGGGCCGCGGCGCGGCGCCACCGTTCAGCGGCGCCCGGCCGGCCCCGGGGCCAGTGGGGTGTCCCCGTAGCGGGCGAGGAGGTCGGCTGGGCCGGCATGGACGGCGATGCAGCCGGCGGCGCGCAGGGGCTCGTCGGCCCATCCGCCGCTGCGGACGCCGACGGGGCGGAGGCCGGCCCTCACGCTCGCCTCGGCGTCGTAGGGGGTGTCGCCGACGGTGACCACGGCGCCGCGGTCCTCGGTGCCGCAGAGGGCGAAGGCGGCCTCGAAGATGTCGGGGTGGGGCTTGGAGCGCTCCGCGTCGTCGGAGGAGGTCTCGGCGTCCACCAGCTCCTCGATCCCGGCGACGCGCTTGAAGACCTGCAACTCCTCCGCCTTGGCGGAGGAGGCGAGGACGAGGCGGGTGCCGTCCGCGCGGATGCGGCGGAAGAGCTCTGGCACGCAGGAGAAGGGGCGGATGAGGGGGGTGTAGCGCTCCCTCATGATGATGCCGCGGCGCTTCTCCAGCGCTTCCCCTTTCTCCTCCAGCTCCCCGGCGGGAAGGAATTCGGGGATGAGCTGGTCGCCGCCCTTGCCGATCCTGTCGCGCATCGTGAGGTGGGGGATGTCGTGGCCGATCTCGCGAAAGGCGTCGACCCAGGCGCGGGCGTGGAGATCGACGGAATCGATCAGCGTGCCGTCCACGTCGAAGATCACGGCCTGAATCATGCGGCGACTCCCCTCTGCCGGCGGGTAACGCGGGGCCGGGGTCCTCGTTCAGCCCGGAAGATTCAAGCTGAAAGCTGTTCCAGGGCGTGGCGGATGTTGGCGCGGGCCTGTCCGTCCAGCGCGGCGTGGAACCCGTCCGTGTGGAAGAGGCGGGGGCGGCCGAGCAGGGCGCGGAGGAAGGCGGCGCGGCCGGTGCGGTAGGCGTCGCGGCCGTGCACGGGCTCGTACTCGGCGGCAATGCCGCGCTCGTAGGCGTCGTACTCCGCCGGGCCGGCGCCGAGGACCGCGAGGTCGAGGTCGAGAAAGAGCGCGACGTCCTGGTGCCAGTTCTCCGGCAGGTCGGGCGGGATCTCGTGGGTGGCGGTGAGGCGGATCATCTCGGCCGCGACGCCGATCACCTGCGGGTGGACTAGGCCGGAGAGATCGGCGCGCAGCAGGGCGGCGCTGCGGGCCTCGTTATCGCGCGCGGCGGGGTCGTAGACCGCGTCGTGGTACCAGATCGCGAGCTCCATCGCGGCGGCGTGGGCAAGGGGGCCGGGAAGGGCGGCCATGCCGCGCAGCATGGAATCCACGTGGGACTGGGCGTGGTAGGCGCGGTGCGGCTCCGCCAGCCGGGCGCGCAGGGCGGCGCGGCGGGCGTCCAGGCGGGAGAACATCAGGGCGTGCGCCTCAGCGGGTGGGACGCGCGGCGGGGCGGGGCAGCCAGGTGATGACGAAGGCGGTGCCGGGGCCGGGCTCGCGACCGATCGTCGCGTCGATGCCGCGGAGAAGGCTGTCCACCACCGTCATGCCGAGGCCGCGGCGAGGCTCCTCCGCCATGCCGTTGCCGTCATCCGCGACGCGGAGGGTGAAGCCGTCCTCGCCCGCGGGGCGAAGGGTGATCCGCACGGTGCCGGGGCCGCGGCCGGTGAAGGCGTATTTTAGGGCGTTCGTCGCCAGCTCGTTCACCACCAGGGCGATCTTCACGGCCACGTCGGCCGGCACCTCCAGTGCCGCGAGGTCGGTCTCCACCCTCGCGGAGGCGCTGCCCTCCGTCAGGTCGCGCGCCTCCAGGGCGCGGGCGAAGCGGTCCAGCATGGTGTCGAGCGCGACGCGCTGGCCGGGGCCGTCATGCAGCAGCTCGTAGGTCATGCCGATCGCGACCATGCGGCCCTGGGCGGTCCGCAGGGCCTGCAGCGCGGCATGGTCGGAGAGCTGGCGCTCCTGCAGGCGCAGGAAGGAGGTGACAAGGGCGAGGTGGTTCTTGATGCGGTGGTGCGCCTCCCGCAGGAGCAGGTCGCGCAGGTGGATGGCCTCGTCCCGCGTGGCGCGGGTGGCGCCGAGGCGGCGGATGAGGTCGGCGACGTCCGAGGGGGCCTCGGCGATGGCCTCGGCGGGAAGGCCGCCGTCCGGGGCCTCCAGCCGGCGGGTCGCGGCCTCGAGCGGGGCGACGACGAAGCGCTGGACGGACCAGAAGAGGGCGCCCATGCCGGCCAGCAGCACGAGGGCGAGGAGGAGGGGCGGCAGCGCGACCTCCAGCGGGGCGCCGGCGCGGATCGCGCTCTCCGGGAAGGCGGCGACGAGGGAGAGGTCGTCCGTCGCGCGGGCCTGGATGAGGACCTGGCCGCCCTCCGCCGCCGTTCCGGCATCGTCCGGCGTGGGGGCGTTGAAGGAGACGCGCAGCGCGTCCGGCAGGGCCGGCAGGGGGTCGTCCGGCGCGCCGACGAGGGCGACGCTGGCCTCCGCAGAATCGAGGAGCCAGACGCGGAGCCCTTCCCGTGCGGGCACGTAGCGGGCGATGGCGTCGCGCAGCCCTTCCACCGTGACGGCGGCGACGACCACCGCCTCGTGCCGTCCGCTGCGGCGGATGGGGTGGGCGATGCCGATGACCTGGCCGGCGCCGAAGGAGGAGGGGACGAGGGCGCCGGTGACGGGGCGCCCGGTGAGCTCCGCGGTGCGGGAGACGCCCTGGGTGGCGGGGCGGCCCGTCATGGCGGGGAGGGTGGAGCAGGTGATGCGGTGCCCGGCATCCACGACGAAGACGTGGCGGACCAGGGCGTCCATGGTGAGGTGGGCGCCGTTGATGAGGGCGGTGCAGCCCTCCGGCCCGCGCGACATCGGGTCGGCCACCGCGAGGACGGAGACGCCCTGGCGCGCCTGCTCCAGCGCGCTGCCCACGCGCTCCGCGAGGCGGCGGGTCTCGGCGACGGCCAGGTCCTCGTTGCGGGCGGAGAGGGTTTCGGCCTGCCACCAGGTGAAGGCGCCGGCGCCGAGGAGGATGACGAGGGAGACGGCGCCGTAGACGAGGGCGAGGCGCTGGCTGAAGGTCCAGCGGGAGGCCTGCCCAATCTCTCCCTGCACCGCCGGGGACTGCGGAAGCGCGATGTTGAGGCCCTCCGGCATGGTTCCCCGTTCCTTGCCCACACGGTTTGGCAGGCCGGGGGAGGGGTCGTCAAACTTTCGTGACGGGGCTGGGACCGGGGGTGCGGGTGGGGGCGCCGCAGCGGGCGAAGGCGGGGGCCATGGCCGGCGGGACCGGCGCCTCGCAGACAAGGGCGGCGCCTGTTTCCGGTCCGGCGGGGAGGGCGATGGCGCGGGCGAGGAGGTGCAGCCCGGCCGGGTGCGCACGGGTGCCGTAGACGGGGTCGCCGAGGATGGGGAGGCCCAGGGCGGCGAGGTGGACGCGGAGCTGGTGGGTGCGGCCGGTCTCCGGCTGCAGCTCCAGCCAGGCGAGGTCGCCCTCCGGCCCCGCGGCCGTTCCGAGCAGACGCCAAGCGGTGCGGGCGGGCTGGCCTTCCGGATGGGTCTCCATGCGCCAGCCAGCCTCCCGCGTGCTGACCTTGCGGAGGGGGGCGTCGATCACGCCCGCATCGCCACTCGGGCTGCCGGCGGTGACGGCCCAGTAGGTCTTGCGGACGGCGCGGGCGGCGAAGAGGGCGTTGAGGGCGGCGAGCGCCGGCTTCGTGCGGCCGAGGACGAGGCAGCCGGCCGTGTCCCGGTCCAGCCGGTGGGCGGGGTGGGGAAGGTGGCGCTTGCCGAGCTGGAGCAGCGGGAGCCAGTCGGCAAGGCTGGGCCCGCTTGCGCGGCCGGGATCGAGGGGCAGGCCGGCGGGCTTGTCGATCACCATCAGCTCGGGCCGGATGTGCAGGATTCGCGCGGCGAGTTTGCCGGGCAGGGATGAGGGGTCGCGCATGGGGTCCGGTGCTGCCGATACGGTGAGTAAGGGTGCGGTCGTGGTCTGCGTGGGGCAGGTGGTGACGGACCATAGCTTCCGCGTGGACGAGATCGAACTTCCGCCCTCCAAGGTCACGGCGCGGGGCTATTCCGTGGGGGTGGGCGGGATGGCGGCCCATGCGGCGATCGCGGTGGCGCGGCTGGGCGGGCGGGCCGTGTTCTGGGGGCGCGTGGGCCGGGACGAGGCCGGGGTGGCGCTGCGGCACGCGCTGGAGGAGGAGGGGGTGGACGCCTCCGGCCTCGTGATGGCGGAGGGGGCGCGCACGCCGCTCTCGGCCGTGATCGTGGACAAGGTGGGGGAGCGGAGCATCGTGACCTACCGCGGCGAGAGGCTGCCGGCCGACCCTTCCGGCCTGCCGCTGGAGCGGCTGGCGGGGGCGGGGGCCGTGCTGTGCGACCCGCGCTGGCCGGAGGCGGCGGAGGCGGTGTTCCGCGCGGCGCGAGAGCGGGGATTGCCCGCGGTGCTGGACGCGGAGAAGAGCGAGGAGCGGATCCTGCGGCAACTCGTGCCGCTGGCCGGGCACGCGATCTTCGCGCGCACGGGGTTGGGGATCTTCGCGCCGGGTGTGGCGCCCGAGGAGGGGCTGTGGCGGGCGCTGACCTCCGGGCCGCTGGCGCTGGCGGCGGTGACGGACGGGGAGAAGGGAACGCTGTGGCGGGCGCCGGGGATGGTGGCGGCGGCGCGGCAGCCGAGCTTCCCGGTGGAGGCGACGAACACCACGGGGGCGGGGGACGTGTTCCACGGGGCCTACGCGCTGGCGCTGGCCGAAGGGCAGGAGGTGGAGGAGGCGCTGCGCTTCGCTTCGGCCGCCGGGGCGCTGCGGGCGCGGGACGGGCGGACGCCGGGGCGGGAGGCGGTCGAGGCGATGCTGGCGGAGGGCGGGGACGTGCCCTCCGTGCGGGCGCGGCGGAAGGCTTAGGGGCGGCGGGTCCGGGCTTGCGGTCGGCCGCCGTGGCCAGGGAGGAAGAAGGAATTCCTCCTCCCTCCGGACCTCCCACCATCATCTTCTTCTATCGATTGGTTTTGCTGATCTGGCGCACGCCTCGGATCCTCGACCCGAGGCGGCTGTCAGCGCAGGACGGTTTCCACGAAGGTTGGAACTCCCCTCGATCATTGCATCCGCGGCAGCCCCAAGAAGGTCCAGGAGGCTCAGCCTCCCGGTGAATGGGGGGCCGGGGGAAGGCGAAGCCTTCCCCCGGGGCCACCGGGCGCTACTCCCGCACGACGTAGGTGTAGAACCGGGTGCGCCCGTCGGCGCCGGTCTCGCGGTAGAGGCCCTGCACCTCGCTCTCGAAGCCGGGGAAGCGGTTGCAGGCGGCCTCGAAGGCCTTGAGGTAGTCCACCATGGGCTTCGCGCGATCGTCCAGGCGCTCGCCGGGGATCACGGTGGCGATGCCCGGCGGGTAGACGAGCCAGAGGGTGGCGGCGATACGGCCGGCGGTCTCCTCCAGCGGGACGTAGTCCACCTTGTTCTTCACCAGCGCGCGCACTGCCTCGTTCGGCGGCATCGCCATCTCCGGGAAGTGGTTCGCGGTGAACTGCGCGGTCTGCAGGCGGCTGATGCCGGCGCTGCGGTAGAAGGCGTGCATCTCCGCGCAGAGGTCGCGCAGCCGCGCGCGGCCGTAGCGCTCCGGCCTGCGGGCGACGAAGCGGGGGATCACCTCGTCCAGCGGGGCGTTGTTGTCGTGCAGCTTCTTGAAGGTGATGAGGTGCGCGAGGAGCGTGCCGGCCTTGCTGCTCTCCACGCCGGGGGTGAGGAGGAAGAGGAGGGAGTTGAGGTCGTTCTTCTCCGGCACGATGCGGTTCTGGCGCAGGTATTCCGCGACGACGGGCGCGGGGATGCCGTGCTCGTCGTAGCCGCCGCCGGCGAAGCCGGGGGTGAGGAGGGTGAGCTTGTTGGGGTCCGTGATGGCCCAGCCGCGGGGGTTGTCGCCGAAGCCGTGCCACTCGGCGCCGGGCTCGAGCGCCCAGTGGGCGGGGTCGGCCGCGAGCGCGTCGGTCGGCGCGTCCTCCCAGGGCATGGTCGCGCCATCCACCGTCGTGGTCTTCGGCACGAAGGGCTCGAAGAACCAGCGCTTCGCCGGGTCGGGGTCGGCCTCGAACTCCCGGCGGGTCAGGCGCAGCTTCTTGCGCAGCTCCACACCGAGGCGGACGGTGTCGTCCCACAGCACCATGCCGGAGCGGCCCTTCATCATCTGCGCGCCGACGTCGAGCGAGGCGAAGAGCGGGTAGAAGGGGCTGGTGGAGGCGTGCAGCAGGAACATCTCGTTGAAGCGGCGGTGCTCCACGCGGCGCCGCTGCTCGCCGAGATGGCTGTCCTTCACGTGGATCTGCGAGGCCTGCGAGAAGCTGGCGAGCTGCTTGTGCGTGCTCTGCGTGACGATGATGCCGGGGCTGTCCCCGTCCAGCTTCTCCAGCCCCATGCCGAAGCGGCCGCGGAAGAGCGGGTGGAACTTCATGAAGCCGGCCCAGGCCTCGTCGAACAGGATGTAGTCGCAGAGGTGGCCGATGCGGGCGATGATCTCGTCCGCGGAGTGGATCGTGCCGTCATAGGTGCACTGCTCCACCACCGCGGCGCGGAAGGGGCGGGGGCGCTTCCACGCCTCCGGGTCGCGCACCAGCGGGTTGTCGCGGATGGCGGCGCGCAGGCGATCCTCGTCCAGCGCATCGGCCAGCATGGGGCCGATCAGGCCGTGCGGGTTGCGCATGGTCTCGATGAAGATCGGCGTCGCCTCGCCGAGGAACAGCGCGCCGTGATGCGCGGCCTTGTGGTTGTTGCGATCGAAGAGAACGAGGTCGCCTTCCGCCAGCAGGGCCTGGAGCGCGATCTTGTTGGAGGTGGAGGTGCCGTTGAGGACGAAGTAGGTGCGTTCCGCGCCGAAGATCTCGGCGGCCTCCTGCTGGGCGCGGAGCGCCGGGCCCTCGTGCGTCAGCAGGTCGCCCATGTCGAGCACGGAGTTGTCGAGGTCGTCGCGGAACACGGCCTGGCCGAGGTGTTCCACGAAGATGCGGCCGATGGGGCTGCGGGCGTAGAAGTTGCCGCCGTTGTGGCCGGGGCAGGTCCAGAGCTGGTTGCCCTGCTCGGAGTAGTCCACCAGGGCGCCGAAGAAGGGGGTCTTCAGCGTGTCCGCGTACTGGCGCAGCTTGGAGACGAGGTTGCGGGCGATGAAGTCCGGCGTCTCCTCCGCCAGGAAGACGAAGCCGTCCACGTCGTCCAGCACCTCGACGGGGATGTCCTCCAGCCGCTGGCGGCGCACGAGGAGGATCACCGGGATCTCCAGCCCGCGCTTGCGGACGAGGGCGATGAGGGCGGCGGCGCGGCCCTGCAGGCCCTTCTTGCCCCAGTCCACCACGATGCAGCCGATGGCGGCGTCCGTGCGGACCACGAGCTCCGCGTCGTCGTCCCGCCGGGCGCGGGTGACGCCGTAGCCCATGCCCTCGATCTCGGCGATGATCTGGCGCAGCCGGGCGCCTTCCAGATCGGCCTCGTCGAAGCCGGGGGCGCAGACGAGGAACTTGAAGCGGCGGGCGTATTCCATGGCGGGGTCCTGCTACAGGCGGCGCGGCGCGTCTACCGCGGTGCGGTGACTTCGGCCGTGCATCCCGCCGCGGGCCGGCTCATTTCCGCTTGATCGCCCGGCCGGCCGGGCATGGGGCGCGGGTTCCGACAGGAGGTGGTTCATGGCGCCGTACTCATGACCGCTTGTCCCAACGATCACGGAGTGACGTTCAGGGCATGACGTTCAGAGCTGGGCGTTCACGGTTCGGGGCGGCCCGGCCGTTCGGGGATGATGCCCCGCCCGTCCCAGCGGCGGATGCGCTCCAGCTCCATGGCCTGGGGGTTCTCGCCGGACAGGGCAGGGGAGGCGGCGATGGAGGCGGCGCGGGCGCGGCCCAGCTCCCGCTCGCTCACCACCGCGCGCCAGCTCTCGCCGGGCTCGATGCGGGTGAGGGCGAACTCGGCGATGTTCACGCGCAGCAGGCCGCGGGCGCGGGCTTTCAGGTCGTCCGTCAGCTCGCGGCCGATGGCTGAGGCGTCCCGGATGATCGTCTCGATAGGGTGGCGGCCCATCACCGTCTGGACCGAGGCGGCCATGAGGGCGGGCATCGCGTCGGCGCCCGCGCGGATATGGGCGTAGCGCCAGCGCAGGTCGCTCTCGTCCCCTTCCTTCCAGAAGGCGGTGCCGAAGAGGGTGACGGCGTGCCCTTCCGCGCTGAGGGCGGGCATGCCGCGGTCCGGGGTGGAGCGGTCCGAGGCGAGGAGCGCCATGTCGTAGGGCTTGGCGCTCTGGCTGAAGGGGTTGAGGAAGCCCCACTGGCCGGGGCCGAGGACCCGCGTCACCTCTCCGCCGCTGCCGATGAGGATCATCTGGCCGGGGCCGGGGACGACGGCGACCTGGCGGTAGGCGATCCAGCCGACGAGGAGAACGGCGAGGATGCCGAGGCCGATCAGGGAGGCGCGGGGGCGGGCCGCTTCCGCCCTTGCCCTGTCCGTGGTGGAGGCGGGCAGGCTGTCGTCCCTCGGCATGGGCGTTCCGGCTTCCTCCGCGCGGGTGCCGGAAGGGACCGGGTTGGTCCCGCCGGCAACGCGAGAACGATGCCGGAGGCATCCGGTTCCCGCCTCCCCGTCCGGAAATCTGACGCCGAGAAGGTGACGCCGAAAATCTGACGCCGACTCCCAGGGGCGGGCCGATGCTCCCGCCCCGCGGGGTTCAGGCCGGCTTCGGGATGATGCGGGCGGTCTCGGCGAACTCGAAGTAGAGGCGGCGGGCCTCGGCGGCGACGGGGCCGGGCTGCATGTCGTGCGTGCCGTAGCGGGTGCAGGGCTGGACCTTGCCGAAGTTGCCGGTGGCGAAGATCTCGTCCGCGTCCTCCAGCATTTGCGGGGTCACGACGTCCTCGCGCACCTCGCGGCCTGCGCCACGCAGCAGCTCGATGATGCGGGCGCGGGTGACGCCGGCGAGGAAGGTGCCGTTGGGCACCGGCGTGATCACCACCCCGTCCTTCACCATCATCAGGTTGGCGGCGGAGAACTCGGCCACGTTGCCGTCCGGGTCCAGCATGACGGCCCATTCGTATCCCTGCTCCCGCGCCCAGGCGGCGGCGCGGGCGCCGTTGGGGTAGAGGGCGCTGGCCTTGGCGTCTGTGGGCGCCTGGTCCGGGGCCGGGCGGCGGAAGGGCGCGGTGATCGCGGAGAAGCCCGTGGGCGGGGGCAGGGGGGAATCGTAGATGGAGAGGATGAACTCCGTGCTGTCGGGATCGGGCTGGGAGGCGCCGAGGCCACGGCGGACGAAGAACATCGGGCGGATGTAGAGCTCCGCCTCCGGGCCCATGCGGCGGACGCCTTCGCGGCAGAGCTCCTCGATCTCGTCGGCCGTCATGGTGGGGTTCATCCGCATGTTGCGGGCGGACCTGACGCAGCGCTGGCAGTGCAGGTCCAGGTCCGGGACGGTGCCGCGGATGGCGCGGGCGCCGTCGAAGATCACGGAGCCCAGCCAGAAGGCGTGGTCCATGGGGCCGAGGACCTTGGGCTCCTCGGTGGACCAGTTGCCGAGGTGCCAGAAGACGCCGGCCATCGTTTCTCTCCCTGTCCGCGAAGGGCGCGGAAACTGGCATGGCGGGGGTGGGCGGGGAAGGGGTGGGCGGGCGGTTCTCCCGGCGGTCTATCCCAGGGGCGCGCCCGCTGGGGCGGCGGCGCGCGGGGAGAGGGTTTCGCCCTCGAGGTCGGCAGGGGTGAGACCGCGGTCCAGGTCCAGGCCGGTGAGGTGCCAGTCGTGCACGGCCAGCGGGAAGGGGCGGAGGAGGCGTTCGTGGAAGCGGGTGGGCCAGCGGATGCCGCCCCGTTCCATGTGGTCCCACAGGTCCACCTCGGCGACGGCGCCGCGGGTGGATTCCAGACCTTCCAGCCCGAAGCGGACGCGGTGCATCAGGCGGTCCGCGCGGCCGATGTAGAGGGCCAGCTCCTCGGCGGGGGAGAAGCCGAGGCCGGGGGCGATGCGGGCGCGGAGGATGTCGCAGTCCCTCGCGCGGCCGCTGACGGTGATGCGCTCCTCGCCGCCCGGGGCGAGGAGGGGGGCGCGGTCCGCCGCCCAGGGGCCGGCGAGGAGCATGGGGCCGAGGAGGAAGAGGGCATAGCCGTCCGCGACGAGGGCGGCGGCGCGGCGGTCCTCCTCCGTCGCGTCCCGGTCCTCGAACCGGACGCGGACGGTGCCGGGGGCGTTCGCGGCCCAGCGGCGGAGCACGGCCTTGCGGCCGGCGGAGCCAGTGAAGTTCTGGGCAAGCAGGCGGTGGCCGGGAAGGAGGCGTTCCTGCGAGGGGCCGCGATGGCCGGAATCCACGAGGGCGGGCTGGATGCGGCCGATGAGCGGCGCCCATTCGCCGTCGTAGGAGACGTTCACGTCGTTCACGCGGCGCAGGGCGGGGAGGCCGTGCGCCTCGGCGTTGGCATCGAGGAGGGCCTTCGCTTCCGGTGCGGTGCCTCCCGCCAGGGGCGGGAGGAGGGGGGCGCAGCCGGGCAGGAGAGCGAAGGCGGCGAGGAGGCCGCGGCGGCCATGGCGGGGGCCGGGGCGGGGGCCGGGGGATAGGGCTGGCACGGCGGTGCTCCTCCTCGGGGGTTGCCCAGGCTCGGGGTGAGGGGACGGGCGCTGAACGCCGCAGGGGCAGGTTAGGTGGCAGGCGGCAGCGAGGCCCTGGCGGGTTGACCCCGCGGGGCGCGCGGTGTGGATGGGCGGAATGGAACGACCTCCTCCCCCAGGCCCGCGGCGGCCCCGGCCGCCGGCGACCGGCGCGCTCCGCCCGGGGCAGGCGCGGCCGGGCGGGCCGCCGGGAGGGTTCGCGGAAGGATCGCTCGAAGGGCCGGGCGACGCGCTGCCCCCCGGGGGAGCGGGGATGCGCCCGCCGCGCCCGCCGGAGCCGGACCGGATCTGCGGGCTGGCGGCCGTCTCGGCCGTGTTCGCGCGCCGGCCGCGGGAGGTGCTGCGGCTGTTCCACCTGCCCACCCGCCGGCGGGAGGCGAACCCGTTCTGCGCGGTGCTGGCGGAGGCGCGGAAGCCCTATCGCGAGGTGGGGGAAGAGGAGCTGGCGCGGGTGGCGGGCACGGTCCACCACGGGGGGATCGTGGCCGTGGTGGCGCGGCGGCGGGTGGCGCCGGTGGCGCTGCCGCTGCCGCCCGCGCTGCGGACGGCACCGGTGCTGCCTGTGCTGGACGGGGTCTCCAACCCGCACAATCTGGGCGCCATCGCGCGGTCCGCGGCCTTCTTCGGCTGCATCGGGATGGTGCTCTCGGGCGATCCCCGGCAGGCCGGGCTCTCGGACGCGGCCTGGCGGACGAGCGAGGGGGGGCTGGAGGTGCTGAGCCTGTGGACGGCGCCGGACTTGACGGCAGCGCTGCCGCGGCTGGGGGTGATGACAGTGGCGGCAGTGTCCTCCGGCGGGGTGGCGCCGGAGGCGGTGCTGGCGCGGCGGCCGGCGGGGGGCTGCGTGGCGCTGGTGCTCGGGAACGAGGAGCAGGGGGTGAGCCCCGCCACGGCGGCGGCCTGCGACATGCAGGTGACGCTGCCGGGATCGGGGCGGGTGGAGAGCCTCAACGTCTCCGTCGCGGCGGCGGTGCTGATCCACGCGCTCTCGGCGCGGCGAGCATAGGATCGATCCCCGCGAAGTCCGGTGGGGAGTCTAGGCCGATCGAGAGGGACGCGGGCGGCGTTGCCGCGGCCGTCTCTCAACCCGATCCTCGTCCGCGTTCGGCGGGAGGTTCGATGGGGCGCCAGGGCGTGGGATGACCAGGGCGTAGGATGATGGGTTATGAGGGGCGGAGATCGGGCTTGGCGCGGCATCACTGGCCCGCCGTGATTTCGTCGCTGGTGGTGGGGGCGGGCCTGCTGGTGGCGGCGGTCCACCTGCGCGACCCGCGGCTACTTGCACTGCGGGGGACGGCGACATCGGGGGTCGTTCTCTTTGGAGTGGCCGGCGCGCTGGTCTGCCTGTGGATGTGGCGCCGTCGCGGTTGGCGAGGCGGCCTCGTGCCCGGTCTGGCCCTGCTTTGGGCAGCCGGACCGGCGCTGGCGATCCATGGGGAGCTGTTGTTCGCGCAGCAGGTGCGGGCGGTGCTCGGGTCGGGCGCCGCCGGACAGGAGGTCGGGCGGCACTTCCTGGTCGGCTACACCGATGCCCGGGCGGTGGCATCGCTCGCGGCGCGGGGGCTGATCGGGGGCGTGTTCG
This sequence comes from Pararoseomonas sp. SCSIO 73927, assembly GCF_037040815.1. Classification (NCBI taxonomy): domain Bacteria; kingdom Pseudomonadati; phylum Pseudomonadota; class Alphaproteobacteria; order Acetobacterales; family Acetobacteraceae; genus Pararoseomonas; species Pararoseomonas sp. SCSIO 73927. Next base: position 3,715,735 of record NZ_CP146232.1, read on the forward strand.
TGACGACGCGGAACCTGGAAGGACGGAGCGCGGAAGCGCTGAGGACGGAGATCGCGGATTTGCAGGCGATCCGGCGAGAGGCGGGTCTGCCGCCGCTCTTCGTCGCGACGGATCAGGAAGGGGGGGCGGTGTCGCGGCTGTCTCCTCCCTTGCCCACCCTGCCTCCGCTGGGCGCGCTCGCGGACTTGCCGGCAGTGGGGCGGGAAGCGGCGGCGCAGGCCCGTGGTGCGTCGGAAGGTGCGGGATTGGCGGCGTTTGGGGTGAACGTGAATTTCGCGCCGGTGCTGGACCTGCGGGTGCCGGGCCTACAGGTCGGCCGGCACCTGCAGAGCCCGATCGCCGAGCGCGCCATCTCCGACGACCCGCGCATCGTCGGAGCAATCGGGCTGGCCTATGCGCGCGGACTGGCCGAGGCGGGGGTGACCGCCACGTTGAAGCACTTTCCGGGACTGGGGCGCGCGACGGCGGACACGCACGTCGCGACCGCGCCCATCGCAGCCACGCGGGAGGAGCTGGAAGCGAGCGACCTGATGCCGTTCCGCCACGTCCTGGGCGGCACGGAGGCGTGGCTGATGCTGGGGCATGCGACGGTGATGGCGCTGGACCCGGAGCGGCCGGCCTCGCTCTCGGCGCGGGTGGTCACGGGGTTGCTGCGACAGGAGTGGGGCTTCGATGGCATCGTGGTGACGGACGACATGAACATGGCGCCGATCCTCGCGGCAGGGTTGTGCGGAGCGGGAATCGCCGCGCTGAACGCGGGGGTGGACGTGCTGCTGCTCTCCTGGGATCCGGACGGGTACTACCGCGCCATGTCCTGCGTGCTGGAAGCCCGGCGGCGAGGGACGTTGGATCCGACTCTGCTAGCGGAAAGCCGGCGGCGGCTGGAACGGGCGGTCGCGCGGCCGCAGGGCCACTGATGCGAGGAAGCGTGACCCCCTTGCGGTCCGCCCCGAACCTACTTCTTCGCGGCCCTACCCGTGACATGCCCTGCGGCCTCCATCGCCTCCATCCGGGCGGGGAGGTTGGCGTGGATGGCGGCGCGGTACTCCGGGGCGCGTTTCCAGGCCTTCTTCTCGGGCTTCGTCATCCCGCAGCCTAGGCACCACTCGGTGCTGTCGTCGTACTTGCAGATTTTGATGCAGGGGCGCTCCTCGAGGGGCGCGGTGTGATCGGACATGCCCCTTTCTTGGGTGCGGCGGGCGGTTGGGCAAGGCTCCAGGGCTTGCCCCGGGCGGGCCTTGGGGCGACATGACGGCGGCTTCACAACTCCGGAGAGAGTGTCATGCACCCCACTCGTCGCGCCCTGCTGGGCGCCGCGGCCGTCGCGCCGCTCGGCCTGCCTATCCTGGCCCCCTCGGCCCTGGCGCAGGGCACGAACTGGCCCGCGCGGCCGCCGCGAATCGTGGTTCCCTACGCGCCCGGCGGCGCGGTGGACCTGACCGGGCGGCTGTTGGCGGAGAGGCTGCAGGGCATCCTCGGGCAGAACGTGGTGGTGGATAACCGCGGCGGCGCGGGCGGCAACATCGGTGCGGACTTCGTGGCCCGGAGCGAGAAGGACGGGTACACGATCCTTCTCACCTCCGTCTCCATCATGGCGGCGAACAAGTACCTCTACCGCCGCTCCATGCCGCTGGAGCCGCTGCGCGACCTGGCGCCGGTGACGCGGGTGACGACGGGCACGGTGCTGCTGATCGTGAACTCCAACCGGCCCTGGAAGAGCTTCGGCGAGCTGATCGCGGCGGCGAAGAAGGATCCGGGCAAGCTGACCATGGGCTCCTCCGGAACGGGGACGGTGAGCCACATCACCATCTCCACCGTGGCCAAGGCCGCGGGCGTCGAGATCACGCACGTGCCGTACCGCGGCGGCGGCCCTGCCTTCGCGGACCTGCTGGCGGGGAACATCGACATGATGTTCGACGTGATCCCGGCGGCGATGCCGAACGTGCGCGAGGGCAAGTTCCGCCCGCTGGCGGTGGGGAGCGCGGAGCGCATCACCTACGTGCCGGAGCTGCGGGACGTGCCCTCCATGAAGGAGCTGCTGCCCGGCTCCAACATCGACATGCAGAGCTGGTACGGCGTCAACCTGCCGGCCGGCACGCCGCGGCCGGTCGTGGACCGGCTGCACCAGGCGCTGCTGCAGGTGGTGAAGTCCGACGAGTTCAAGGGCCGCATGGAGCCGCAGGGCTTCACCCCGGCCTGGGACGAGACGCCGGAGGGCTATGGCCAGTACCTGCAGCAGCAGGACGCGCTGTGGAAGCGGCTGGTGGAGGAGTCCGGCGCTTCCCTGGACTGAGTTCCGGGGGACGGGATTTCGGCGGGGCGGTCCTTCGGGGCCGCCCCGCTTCGTTTCAGGCCCTGCTTCGTTTCAAGCGTGCAGGCTTCAGGGGCCGAGGAGCTGGCCGCCATCCACAACGAGGCTCTGGCCGGTGATCCAGCTCGCGCGCGGGGAGGCGAGGAAGAGGACGGCTTCCGCCACCTCCTCCGGGCGGCCCATGCGGCCGAAGGGGATTCCCGCCAGGGTGCCCTGGTAGAGGGCGGGGTCCTCCGTCCGGCGCCGCTCCCAGTTGCCGCCGGGGAACTCGATGGAGCCGGGGGAGACGGCGTTGGCGCGGATGCCCTTGGCCGCGAGGATCCGGGCCTGGCTGGAGGTGTACTGGATCACCGCGGCCTTGGCCGCCGCGTAGGGCGGGTTCCGCTTCGTCGCGTGCAGGGCCGAGATGGACGCGATGTTCACGATGGCGCCGCCCGCCGAGCGTTCGAGCCAGGGCAGGGCGGCGTGGCTGGCGCGGACCACGGCCATGATGTCCACGGAGAGGGAGGCGGCCCAGCTCTCCTCGTCATCGGCGCGGCCGAAGCCGGAGGCGTTGTTGACGAGGATGTCGATGCCGCCCAGGGCCCCGGCGGCGGCCGGGACGAAGGCGGCGATGGCGGCGGGGTCGGAGAGGTCGCAGGGAGCGGCGAAGCTTTGCGCGCCGGCGGCCTCGATCTCTGCGCGGGTGGCCTCCAGCGTTTCGGCGCCGCGGGCGCAGATCGCCACGGCGGCGCCGGCCCGGGCGAAGGCGAGGGCGATGGAGCGGCCGATGCCGCGGCTGCCGCCCATGACGAGGGCGCGGCGGCCCTCGAGGTCTCGGGTGGAGTTCATAGGTGTCCGATTCCGTTGGGGCGGGGATGATGGGGCCGGGGACCGGGTTGCGATACCGGCCGTGACGGGGCGTTTCGCGGGGTGACGGAAGGGGCCGCCGGGGCTTCACGAAGCCGATGGGCGGCCGGTTAGGGGCTGGCCCCCGGGCGCGGGGCGGTGGAAACCCTGCCCGGTTATGGCCATTGGGACTTGATGGTGTCAGGGGATTGCGACCTTCTGGTCGTGGGTGCGGGCGCGGCCGGGATCGCGGCGGCGCGCGAGGCGATGGGGCTGGGGCTGACGGTCCGGGTGCTGGAGGCGCGCGGGCGCGTGGGCGGGCGGGCCCTGACCGACGCCGCCGTGCCGATGGACCTCGGGGCCACCTGGCTGCATGCGGCGCAGTCCAACCCCCTGGTGCCGCTGGCGGAGGCGCGGGGGCTGGAGCTGTTCGACCATGATTCCGTGCGGTCCTCCCGCGTGTGGATGGGGGATCGTTGGGCCTCGGAGGCCGACATGGAGGGCTACGACCGGGCCGAGCGGGCGTGGCACGCGGCGGTGACGCTCGCCGGGGCGGGCGGCGGGGTTCGCAGCCTGGCCGATGCGGCGCCGCGGGGCGGGTTCTGGGACGCGACGCTGACGCACTGGGAGGGGCCAGTAATCGCGGCCGCCGAGGCCGGGGAAATCGACCTGGACGACTACCTGGCGACGCTGCTGAACGGGACGAACCTGCTGCCGCGCGAGGGGTGCGGGCACCTTCTGGCCGTGCTGGCGGAGGGGCTGCCGATCACGCTCTCGGCGCCGGTGGAGCGGATCGCCTGGGGCGGGAAGCGGGTGCGGGCGGAGGGGGCTTTCGGCGTGCTGGAGGCGGGGGCGGCGGTGGTGACGGCCTCCACCGGGGTGCTGGCCTCCGGGGCGATCCGCTTCGATCCGGCGCTGCCGGAGCGGACGATCGGGGCGGTGCACGATCTGCCAATGGGGCTGCTGAGCAAGGTGGGGCTGCGCGCCTCGGGAGATGACCGGCTGGACCTGCCCTCCTTCGGGGGGATCGAGCGGCGGCTGGACCCGGGGGAGCGGGCGATGACCTTCGTCGCCTGGTCTTTCGGGCGGGACCATCTGGAGGGGTTCGCGGGCGGGGCGCTGGCCTGGGACCTGGCGCGGGAGGGGGAGGGGGCGATCGTGGACCTCGCCTTCCAGGAGCTGCGCGGGATGTACGGGGAGCGGGCGGAGCGCGCCCTGCGGCGCGAGGGGGGGGTGGAGTCCTCCTGGGGGACGGACCCCTGGTCGATGGGCGCCTACGCGTCGCTGCGGCCGGGGCGGGGCGGGGCGCGGGCGGCGCTCTCGGCTCCGATCGGGGAGGGGCGGCTGATGCTGGCGGGGGAGGCCTGCCACGAGAGCCTGGCGGGGACGCTGGCGGGGGCCTGGGGGAGCGGCGCGCGGGCGGCGCGCGAGGCGGTTGCGGCCGTGAGGCGGCTGACGTGACGGACAGGAGTGTGACGGGCGGGGGCGTGGCGGACGGGGAGCGGAACCCGCCGGACCCTGCCATTCCCGTGGGGGAGGGTGCGGGGAACCGGCGCGAGGGGCGGGCCGAGGGGGCGCGGGAGCGGGCGCCGGCGGCCGGTAGCCCGGCGCTGCCCCCGGCGGAGGATATGGGGCCGGGGCGGGCCCCGGACCGGGCGCCGGAGCCGGGCGGGGCGGTTGCCGGGCCCGAGGTGGGCGCCGGATCCGATGCCGGACCGGAGGAGGGGCCGCCGCCGGAGGTGGCGCGGGACGGCGACGCCCTGCGCTTCACCGGGCGGCTGACGAGCCTCTCGGCCGGGCGGATCTGGCATCGGGCGGAGGAGGCGGCGAAGGGCGCGGGGCGGATTGACCTCTCCGGGCTGGAGGCGCTGGACACGAGCGGAGCGGCGCTGGTGCTCTCGGCGCAGCGCATCGCGGGCAAGTCCGCGGACGGGGACGTGCCGGTCGAGGGCGCCTCGGAGCCGGTGGCGGCGGTGCTGGAGCGGGCGCGCGGGGCCTCGGGCAAGCCGCCGGCGCCCGCGCCGGAGAAGCCGCGGCTGGGGCCGATCCGGCGGCTGGGCGCCTGGGGCGTGGGGCGGGTGAAGGGGGCAGGGGATTCCGCGGAGTTCCTCGGCGAATCCGCCGCCACGGTGGTGAACGCGGCGCGGCGGCCGCGCGACCTGCGGGCGGCCGACGTGCTGCGGCACCTGGACGAGGTGGGGACGCGCGCCTTCGGGCTGATCCTGCTGCTGGGCGTGCTGATCGGCGTGATCCTGGCCTTCCAGTCCGCCGTGCCGATGCGGCAGTACGGGGCGGACATCTTCGTGCCGCGGCTGGTGGGCATCTCCCTGCTGCGGGAGCTGGGGCCGCTGCTGGCCGCGGTGGTGCTGGCCGGGCGCACGGGATCGGCCTTCGCGGCCGAGCTCGGCACGATGACGGTGAACGAGGAGATCAGCGCGCTGCGGATCATGGGGATCGACCCCATGGTGCTGCTGGTGCTGCCGCGCCTGGTGGCGGCGACGATCGCCATGCCCGTGCTGGCGCTGCTGATGGACCTTTCCGGGCTGGTGGGCATGGCGGTGGTCATGGTCGGGCGGGGCTTCGCGCCCGCGATCGTGATCGACCAGCTCCATGCCGGGGTGCAGCTGTGGGACCTGCTGCAGGGACTTGGGAAGGCGGCGGTGTTCGGGCTGGTGATCGCGGGCATCGGCTGCCGGGCCGGGCTGCAGGCCGGCAGCGGGCCGCGCGCGGTGGGCGATGCGGCGACCTCGGCCGTGGTGGGCGGGATCGTGGCGCTGGTGGTGCTGGACGGGATCTTCGCGGTGCTGTTCTTCCGGCTGGGGTGGTAGGGATGGCGCCCCAGGGCGGTGCGGCCGTGATCCGGGCCGAGACGGTGAGCATGGGCTTCGGGCAGCGCGTGCTGTTCCGGGACGTGAGCTTCGAGGTGCGGCGGGGGGAGGTCTTCGTCATCCTCGGCGGCTCGGGCTGCGGCAAGTCCACGCTGCTGAAGCTGATGATCGGGCTGTACCGGCCGACGGGGGGGCGGGTGACGATCCTCGGCGGCGACCTGGCGGAGGCTGAGGGGGAGGCGCGGCGCAACCTGCTGACGCGGCTGGGCGTCATGTGGCAGTCAGGCGCGCTCTTCGGCTCGATGACCTTGCTGGAGAACGTGATGCTGCCGCTGGAGGCCCATACCGACCTGCCGCGCGAGGCGCGGGAGGCGGTGGCGCGGGTGAAGCTGGGGCTGGTGGGGCTGTCCGACGCGGCGTCTCGCCTGCCGGCGGAGATCTCGGGCGGCATGGCCAAGCGCGCGGGCATCGCGCGGGCCATGGCGCTGGACCCGCCGATCCTGTTCCTGGACGAGCCGAGCGCGGGGCTGGACCCCGTGACCTCCGCGGGGCTGGACGAGCTGATCCAGGACCTGGCGCGGGACCTGGGCACGACATTCGTTGTGGTGACGCACGAGCTGCAGTCGATCCTGGCGATCGGGGATCGCTGCATCATGCTGGACAAGGAGGCGCAGGGGATGATCGCAGAAGGCGACCCGCGGCGCTTGCGGGATGAGCCGCCGAACGACACGGTGCGGAAGTTCTTCCGGCGGGAGACGCAGTAGAATGGCGGTCTCCTCACGCGGGCTCTACCTGCGCGTCGGCATCCTCATCCTCGTAGGGCTGGGGGTGGGGGTGGGGTTCGTGCTGTTCTTCACGGCCGGCAAGCTCGGGCGGAACACGCAGACCTTCGAGACCTATATCCGCGAGAGCGTGCAGGGGCTGAGCGTCGGCACGGCCGTGCGGTTCCGGGGCGTGCAGCTCGGCGAGGTGCGGGAGATCAACCTGGTGGCCGCCGAGTACGCGCCGCCGCCGGGCGCCTTCTCCTCCGCCTACCAGCGGGTGATCGTGCGCTTCGCGCTGGACCTCTCCCGGCTGCGGGAGCAGGCGGACGTGGAGAGGGCGGTGGAGTTCGGGCTGCGGGCGCGGCTGGCATCCACCGGCATCACCGGCGTGGGCTACCTGGAACTCGACTTCGTGGATGCCGAGCGGTTCCCGGTCGAGGAGCCGCCGTGGCAGCCATCCTATCCCGTGATCCCTGCCATCGCCTCCACCATCTCGCAGGTGACGACGGTGGCGGAGCAGCTGGCGCAGCGGATCAGCAACCTGCCGATCGAGGCGATCCTGGCGGACATGGCGGGGCTGCTGACGGACCTGCGGCGGCAGGTGAATGACGGCGAGGTGGCGCAGGCCAGCCGCGCGGCGCGGGAGACGCTGCAGACGCTGCAGCGGACGGTGTCCGAGCTGAACCTGCCCGCTCTCTCCACCGAGCTTCGCGGGACGGTGGCGGATGCGCGGGCGCTGATCAACGGGCGCGAGGTCCGGGGGACCGTGCAGAACGCGAACCGGGCGCTGGAGCAGATCCAGCAGGGGATGCAGCGGCTGCCGGCGGCGGTGGCGCAGGTGGAGACGGCCGCGCGCGCGATCAACAACCTGGTGGGCGACGTGAACGTGGACCTGACGCCGACGCTGCGCGACCTGCGCGCGACATCGGGCAACCTGCGGGACACGACGGAGATGCTGCGGCGATCGCCGGGGGCGGCCGTTCTGGCGCCGCCCCCGCCGCCGCCGGCCTGGACGAGGGAGAGGCGGTGATGCGGCGAAGGATGGTGCTCGGGGCGCTTCCCCTTCTGGGGGCGTGCTCCGTGCTGAACCAGGACTATGTGGAGCCGCGGCGCTACCCGCTGGCGCCGCGGCGTCCCGGTGCCTCGGTGATGGGGGCCTCCCTCTCGGGGGGCAGGGGGCGGAACCGGAAGACGCTGCTGATGCGGCTGACGCGCGCGGCGGCGGGGCTGGACGGGCGGCTGCTGCGCTCGGTCCGCGCGGACGGGACTGAGGCCACGGAGTACTACGCCGAGTGGACGGCGCCGCCGGCCGAGGCGGCGGAGGACGCGCTGCGGCGGTGGCTGGTGGATTCCGGGATGTTCGCCGCGGTGCTGGCGCCGGGCACGCGCGGTGCCGTGGACCTGACGATGGAGAGCGAGCTGGTGGCGCTGCACGTCGACCTCGGGCGCGGGGTGGCGGTGTGCTCCATGACCGTGGTGGTGCTGCGGGACACGAGCCAGTTCGGGACGCGGGTGGTGGGGCAGTACGCCGAGACGGCGACCGTGCCGGTGCCGCCAGACCGGCCGCTGGGGCCGGACGCGCAGGCGGCGGGAATGGTGGCGGCGCTGGCCGCCGTGCTCGGGCGGCTGGAGGGCGACCTGCGCGCGGTCGCGTGATGCGGAAATCGTCTCATCGCTTGAGACGTTAAGGGTTCAGTCACCGCCAACGCCTCAGTCTCAAAAACAGAGACAAGGCGCCAGGATCGCGCCGTTCCTGAGACGGACGGGACTGGCGCGATGCGGGTCGATGGGCGGGCGGCGATCTGGGACGAGGTCTGGGCGGAGTACGACGCCCGCCAGGCGGTGCGGGCGCAGGAGGCGACGCGAAGTCTGCGCGCTACCCCCGGAGCCGAGGCCGTTTCGCCCGTCGCCGGAGCGGCGTCCTTTGCCGTGCCATCCTTTCCGGTGCCGGCCATGGGGGTCGAGGGCCGCGGCTGGCCGAGGCCTTGGGAGGCGGAGCGGGCGCTGCGGGCATCGGGCGCCCGCCGGCCCCGCCTGCGGCCGCTGCTGCAGATCGGGCTCGGTGCCCTGGGCGGGGCGGTTCTGCTGGCGGCCTGGCTGGTGTTGCCCTGGCTGCTGGCGCTCCGCCTCTCCGTGCCCATTGATCAGGGCGACGCGCCGGGGCTGCTGCGGCAGATCGACGCGCCCTCCACCCTCGCCAGCCTGAGGGCCGGGCTGGCGGCGGAGGTGCCGGAAGGCGAGACCGGGGGAGCGCGGCGGTATCTCTCGGCCATGGCGGACCGGATGGCGGAATCCTGGGCGCGGCCGGAGGGGATGTCGGCCTGGCTGGGCACGCGGCGGCGGGGCGGGCGCGAGGACGGCGCGACGGTCGCGCTCTCCACGCTGCGCTCGGCCCGGGCGGTGGGGCTGACCTCGTTCCGGCTGGAGTACGGGCCGCGGCACGAGGCCGGCGGGGTGGCTTTCGAGATGGCCTGGCAGGGCGATGGCTTCCGGGTGACCGGCGTAAGCTTCCTGGATGCCCCGCCGGCGGCACCGGCCGCGCAGGGACCAGTGGTCGCGATGCGCTAGGGGGCGGGCGTGGGGGACCGGCCCGGTGCGGGCGGCCGCGGGCGGGGTGCCCAGGCGCTGTCGGGGCTGCAGGGCGGTGATCTCGTGTGGGTGCGGCGGCCGCCCTGGGCGTTCCGCTGCGGGCGGCGGAGCGCTTCCGCCGGGTGGCGCGGGACATCGCGCGAAGGCTCCGCACGGGCGGGGCGGAGGCGCGGCCCGATGCCTTCATCGGGTCGTGCTCAGACGACCTTCAGCCAGAGGGCGCTGCCAGGGTTGCGGAGGTAGACCGGGCTCACGGCCCGCACCTCCTCCGCCCGCCTGTCGGCGAAGAAGCTGCCCCAGAAGAGGACCTTGTAGCGGGTGCTGTCCATGAGGAGGGCGCGCACGCCGTAGACCTCGTTCCAGCTGTAGTTCTTCGAGAAGATCTGCTTGTCCGAGTACTCGAAGGGGTAGCGGCAGTCGTGGAAGTGGACGACCACGCCGGGCTTCAGCGCGGGGAGGATGTGGAAGAGCTCGTAGTGGACGTCGCTGCCGGTCTTGAGGACGTGGGTGGAGTCGATGAAGAGGACGTCGTTCGGCGCGAGCGACGAGAAGATGTCGAGCGGCATGCCCTGCACGCCGCGCTCGTGGATCGTGACCTTCCGGTCGTCCCCGGGCCGCAGCAGGCCGCGCAGCCGGGCGGGGTAGGGCTCGATGCAGGTGAGGTGGAATGCCTCCAGCCCGGCATGCTCGGCGGCGTCCAGCATGCAGGCGGATGAGTAGCCCGACCCGATCTCGACCACGCGGCGCGGCCGGAGGTGGTTGATCATGGCGCGCGCCGTGATGCCGTCGCCGTAGCTGTAGGGGCCGCCCCGGTAGGAGTAGCGGTTCTCCGGCACCGGCTCGTCGGTGAAGGGGGTGGAGGCGATGAAGGCGGCGTTGCCCTGCCAGAAGGCCGACATGGCCTCGAGGTCCAGCGGGATGCCGGGCAGCCCCGCCAGGCCGGCGCGGCGGCTCATCCGCACGTAGTCCCCTACCTCGTCCGGGTTCACCACGGGGGAGAAGAAGTGGCCGGCGGGGTACTTCACGCGGACGCCGCCGGCGTTGCGGAAGCGGGCGCTCCCGACGAGCTTGCGGAGGAAATCCCGGCCGTCCCGCGACCCGTCCAGCACGCCGTTCCAGATCTCCATGTCGCGCGGCGCGGGGGTGCGGCCGAGGACGCGGAGCAGGAGGTGCCAGAGCGGCACCTGATCCGCCGGGATGTCGTCGGGGACGGCGGGCAGCCGGTTCCCGGTCCCGCCCTGCTCGGCGCCCTGGTCTTCTTCCGGCATCTGCCTCAACTGCGCGCGGACCGGCGGGACGGTAGGGCTGGCCCCGGGGAGTGTCAAAGCGGCCGCCCCCTCCGGGCGGCCGCGTCGCGCGGTCGCGTCAGGCGGCGCGCGACGTCTCCAGCGCCTTCCAGACCACCTCGGGCGTCGCGGGCATGTCGAGGTGGGTGATGCCGTCCGGGGAGAGGGCGTCCACCAGCGCGTTCATCAGCGCGGGCGGGGATCCCACGGCGCCCGCCTCGCCCGCGCCCTTCACGCCGAGCGGGTTGGTCAGGCAGGGGACGGAGACGAACTCCACCTCGATCGGGGGAAGGTCGCCGGCGCGCGGCAGGGCGTAGTCCATGAAGGAGGCGGAGAGGAGCTGGCCGCTCTCCGGGTCGTAGGCGGTGCGCTCCAGCATCGCCTGGCCGATGCCCTGGGCGACGCCGCCATGGACCTGGCCGCGGACGATGAGGGGGTTGAGGGCGTGGCCCACATCGTCCGTCACGACGTAGCGGGGGATGGAGATGATGCCGGTCTCCGGGTCCACCTCCACCTCGGCGACGTGGCAGCCATTGGGGAAGGTATGGCTGGGGATGGCGGCGACCTCGGCCGCGTCCAGCACCGTGGCCGCCTCGCCGCGCGCGGCGCGCTCCCGCTGGGTGCGGGCGAGGTCGAGGATGCCGATGGCGCGGTCCGTGCCGGCGATGGCGAAGCGGCCATCCGCGAACTCGATGTCGGCGGGGGAGGCCTCCAGGGCCTCGGAGGCGGCCTGCCGGCCGCGCTCGATCACGGTGGCGGTGGTGGCGAGGAGGGCGGTTCCCTCCGAGTAGAGGGAGCGGGCGCCGCCGGTGCCGCCGCCGGTGGGGATCTCGTCCGAATCGCCCTGGATGACGCGGATCTTCTCCACGGGGATGCCGAGCTCGTGGGCGGTGATCATGACGTAGGCGGTCTCGTGGCCCTGGCCGGTGGACTGGGTGCCGACGAGGACCTCGACGCCGCCATCGGCCGCGAAGCGGACCTCCGCGCGCTCGCTGTCGGAGCCGCCGGTGGCCTCCAGGTAGTAGGCGAGGCCGATGCCGCGGCGCTTGCCGGCCGCGAGCGAGGCGGCGCGGCGGGCGGGGAAGCCGTCCCAGTCCATGAGCGCGAGGGCGTGGTCCATCACCTGCGCGAACTCGCCGGAATCGTAGGTCTGACCGACGGGGGTGGTGTGCGGCATGGCGGAGGAGGGCACCATGTTGCGGCGGCGCAGCTCCACGCGGTCGATCCCCGTCTCGCGCGCGGCGGCGTCGATCAGGCGCTCCACGACGTAGTTGGATTCGGGGCGGCCGGCGCCGCGATAGGCATCGACGGGCGTGGTGTTGGTGACGACGCCGATGACGTTCGCGTGGATGGCCCGGAAGCCGTAGACGCTGGCGAGGACCTTCGTGCCGGCGGCGGTGGGGATGTAGGGGCCGTAGGTGGAGAGGTAGGCGCCCATGTTGGCGATGTTCTTCGTGCGCATCGCCAGGAACTTGCCGTCCGCGTCCAGCGCGAGCTGGCCGGTGGTGATGTTGTCGCGGCCGTGGGTGTCGGAGAGGAAGGCCTCTGTCCGCTCGCTGGTCCAGCGCACGGGGCGGCCGAGGCGGCGGGCGGCCATCATGCAGAGGGCGTATTCCGGGTAGGTGAAGATCTTCATCCCGAAGCCGCCGCCGACGTCGTGGGTGACGACGCGGAGCTTCTCCTTGGGGATGTTGAAGACGCCGGCGAGGGTGCTCTTCAGCGCCCAGCTGCCCTGGGTGCCGGCGTGCAGGGTGAAGCGGTCGTAGCCCTCGTCGTACTCCGCAACGGCGGCGCGGCCCTCCATGGAGGCGACGACGATGCGGTTGTTGACGATGCGGACGGTGGTGACGTGCGCGGCGCCCGCGAAGAGGCGGTCCGTCTCCTCGCGGTTGCCGGTCTCCCAGTCAAAGACGGTGTTGTTCGCCACCTCCGGCCAGACCTGGGGCTGGCCGGGGTCGGTGGCGGTGGCGAGATCTGTCACGGAGGGGAGGGTCTCGTACTCCACCTCGATCGCCTCCGCCGCGTCGCGGGCGGCGGCGTGGGATTCGGCGACGATGAAGGCCACGGGGTCGCCGACATGGCGCACCACGCCCTGGGCGAGGGCGCCGCGCGGGGTGTTGCCGCGTGGGGAGCCGTCCCGGTTTTTCATGGGGATGGCGCAGGGGATCTCGTTCAGGCCCTCCGCTGCCCAGTCCTCGCCGGTGAGCACGGCGAGGACGCCCGGGACCGCCTTTGCGGCTTCCGTGCCGATGGAGAGGATGCGGGCATGGGCGTGGGGGGAGCGGAGGATGTGGCTGATGGCGGCGCCGGCCGCGACGCCCTGGGGCACCAGATCGTCCGTGTAGCGGCCACCGCCGCGGAGGAGGCGGGGGTCCTCGACCCGACGCAGGCTCTGGCTGAGGCCGAACTTCGCCACTGTGCTGTCCTCCGCACCTGTCCCGGGGAAGCGGAGGTGCCGCCCCGGCCCGGGATGATGCGGCGGATCATGCCGTCAGGGCGTGCCCGCGGGGAAGGGGGCAGCCGTGGGGTCCGGGGCGCCGTGGTGGGCGGCGATGCCGGAGAGAGGCTGCCGGGTTGGGAGCAGGACCGTCGGCGGCATGCCCCACCGGCGGTGCCGCGGCCTCAGAGCCGGCCGTTCAGTGCTGGTCCGCCGGGGTGCCGGTGGAGGGTGGGCCGTGCTCGGCGCGCCCGCCGCCGAACTTGCCCTTCACCCATTCGCGCATGGTCTGGAAGGTTACGTAGAGCATCGGGATCATAAAGATGCCGATGATGGAGGCGGCGAGCATGCCGCCGAAGACGGGCGTGCCCACGGCGCGGCGGGAGACGGCGGCCGCGCCGGTGGCGATGACGAGCGGGACGAGGCCGAGCACGAAGGCGATGGAGGTCATCATCACCGCGCGGAATCGGAGGCGGGCGCCCTCGATCGCGGCCTCGCGGATGGGCATGCCGCGCTCGCGCGCCTCCTTCGCGAACTCGATGATGAGGATGCCGTTCTTCGCGGCGAGCGCGATGAGCACCACCAGGCCGATCTGGGCGTAGATGTCGAGCGAGAGCCCGGCCAGCAGGATGGCGCCGAAGGAGCCGAGCACGCCCACCGCGATGGAGAGCAGCACGGGGATGGGGATGACCCAGCTCTCGTAGAGGGCGACGAGGAAGAGGTAGGCGAAGAGGACGGCGAGCGCGAGGATGTAGGCCGTCTGCCCCGAGGCGAGCTTCTCCTGGTAGGCGGTGCCGGTCCAGGCGTAGCTGTAGCCGTTGGGGAGGACGCGGTCCGAGAGCCCCTCCATCGCGGCCAAGGCCTGGCCGGAGGAGATCCCGGGCCGGGGGGCGCCATTGATGGAGATGGCGCGGTAGTTGTTGTAGCGGGTGATGGTCTGCGGGCCGACGACGGTGCGGACATCGGCGAAGGCGCGCAGCGGCACCATCTCCCCGTTGTTGGCGCGGACCTGGATGCGCCAGATGTCGTCGATGTCGTTGCGGTCCCCGGCCTCGGCCTGGATGTTCACCTGCCAGACGCGGCCGTAGAGGTTGAAGTCGTTGACGTAGATGCCGCCGAGCGCCGCCTGCAGGGTGGTGAAGACGTTGGCGATGGGGATGCCGAGGGCCTGCGCCTTGTCGCGGTCCACCTCCAGGTAGAGGGAGGGGTTGTTGGCGGCGAAGGTGGAGAAGACGGCGGTGAGGTTGGGGTCGCCGTTGGCCGGGGCGATCAGGCCCTGCATGGCGGCGTTGAGCGCCGCGATGTCGCGCCCTTCCAGGTCCTGCAGGATGTACTCGAAGCCGCCGCCGGTGCCGAGGCCGACGATGGGTGGCAGGTTGAAGGCGAAGGTGTTGGCGGTGCGGATGCCCTGGGTGGCGCCGAAGACGCGGCCGATGGCGGCCTGCACGCTGTCCATCGCGCCCGTGCGGTCCGCGAAGGGCTTCATGCGGACCACCATGAAGGCGGAGTTGGACTGGGCACCGCCATCGATGAGGGAGAAGCCGACGATGCCGAGCGTACCCTGCACGGAGGGGATGGGGCGGACGATCTCCTCGATCTGGCGAACCACCTCGCGCGTGCGGGAGACGCTGGCACCGGGGGGGAGCTGGGCCTGGATGAAGAAGGCGCCCTGGTCCTCCTGCGGCAGGAAGCCCGTGGGAGTCTTGCCGCTGATGGTCCAGATGGCGAAGCCGAGCCCGGCGGTGATGACCAGCGACAGGGCGGCGACCCGGACGAGGCGGGCGACGCCGGAGGCGTACTTGTCCCGCGTCCAGTCGATGCCGCGCAGCACGTAGCCGATGGGACCGCGGCGCGGGCCGTGGTGGGGCTTGAGGATGATGGCGCAGAGGGCCGGGGAGAGGGTGAGGGCGTTGATCGCCGAGATCACCATGGCGGCCGAGATCGTCACCGCGAACTGCCGGAACAGCTCGCCCGAGAGGCCGGGGATGAAGGCGATGGGGACGAAGACGGAGAGGAGGACGAGGGTGATGGCGATGATGGGCGCCGTGATCTCGCTCATCGCCTTCTTCGTGGCGTCGGCGGTGGAGAGCTCGGGGTGCTCCTCCATCACGCGCTCCACGTTCTCCACCACCACGATGGCGTCGTCCACCACGATGCCGATGGCGAGCACCATGGCGAGCAGGGAGACGGTGTTGGCCGAGTAGCCCATGCCCAGCAGGATGATGAACGCGCCGATGAGGGAGACGGGGACGGCGACGGTGGGGATGATCGTGGCCCGCCAGGAGCCGAGGAAGAGGTAGACGACGATGACGACGAGGACGAAGGCCTCCAGCAGGGTCTTGATGACCTCGTGGATCGTCTCGTTCACGAAGTCCGAGCTGTCGTAGAAGACTTCCGTGTCCAGGCCCTGGGGGAAGCGGGCCGAGAGCTCGCGCAGGCGCTGCTTCACCGCTTCCGAGACGGAGACGGCGTTGGCGCCGGGGGCGAGATAGATGCCGAAGGCGATGGCGGGCTGGCCGTTGAAGCGGTTCTCCGTGTCCATGTTGGCCGCGCCGATCTCGACGCGCGCCACGTCGCGCACGCGCAGCACCGAGCCGTCCTGGTTGGCGCGGACGACGATATTGCCGAACTCCTCCGGGCTCTGGAGGCGGCCGCGGGTCTCCAGGTTGATCTGGAAGGACTGGTCGTCGCCGATCGGGCGGCCGCCGAGGCGGCCCACGGCGGCCTGGACGTTCTGCCCCTGAATGGCGGCGATCACGTCCTGCGGGGTCATGTTCAGGCTGGTGAGGCGGTCCACCTCGAACCAGACGCGCATGGAATAGTCCTGCGCGCCGAAGACGTTCACCTGGCCCACGCCCGGCACGCGGGCGAGGTCGTCCAGCATGTTGATGGTGAAGTAGTTGGAGAGGAAGAGCGGGTTCAGCCCGCCTTCCTTCGCGTAGAGGAAGGCGAACATCAGCACGGCGGAGGACTGCTTGCGGACGGTGACGCCGCTGCGCTGCACCTCCTGCGGCAGGCGGGCGAGGGCGGCCTGGACGCGGTTGTTCACGTTCACCGTCGCCAGGTCGGGGTCCGTGCCGAGCTGGAATGAGACGTTGAGCGCGTAGGTGCCGTCGTTCGCGGAGTTGGAGCGCATGTAGATCATGCGGTCCACGCCGTTCACCTGGCCCTCGATCACCTGGCCGATCGTCTGCTCGATCACCGCGGCGGAGGCGCCGGGGTAGCGGGCGTTCACGGAGACCTGGGGCGGCACGATGTCCGGGAACTGGGACACGGGGATGCGGATGAGCGAGATCGCGCCGGCGATGAGGGTGAGCAGCGCGATGACGATCGCCAGACGCGGGCGATCGACGAAGGTACCGGAGATCATGGGGGCGCCTTACCGGGCGGTGCCGGACTGGTTGGCGGGGGGCGTTGCGGCCTGCGGCTGGGAGGTGCCGGGCTGGCCCGTGCTCGGCGCGGCGGGCGCGCCGGGCGGGGAGGCGCCGGCGCCGGCCGGGCCGCCCTGGACGGTGCCCTGGTTCGCCCCGCCGGGGGCGGCGCTGGAGGGGGCGTTGCCGGTGGCGGCGCCGGATTGCGGGTTGCCGTTGCGCGAGCCCGGCCGGGCGTTCCCGCCAGCGGGGGCGCCGCCTGCGGGGGCGGCACCGGCCGGCGCGCCGCCCTGGGCGCCGGGCGCAGCGCCGGCCGGAGAACCGGCCGGCGCTGCGTTCACCTCCTGGCCGGGGCGGACGCGCTGGACACCCTCGACGATCACCTTGTCGCCGGGGTTCAGGCCGTCCTCGATCACGGCGGTCTCGGGCGTGCTGCGGCCGAGACGGAGGTTGCGGCGCTGGGCCTTGTTCTCCGCGTCCACGATGAAGGCGTAGGTGCCCTGCTGGTCCTGCAGCACGGCGGAGCGGGGGATGGTGATGGCCTGGACGGGCTCCGCGCCCTCCACCGAGACGTTGACGAACTGGCCGTCGATGAGCTGGCGCTCGTTACCCGGGCCGCCGGGTGGGTTCGGCACCTGCGCGCGGATCAGGATGCTGTCCGTGTTGCGGTTGATCTGGTTGTCGATGAACTCGATCCGGCCGGGATGGGGGTAGGTCTTGCCGTCCACGGTGCGGAAGCGGATCACCACCGCGTCCACGCCGCCGCGGCCGGCGTAGCGGTCCCGGAGCTCCAGCGCCTGGCGCTGGGAGACGGGGAAGGAGACGCGCATCGGGTCCTGGCTGACGATGACGGCCAGCGCCCCGGCATTGGGACCGACCACGTTGCCGATGGTGAGGTTCGTGCGGCCGATCTTGCCGTCGATGGGGGAGGTGATCTCGGTGTAGCCGAGGTTGATCTCCGCAGCGCGGGCCGCGGCGCGGGCGGAGAGGAGGCCGGCATTCGCCGTGCGCTCCTGCGCCACGGCGTTATCCAGCGAGACGCGGGTGCCGGCGCCGCTGCGGGACAGTTCCTGCGCGCGGGAGAGGGTGACGCGGGCATTCGCCAGCTCGGCCTCCGCCGAGGCGACGGTTGCCTGGGCGCGGGCGAGGTCGGCCTCGAAGGTCTGGCGCTCGATCCGGTAGAGGGGATCGCCCTTCCTCACCTCCTGGCCCTCCTGGAACAGGCGCTCCTGGAGGTAGCCGGTGACGCGGGCGACGACGTCCACCCGCTCCAGCGCCTCGACCCGGCCGACGAAGTCCGTGCTCTCCGTCACCGGGCGGCGGGCGGCATCCATCACGCCGACGGCGGGCGGGCCCTGGGGGCCGAACTGGGCCAGGGCCGGGGCGGTGCCGGCCAGGGCGAGCAGGGGCGGCGCGAGGAGCGCCATCGCCAGCAGGCGCGCGGCCCCGGCGAGGGGCGCGAGCGGGGCGGCCCGGCCGGCGGAGGCCGGCGCGGAGGGATTGCGGCGCGTCATGGCGGGGATGTGGCGGAAGGTCCAGTTTTCCGCAAGCGCTCTGAACCGCACCGTCCAGTCTAGCCTTGCGGCAGTACCGGGGTGTGAAACATGGGTGTGATTGAAAATAATTCGCATCTTCGTGCCGCGGCGTTCCGTTGTGCGGCACGAAACCCTTCCCGCGCCAACTTGGGATAGTTGATAGTCCCGCCGCGCGCCGGGGGCGGCGCCGCAGGCAGAGCCGAAGGGGCGGGCGACCGCGCCGTTGAGGGAGTTGAAGCCTTGGAACCCAACGTGCTGACCGCTGAGACTTTCCCCGAGGCCGCCGCAGCGGCCATCGCTGTCCGGGCGGAGGCGACGGTGATCCCCATCGGGCGCGGGGCCGCACCGGCGGAGCGGCCGGCCCTGCCGCGGGCGCGGCTGCTCTCCCCGCCTTCCACCGCCTCGGGCGTGGCCGCGGTCGGGCGGGCGATGACGGTGCTGGGCGCCTTCCGGCCCGGCGACACGGCGCTTCCGCTGCGGGTGCTGGCGGCGCGGACCGGGCTCTACAAGAGCACGATCCTGCGGCTGCTGGCCTCGCTGGAGCGGCACTGCTGCGTGAAGCGGAACGCGGACGGGTCCTGGTCCCCGGGGCCGATGCTGCTGCACTGGGGCTCGCTCTATACCCGCAGCCTGGGGCTGGAGGCGCTGGTGCCGCCGGTGCTGGATTCGCTGACGGAGGCGACGGGGCACGGCGCGGCCTTCTGGGTGAAGACCGATGACGAGCGGCGGATCTGCCTCTACCGCTCCGCGCCGCCGCGCACGCTCCGGGTGGCGGTGCAGGCGGGTGACATGATGCCACTGGGCGGGGCCGCCACCGGGCGGGTCTTCGCGATCTGGGATCCGGGGATGGGCGAGGAGCCGGAGGCGGCGCCGGCCACCGTGCCGGGCGCCCACCCCGTGGTGGCGACGCAGGGCAGCCGGGACCTCGATCCGGCGGCGGTCTCCGCGCCGGTGTTCCAGCCCGGCGGGGCACTCTGCGGGGCGCTGACCATCT
Organism: Pararoseomonas sp. SCSIO 73927; assembly: GCF_037040815.1. Lineage (NCBI taxonomy): Bacteria > Pseudomonadati > Pseudomonadota > Alphaproteobacteria > Acetobacterales > Acetobacteraceae > Pararoseomonas > Pararoseomonas sp. SCSIO 73927. Next base: position 3,734,678 of record NZ_CP146232.1, read on the forward strand.
CCGGCGCTTCCGAGCGGCTCTGGCCGGAGGCGGAGCGGGTGAAGATGCTGGTGGCCGATGCCGCGGCGGGGCTGACGCGGGGGCTGATGGGCTGAGCGGCCAGTGTGCTGAATGGCCACTGAACCGAGCGCGGCGGGCAGGGCGGTGGCCCCACGACCTTGTCAGGACGGCCGGGCCGCGTGCCCGGCCGTTTCGCGTTAGGGTGGCCGCGAATCGAGAGGGAGGGACGTGATGGTCTCGGCGGGCGTGGTCGTCTTCGCGGTAATCCTGATCCTCGTCGTCGTGACGGCGGCGATGGGCATCCGCACGGTGCCACAGGGCGAGGTTTGGACGGTGGAGCGCTTCGGGCGCTTCACGCGGCTGCTGCAGCCCGGGCTGAACTTCATCATCCCCTACGTGGACGGTGTCGGGCGGCGGATGAACGTGCAGGAGGTGGTGCTCGACATCCCCGAGCAGTCCGTGATCACGCGCGACAACGCGACGGTGACGGTGGACGGCATCGTCTACTACCGCGTGATGGATCCGGCGAAGGCGGCCTACCAGGTGCAGAACCTGCAGGCGGCGCTGACCGCGATCTCCATGACGAACATCCGCGCCGTGATCGGTGAGATGGACCTCGACCAGACCCTTTCCTCCCGCGAGCGGATCAATTCGGCGCTGCTGACGATCCTGGACGGGGCGACGGACCCCTGGGGCGTGAAGGTGGCGCGCGTCGAGATCCGAAAGATCGAGCCGCCGGAGAACCTGATCCGCGCCATGAACCTGCAGATGACGGCCGAGCGCGAGCGGCGCGCCACGCTGCTGAAGGCCGAGGGCGCGAAATCCGCGCTGGTGCTGGAGGCGGAAGGGCGGCGCGAGGCGGCCTTCCGCGACGCCGAGGCGCGGGAGCGCATGGGGCAGGCCGAGGCGGAGGCGGCACGGATGGTGGCCGAGGTGGCCTCCGGCGCCGGCGGCGACGCGCTGCGCTACTTCGTGGCGGAGAAGTACGTGGCGGCGTTCCAGGCCATCGCCTCCAGCCCGAATTCCCGGCTGGTGCTGGTGCCGATGGAGGCGTCCGGGCTCGCGGGCGGGGTGACGGCGGCGCTGGAGCTGCTGCGCGCTCCCACTGGTGGGCCGACGGGCGGGCCGGCGGGGGTTGCGCCGGCAGCGCCCAGGGTTGCGGCGCCGGCGAGGGGCGCGGCCGCGCCGCCCGCCTCCTTGCCGCCAGCGGCGCCCGGCTCGGTGCCGTCCTCCGGGCCGCAGACGGGGGCGGGACCGTGGAGCCCTGGCTGATCTGGCTTCTCGCCGGGCTGGTGCTGCTGGGGGCGGAGATGGTGCTGCCAGGCGCCTTCCTGCTCTGGGCCGGGCTGGCGGCGGTGGGCACGGGGCTGCTGGGGCTGCTGGTGGAACCGGGATTCCCGCTCTCCGTCGTGGTGTTCGCGGTGCTGCTGGCGGCGGGGATCGCGCTGGCGCTGCGCCGCCGCCGCACGGGCGGGGCATCCGGGGTGAACATGCCGGAATCCGGGCTGGTGGGACGCGAAGGGGTGATTCAGCCCTCCAGCGGGCCGGGGCTGCGCGTGCGGGTGGGCGACAGCGACTGGGCGGCCCGGGCGGAGGGCGCCGTGCCCGCGCCGGGCGCGCTGGTGCGGGTGGAGGCGGTGGACGGGACGGTGCTGCGGGTGAGGGCGGTGGGTTAGGCGGGCACGGCGGACCTGTTCGCCGTGGGGACTCGCCGCTTCCTGTTGAAGCGACGTGCGATGGGATCGGATCCCATCGCACGTCGGAGTTCGGCGCCGCGCACCGGGCTTGAGACCGGTTCTGCCGCCGGCAAGGGCTAGCAGAGCTATCGCCTTTTCATCCCCGCGGAGCCTTGCCGCCCGCGCAGAACTACTGGGGCAGCCGCATGTCCATCCATGCCGCCGCGGTGCCTACTCGGTAGGGGAAGACCTTCGGGACGGCGGGCTTATTCGGTGCCCGCAGGGGACGCGAGGGAAAATCTTGCGGTGGCGTATCGTCGGCCGGAACGGACCTGCGCTAGAGCCGTGCCCTTGCGGGTTGAATCGCTTGGGCTAGGCGATCTGGCCGGCCTGTGACTCACTGGATGGGCTTGCGACGGGGATTGGCATGCCTTCAACCTTGTCGGTCGATCTGTGCGAGCGTGTGGTCGCCGCGATTGAAGCGGGTGCTTCGAGGCGTCAGGCGGCCAAACGCTTCGGTGTCGGGGCGGCCAGCGCGGTCCGTTGGCATGAGCGCTTCCGACAGGACGGGCAGATCGCGCCCAAGCCCATGGGCGGCGACCGTAACTCGCAGCGTCTGGAAGCGCAGGCCGCCTTGATCCTTCGGAGATGAGTGCCGAAGCTACCTCTCCGCTGCTGGAAGCGATGCCTATGACCCAACCTGAGAGGGCACGGCTCCAATTCCGCCACGCCCGCGGCAGGGCCGCAGGTATAGCTGCCAACTCCGCGGTCACCAGGATTGCCGACGTCACGAGCTTTTGCCGAGGACCAGGGCGACGAACGCCCGCAGGTCGCTCAGCATCAGGTCCGGCTCCTCCCAAGCGGCGAAGTGGCCGCCCGACGGCATGTCACTCCAGTGCACGATGTCGTAGGTCTTCTGTGCGAAGGAGCGCGGCGGCGGGATGAATACGGGGTCGGGGAAGGCGGCGACGCCGGTCGGCACCTGGATGCGCGTTCCAGCGGGAAACTTGTTCGACTTTTCGAGGCGCCTGCCCTGATAGATCCAGGTCGCGGTAACGACCGAGGACGGCGCGACGTAGAGCATGATGTTGGTGAGCAGCTCTTCTTCGGAGAACTTGCTCCATATGTCCGGGCGGCCATCGGGCGCTACCGGGAGATCGGCCCACTTGCCGATCTTCTCGAGCATCCAGCCGGCCGCGCCGACGGGGCTGTCGGCCATCGCCGCGCCGAGCGTTTGCGGGCGCGTCCCCAGCTGGTGACTGTAGCCGCCCTCCAGCTCCAAGAGTTCGTCCCGTTTGGCGACGAATGCCTTTTCCGCGTCGCTCGTCGGTGCGGCATCCTCCGCGTGTAGATTGACCATGTTGAGGTGGATGCCGAGCAGCGCGTCGGGCCGGTCGTGCGCCATCCACGCGGCAATCGCGTTACCCCAATCCCCGCCCTGGACGATGAAGCGCTCGGCACCGTAAAGCTCGCCCATCAGCCCGTTCATCAGCGCCGCGGCCCGCCGCGGCCCGACGAGGCCGGTGATCGGCTTCGAGAAGGCGAAGCCCGGCAGCGACGGGACGACGACGTCGTGACCGTCCGCCACCAGCGGCTCCAGCAGCGGCTCGAACTCGAGATACGAGCCTGGCCAGCCGTGCAGGAGTAGAAGCGGCGGCTTCGAGCCGTCGCCCTTCAAGTGCACGAAATGCAGGTGCTCGCCGTCGATACCCGTCATGAAATTCGGAAGGCGATTGAGGCGCCGCTCGACGGCACGCCAGTCGTAGACATCCCGCCAATAGGTGACAAGCCGCTGGAGGTCGGCGACCCCGACGCCCGATCGCCAACCTCCCGCGTCGGGAAGCTCGCTCCAGTCGTAGGCGGCGACCTTTCGCGCGATGGTCGCGAGCCGGTCGTCGGAAATCTCGATCTTGTAGGGCGTCGCCATCGCCGTCTCCTCGCTCCGCCGCCGCTCGTCGCGTGACGCCCGTTGGCCGCTCGAAAGGCCGCCGCCGCGGCATCCGAATGCGTGCGGCTGCATCGTCTCGCGTGACACGAATTCAACTCGTCCTATAGCAACGAAAAGGCGGCTGTTGAAAGCGCTGCTCCGGACCGCGGAAGCCCGCACCGTCCTTGATCTGCGCGCCGCCATCCAGCAAGCCTTTACCCGCTTCACCTCTGACGAGTGCCGCAACTATTTCGCCGCCGCAGGTTACGACGCCTGTGATCCAACCTGATCGGAAATAGTTCTAGCCCGCCAGGACCCGGCCGACGGCGTGCTGCCACGCGGCGTGGCGGCGGTCCGCTTCCTCAGCCGGCATGTCGGGCTCGAAGCGGACGCGGCGGCGCCAGTGGGTGGCGTTGTCCCCCGGAGCCGGGATGAGGCCGGACCGGACGCCCGCGAGGTAGGCGGCGCCGAGGGCGGTGGTCTCGGCCACGGCCGGGACATCCACCGGGCACTGCAGGGCGTCCGCGAGGAAGCGCATGGTCCAGTCGCTGGCGGTCATGCCGCCATCCACGCGGAGGACGGTGCCCCCCATGTCCGGCCAGTCCGCGCGCATGGCGTCCAGCAGGTCGCGGGTCTGCCAGGCCACGCTCTCCAGCGCGGCGCGGGCGATCTCCGCGGCACCGGCGCCGCGGGTGAGGCCGAGGATGGCGCCGCGCGCGGAGGCGTCCCAGTGCGGGGCACCGAGGCCGGTGAAGGCGGGGACCATCACCACGCCGGAATCGGGGTCGGCCTTCGCTGCCAGCTCGCTGGCCTCGGCGGCGCTGCCGATGATGCGGAGGCCATCGCGCAGCCACTGCACGGCGGCGCCGGCGACGAAGATCGCGCCTTCCAGCGCGTAGGTGCGGGCGCCGCCGATCTGCCAGGCGATGGTGGTGAGCAGGCGGTGACGCGACGGCACGGGGGTGGCGCCGGTGTTGAGCAGCATGAAGCAGCCCGTGCCGTAGGTGGACTTCGCCATGCCCGGGCGGAAGCAGGCCTGACCGAGGGTGGCGGCCTGCTGGTCGCCGGCCATGCCGCGGATGGGGATCGCGCCGCCGAGCAGGGCGGGGTCGGTGGTACCGAACTCGGCGGCGCAGTCCCGCACTTCCGGCAGGAGGGCGCGGGGGATGCCGAGGGCGCGGAGGATCTCCTCGTCCCACTCGCCCGTGCGGATGTTCAGCAGCATCGTGCGTGCGGCGTTGGTGGCGTCCGTCGCGTGGACGCGGCCGCCGGTGAGGCGGTGGAGGAGGTAGCTGTCCACGGTGCCGAAGGCGAGCTCGCCGCCCTCCGCCCGGGCGCGCAGGCCGGGGATGTGCTCCAGCATCCACATGAGCTTGGTGGCGGAGAAGTAGGGGTCGGCGAGGAGGCCGGTGCGCTCCGTCAGCAGCGGCTCCAGCCCGGCCGCGCGCAGGCGGTCGCAGATGGCGGCGCTGCGGCGGTCCTGCCAGACGATGGCGTTGTGGACGGGGCGGCCGGTGGCGCGGTCCCAGACCAGGGTCGTCTCGCGCTGGTTGGTGATGCCGATGCCCGCGACGCGGCCGGGTGCCGTGCCGGCGCGCGCCAGGGCGCCGCGCAGGCACGCCACGGAATGGGCGAAGAGGTCTTCCGGGTCGTGCTCCACCCAGCCGGGCTGCGGGAAGTGCTGGGGCAGTTCCACCTGATGCGTCGCGCGCGGGGCCAGGGCGGCGTCGAAGAGGATGGCGCGGGTGGAGGTGGTGCCCTGATCCAGCGCCAGCAGCGCGTCCGCCATGCCCGTTCTCCCCCCGCCTCCTTTCGCGGAGGTGATTCGAGGCGCACGATAGGCGGCATGGACGTGATCCTCCATGACCTCTGCGGCGCGGACCCGGCGCGGCGCTTCTCCCCATATTGCTGGCGGGTGCGGATGGCGCTGGCGCACAAGGGGGTGCCGCACGAGGCGCTACCCTGGCGGTTCACGGACAAGGCGGCGATCGCCGATGCGGGGACGGACAAGGTGCCGGTGCTGCGCCATGCCGGGCGCGCGGTGCACGAGAGCTGGGCGGTGCTGGAGTACCTGGAGGACCACTGGCCGGGGGCGCCGAGCCTGTTCGGCGGGGAAGGGGGGCGGGCGCTGGCGCGCTTCGTTAACGCCTGGTCGGATTCGGTGATGGTGCCGGGGGTCGCCCGGCTCGTCGTGTCCGACATTCCCGCGCTGCTGGCGCCGGAGGATGCGGCGTACTTCACCCGATCCCGCGAGAAGCGGTTCGGGAGGCCGCTGGCGGAGGTGACGGCGGATCGCGCCACGGCGGTGGAGGCCTTCCGGCGGGATCTGCACCCGCTGCGCATGGTGCTGCGGGAGAGGCCCTGGCTTTCCGGGCCCACGGCCGGGGCGGCGGACTACATCGCCTTCGGGCCGCTGCAATGGGGGCGCTGCGTCTCCGCCTTCCCGCTGCTGGAGGCGGGGGATCCCGTGCACGCCTGGCGCGGGCGGCTGCTGGACGCCTTCGGCGGGCTGGCGCGGAACAGCCCCGCCGAGGACCTGACCTAGTCCGTGGGACCCTGGCTCGACGCTTTCCTGCCAGCCTTCGGGCTGATCGCGCTCGGGGCCTTCCTGAAGCGACGGCTGCTGCGGGACGATGCGGTGTGGGCGGGGATCGAGAAGCTCGTCTTCTGGGTGCTGCTGCCCTGCCTTCTCGCCTCCTCCCTCTCCTCCGTGCGGCTGGGGGCGCTGCCGATCGCGGGGATGGCGGCGGCGCTGTGGCTGGCGCTGCTGATCGGGGCGGGGCTCTCGCTGTTGCTGGCGCGGGGCTTCGGGCAGGCGCACCCGGCCGCGACCTCGGTGCTGCAGGGCGGGATCCGGTTCAACAACCTGCTGGGCTTCGCCATCACCGGCGCGGTGTTCGGCGCGCCGGGCACAGGGCTGGCGGCGGTGACGGTGGGGCTGATCGTGCCCTGCGTGCAGGTGATCATCACGCCGGTCTTCGCCATGGGCGGGGCGCGGCCGAACCTCTGGCGGGTGCTGCGGCAGGTGGCGCTGAACCCGCTGATCATCGGCTGCGCGCTGGGATTCGTGCTGGCGGGGCTGGGCGGGCTGCCGCCGGGGCTGGGGCCGCTGGCGCGGACGCTGGGGCAGGCCTCCGTCTCGCTCGGGCTGCTGGCGGTGGGGGCGGCGCTGGGGGCGGAGGCGATCCGGGACCGCTTCACGCTTCAGGCCGCGACGGCGGCGCTGAAGCTGATGGCGATGCCGGCGCTGACCCTGGCCCTGTGCCTGGCGCTGGGGCTGGAGGCGCTGCCGGCGACCATCGCCACCGTGTTCATGGCGCAGCCCACGGCCACCACGGCCTATGTCATGGCGCGGCTGATGGGCGGGGACGCGCCGCTGATGGCGGCGATGACCACCATGCAGCACGTGGTGGCGGTGGTGACCCTGCCGTTGTGGCTGTTCATTCTTTGGGCATTCGTGCCGCTGCCCTGATGCGGGGGCGGGCGGCGCCACAGGTGCGGGCGCATTTCCTCGGCGCAGCGCCGATTGGCGGTGACACGGTGCTGCCGCATGATGTCCGTCCGATCCGATCGCCTGCCTGCCGGGGAATCCTCTCATGCCGCACCCCATGACCACCCGCCGAGGCCTCGCGCGCGGTGCCCTCGGCCTCGGGGCCGCCGCCCTGGTCGCCCCGCGCTCCATGGCCCAGGGCCCGGCAGCCCCGGCTTGGCCGGACCGGCCGCTGCGGCTGATCATCGGCTACCCGCCGGGCGGCGCCTCCGACCTGTTCGGGCGGATGATCGCCGGGCAGATGGGGCCGCGGCTGGGGCAGAACGTGGTGGTGGAGAACCGGCCGGGCGGCGGCGCGGTGGTGGCGAGCGAGGCCGTTTCCCGCAGCCCGGCGGATGGCTACGCGCTGCTGCACGTCGATAACGGGATCCTTGTCTACAATCCCGCCCTCTACGCGCGGCTGCCCTATGATCCGGACAAGGACCTGGCGGGGGTGGGCTTCATCGGGCGCTTCCCGCTCTTCCTGACCGTGCGGGCGGACAGCCCGATCCGGGACCTGGCGGGCTACATCGCGGCAGCGAAGGCGAAGGCGCCGACCTACGGCACGCCGGCCGTCGCCTCGCCGCACCACCTGGCGATGGAGATGTTCAAGCGGCGGGCGGGGTTCGACGCGACGCACGTGCCCTATCGCGGCGGTCCGGCGGCGATGCAGGACCTGCTGGCGGGCACGGTGGAGAGCGTGATGATCGACTGCGCGACCGGCACCGCCTTCATCCGCGACGGGAAGGTGCGCGCGCTCTGCGTGCTGAGCGAGGCGCGCTCCCCCACCTCGCCGGAGGTGCCGACGGCGCGGGAGCTGGGGTTCGCCAGTGCCATCGCCTATGGCTGGCAGGGGATTTCCGTCCCCACCGGCACGCCGGCGCCGGTGGTTGCCCGCCTCTCGGCGGAGCTGGCCCGCGCCATCGCCTCCGAGGAGATGAGCGCGCGCTTCACCACGCTGGGCATCGAGCGCGCCAATTTCTCCCCGGCGGAGTTCGCGGGGTTCGTGGCGCGGGAGAACGGGGAGTGGCGGCCGCTGATCCGAGAGCTGGGGATCCGGCTGGACAGCTGAGCCGAGACCCGGCCGCCGCCCTTCGGGGGTGGTCAGGGGCGGGGTGGCCCGGTAGGTAGTGGGGTGGGCGGGCCGCACGGGCAGCCCGTCCTTTCTGGAACCAGGTGCCCTTGCTCCGTCGTCTTCGCTCCATCGCCAAAGGCCTGAGCCGCACCCCACCGGGGCAGATGCTCGGCAAGCTGCAATCCCTGGAGCTCTCCTCCGGCACCGCGGCCCGCAATGCGGAGCTGGCGGCGTGGAACACGAAGGTCATGGGCTCCGTTATCGCGAGCCAGCTCTACGAGGCGGGGGTGGCCGGCCGTGGGGCGCCGCTGCCGCCCGATCCGGTGGACACGGGCCATGGCGGCCGGCTCTGCCGGCAGGAAGACATTGAGAGCCACTGGCTGCGCCACTGGTGCGGGCAGATCGGCTTCGTGCCGGTGTACCACCGCAAGGTGTGGGAGGACTGCTACGCGCTGCAGGCGCTGTACGAGCGGGGCATGATGATGCCGGGCCGGCGCGGCCTGGGCTTCGCGGTGGGGGCGGAGTGGCTGCCGAGCTTCCTGGCGGCCCGCGGGGTGGAGGTGCTGGCCACCGACCTGGACGCGACCGACCTGCGCGCCCGCAACTGGATCGAAACCGACCAGCACGGCGGCCGGGTGGAGACGATCTTCAAGCCCGGGCTGATCGACGTGGAGACCTTCAACGAGCGTGTCTCCATGCGCGCCGTGGACATGAACGAGATCCCGGCGGACCTGCACGGCGGCTTCGACTTCCTCTGGTCCATCTGCTCCCTGGAGCATTGCGGCTCCATCCGTCAGGGGCTGGACTTCGTGGTGGAGGCGATGAAGTGCCTGCGCCCCGGCGGCGTGGCGGTGCACACCACCGAGTTCAACATGGACCCGGAGGGGCCGACGCTCGAGGAGGGCACCACGGTGCTGTTCCAGCGCCGGCACATCGAGGAGCTGGAGGCGCGGCTGGCGCTGGCGGGACACCGCATGCTGCCGATGGACTTCGGCACGGGCAGTGGCGTGCTGGACCAGTTCGTGGACCTGCCGCCCTATCCCGGCGCCGAGGCGCCGCTCTCCATCCCGGACGCGCCGCATCTGCGGCTGTCAATCCAGGGGCTGGTCTCCACCTCGATCGGGTTCATCGTGGAGAAGCGGGCCTAGGCCGGTGCGAGAGAAGCGGCCGGACGAGGCCGCCCGCACTCAGCCGAAGAGCCAGTCCGAGGTCGTCGCGCTGACGACTGATGGTTCTTCGACGCTGCTGGAAAATATCGACGGGTCGAGCTGGCCGTAGCCGGGCCCGAATTCGGCGGGGTCCTGTTGGCCGTAGCCGGGGCCGAAGGTGGATGGATCGAGCTGGCCGTAGCCAGGGCCGAACTCGGCCGGGTCCTGCTGGCCGTAGCCCGGCCCGAAGATGGCGGGGTCGAGCTGGCCGTAACCGGTGCTGTCAGACATGAGATGGCCTCCCTTGCGGCGACGCCCCTGGGGGTGCAGCGGTTGTTCGGCTGAACGGGACCGCCCGGGCCGTGAGCGGCCGGGCGGCGGGGGAACGGGCGCCGGGGCGCTGTTCGCGACCGGTCATCTGGGGCCGTCAGACCTCGATCCAACCGGCCACTGCTGACGTTGCCGTGAGCGCCGCTCGCGCGCGGACGGCGTGAGGCCCGGCTAACGCGCGATGGCGTCGTGCGCGGCGAGGCAGGCCATGTCGAGGATGTTGTTCACCCCCGCCGCGATGGAGAGGATCTGCGCCGGCTTCGAGATGCCCATGAGCAGCGGGCCGATGGCGGGGGCGCTGGTGAGGCGCGGCACGGCCTTGGACAGGATATGGGCGGCGTGCAGGCCGGGCATCACCAGCACGTTGGCGGGGCCGGTGAGGCGGCAGAAGGGGTAAAGGGCGCGGAGCTGCGGGTCGAGCGCGACGTCGGCCGCCATCTCGCCCTCGTACTCGAAGCCGAGGTCGCCGCGCGCGTCGAGCAGGTGCACGGCGTCGCGCACCGTCTCCGGGATCACGGAGTGGCGGGGGTCGCCGAAGTTGGAGAAGGAGAGGAAGGCCACGCGGGGTTCGAGGCCGAGGCGGCGGGCCTGGGCGGCGGACTGCACGGCGATCTCGGCCAGGGTCTCCGCATCCGGGCGCTCGTGGATGGCGGTGTCGGCCACGAGGACGGTGCCGACGCGCCGGGTGAGCAGGAGGGTGAGGCCGAAGACCACGCCGGGGCCGCCGTGGGAGGCGGGGGCGGGGTCTATGGCCAGCGTGATCTGCTTCAGGCTGGCGGAGTAGGAGCGGGTGGTGCCGGTGACCATCGCGTCCGCGTCGCCTAGCGCCACCATGCAGGCGGCGAAGACGTTGCGGTCCAGGTTCACGGCGCGCTGGGCGTCGCGGAACAGGAAGCCCTCGCGCTGCTTGCGGGCGTAGAGGTACTCGGCGTAGCGCAGGTTGCTGTCCGACAGCGCGGCGTTGTGGATCTCGATGCCGTCCGGCATGGGCACGCCGAGGGATGCCACGGTGGCGTGGATGCGATTCTCGCGCCCGACCAGCACCGGCGTGCCGTAGCCCGCGTTGCGGAAGGCGATCGCGGCGCGGATCGTCTTCTCCTCCTCGCCTTCCGCGAACACCACGCGGCGGGGGTTCTGGCGCACGCGCTCCGTGATCGCTTCCAGCGCGCCGCCGGCGGCGTCCAGCTTCTGCGCGAGGGTGCGCGCGTAATGGTGCATGTCCGTGATGGGCTTGCTGGCGACGCCGCTCTCCATCGCCGCCTTCGCGACCGCGGGGGAGACGCGGGAGATGAGGCGAGGGTCGAAGGCGTGGGGGATGATGTAGTCCGGGCCGAAGCGCAGGCCCGCGCCGCCGCCGGCGCCGGCCACTTCCTCAGGCACGTCCTCGCGCGCGAGGAGAGCCAGGGCCTCGGCGGCGGCGATCTTCATGTGCTCGTTGATGGTGGTGGCGCGCACGTCCAGCGCGCCGCGGAAGATGAAGGGGAAGCCGAGGACGTTGTTGACCTGGTTCGGGTAGTCGGACCGGCCGGTGGCGACGATGCAGTCCGGGCGCGCGGCCCGAGCCTCGTCCGGGGTGATCTCCGGGTCGGGGTTGGCCATGGCGAAGATGATGGGCTTCTCCGCCATCGCCTTCACCATGTCAGGCGTGACGGCTCCCTTCTTGGAGAGGCCGAAGAAGGCGTCTGCGCCCTTGAGCGCTTCGGCGAGGGTGCGGGCGGTGGTGTCCACGGCGTGCGCGGACTTCCACTGGTTCATGCCCTCCGTCCGGCCGCGATAGAGCACGCCCTTGGTGTCGCACATCGTGATGTTCTGCGGGCGCATCCCCATGGCGCGCAGCAGCTCCGCGCAGGCAATGGCGGCGGAGCCGGCACCGTTGAGGACGAGCTTCGTGTCCTTCAGCTCGCGGCCGGTCAGGTGGCAGGCGTTGATGAGGCCGGCTGCAGCGACGATGGCGGTGCCGTGCTGGTCGTCGTGGAAGACGGGGATGTTCATGATCTCGCGCAGGCGCTGCTCGATCACGAAGCACTCGGGGGCCTTGATGTCCTCGAGGTTGATGCCGCCGAAGCTGGGCGCGAGGAAGCGGACGCAGTTGACGAACTCGTCCACATCGGAGGTGTCAACGCAGAGGTCGATGGAGTCCACGTCGGCGAAACGCTTGAACAGCGCGGCCTTGCCCTCCATCACCGGCTTGCTGGCCACGGCGCCGAGGTCGCCGAGGCCGAGCACGGCGGTGCCGTTGGAGATGACGGCGACCATGTTGCCCTTCGCCGTGTAATCGTAGGCCAGCGACGGGTCGCGGTGGATCTCCAGGCAGGGCTCGGCGACGCCGGGGGAGTAGGCGAGGGAGAGGTCGCGCGCGGTGGCGAGCGGCTTCGTCAGCCGGATCTCCAGCTTGCCGGGCTTGCCCTCCGCGTGCATCGCCAGCGCTTCCTCGCGGGTGATGCGGGCGGTGCGGGAATCCCCCCCTCCGGTGCGTCGCGCGTCGTCCATGCCGGCTCCCTCCGCTCCTGCCCCCATATGGGGCGCCAGGAGGGCCGCGTTTAGCGGATCGGTGCGTGGCGGGGAATGGCCGGGTTCGAATCTTGCGTGCTGCAATGCGGAAGCTGCGCCGCACAAGCGTGCGGCGCAGCGCGACGCGTCAGGTGCGGCGGATGTTCCAGGGGTAGGGCGTGCTGCCCTCCAGCATGCCCGTCAGGTCGCGGCGGAAGGCGGTGCGGATGGTGAACTGGCCGAGGGGGACCGTGGCCACCTCCTCCAGCGCGAGGCGGCCGATCTCGCCGGCCAGGCGGGCGCGGGCGGCCTCGTCCGGCGCGTCGACCCACTCCGCGGTCAGCGCCTCGGCGCGGTCGCTCTTCCACCAGCCGAACCAGCCGGCCTCGCCGGCGCCGCGGATCAGGGGGGACATGGCGGGGCTGCCGTAAGTGTTCGCGCTGCCGGTGGTGTGGAAGATGCTCCAGCCGCCCCTCTCGACCGGCTCGCGCGAGTTACGGCGCTGGATCACCGTGCCCCAGTCGCTCTCGGCGAGGTCGATGTTCATGCCGGCGCGGCGCAGCGCGTCCGCCGTGACCTGGCCGAGCGGGCCGATGTCCGGGAAGTCCGTGGGGTTGATGATGACTGTGCGGGCGTTGGTGTAGCCGGCCTCCCGCAGCGCGGCGCGGGCGGCGTCGAGGCTGCCGGGCATGAGGTCGGGGTTGTCGCGGTAGTAGGGCGTGCGGCGCGGGTAGAGGCTGCGGCACTCGTTCCAGAGCGTGGTGTCGTCGCCCTGGGCGGCGCGCATGTAGTCCCCCTGCGCCACGGAGAGGCGCACGGCGCGGCGGAGGCGGACGTCGTCGAAGGGGGGCTGCAGGCAGTTCAGGCGCATCAGCGCCATGCGGCCCTCCACGTCGAGGATCTCCTGCCGGATGTCGCGGCTGCGGGAGAGGGCGGAGCGCAGGTCCGAGAGCGGGCGTTCCCACCAGTCGATCTCGCCGTTGGTCAGGGCGGCGGCGGCGGTGGAGGCGTCGGGGATGACGTGCCACTCGATGCGCGGGATGTGGGCGACCTTGCCGCCAGAGGCGCGCTCCGGCGGTTCCTGGCGGGGCACGTAGCCGTCGAACCTCTCGTACACCACGCGGGAGCCGGAATTGTACTCGCCGGGGACGAAGCGATAGGGGCCGGAGCCGATCATCTCGGTGATCGCGCGCGTGGCCTCTGTCGAGGCAAGGCGCTCGGGCATGATGAAGCAGACGCTGGCATCGGGCTTGGCGAGGGCGTCCAGCATCAGGGGAAAGGGGCGGCGCAGCACGGCCTCGAAGGTGCGGTCGTCCACGGCGCGCCATTCGGCGACGGCGCGGGCGAGGAGCTGGCCGAAGGGGTCGCGCACGCACCAGCGCTTGATGCTGGCGATGCAGTCGGCGGCGCGGACGGGCGTGCTGTCGTGGAAGCGCAGGCCTTCGCGCAGGCGGAAGCGCCAGCGGCGGCCGTCGTCCAGCACCTCATGGCCCTCCGCCATCTGGGGCTGCGGGCGGTTGCGGGAATCCACGGCGTAGAGCGTGTCGAAGACGTAGTAGCCGTGGTTGCCCGTGACGGTGGCGGTGGTCCAGATCGGGTCCAGGCTCGTCAGGTTGGCCTGGGGGACGAAGCGCAGGGTGCGGGCGCGGGTATTCTGTGCCAGGGACGGGGCGGAGAGGCCGCCGAGGGCGGCGGCGCCCGCCCCGACGCCCGACAGGGTGGCGCGCAACAAGGTCCGGCGTTCCATCTCTCGTCGTCCTCCGCTTCCGCGCGAGCCTGCCCCCGCTCGATGCGGGCGCGCAAGCATCGGGTTCGGGGGCATCGGGTTGGAGGCGCTGGACCGATCCCACGGCGCGCCATAGGACTCCCGCCATGGATGCCGCTTCGCCCAGCTCCCCCCTTCCCGATGCGGCCGGCGCCACCCCGGCCATGGCGCAGTGGTTCGCGGCGAAGGCGGCGCACCCGGACGCGCTGATCTTCTTCCGCATGGGCGACTTCTTCGAGCTGTTCTTCGGGGACGCGATCCTCGGCGGCGAGGCGCTGGGGCTGGCGGTGGCGCATCGCGGGGAGCATGGCGGGCAGCCGATTCCCATGGCGGGCGTGCCGGTGCACGCGATGGAGGTCTACCTGGCCCGGCTGATCCGGCGGGGCTTTCGTGTGGCCATCTGCGAGCAGATGGAGACGCCGGAGCAGGCCAAGGCGCGCAAGGCCCCGGCGGTGCGGCGGGAGGTGGTGCGGATCGTTACCCCGGCCACGGTGACGGAGGAGGCGCTGCTGGAGGGCGCGCGGCCTTCCTGGCTGCTGGCGCTGGTGCCGGACGGGACGGACCGGGTGGGGGCGGCCTGGCTGGATGTTTCCACGGGGCATGTCTGCACGGAAACCTTGCCGGCGGGGGAACTGGGCGCCCTGCTGGCGCGGCTGGACCCGGCGGAGGTGCTGGCGCCGGAGGCGCTGGCCGGGGGCGACGTGCTGACCCCGCTGGGCGGGGTCGTGCGGGAGGCGATGCCGCCGAAGGAGGGGGCGCGGCTGGCGGCGGAGGCCTGGGGCGTGGCCTCGCTGGACGCGTTTGGGAGCTTCTCCGAAGGGGAGGCGGGCGCCCTGGCGATGGCGCTGGACTACGTGCGCGCGACCTCGGGCGGGAGCCTGCCGCGGCTGGCCCCGCCGGAGTGCCGGGGCGGGGAGGGGACGCTGCGGATGGATGCGGCCACCCGCCGATCCCTGGAGATCCTGAAGGCGGAGCGCGGGGGGAAGGACTGCCTGCTGGCCGCGGTGGACCGGACGCTGACGGCGGCCGGGGCGCGGGAGCTGGCCGCGCGGCTGGCGGCGCCGCTGGCGGAGGCGGGGCCGATCGCGGCGCGGCACGACGCGGTCTCCTTCCTTCTCGCGGCGACGACGGTGCGCGGGCAGCTACGGGAGGCGCTGCGGGGCGCGCCGGACATGGCGCGGGCGCTGGGGCGGCTCTCGGTGGAGCGGTTCTTCCCGCGCGACCTGGCGGCGCTGCGGGACGGGTTGGGGCGGGCGGAGGCGATGCGGGCGGCGCTGGCCGAGGCCGCCGGGGTGCCGCCGGTCCCGCCCTTGCTCCTCGCGGCCGGGGAGGCGCTGGTGCCGGAGGGATCGCCCCGGGCGGAGCTGGCGCGGGCGCTGGCGGCGGAGTTGCCGGCGCGGCTGGAGGAAGGGGGCGTGGTCGGCCCGGGCTATGACGGGGAGCTGGACGCGCTGCGGCGCCTGCGGGACGACGCGCGGGGGGCGATCCTGGCCCTGCAGATGGACCTGGCGCAGGCCTGGGGCGTGGCGAGCCTGAAGATCCGGCACCACCAGCAGCTGGGTTTCCTGGCCGAGGTGCCGGCGGCGGCGGGGGAGGTGCTGCTGCGGCAGAAGCCCGCCCCGGGGCCGATGGCGCCCGTGCACCGGCAGTCCATGGCCAATGCCCATCGCTTCACCTGCGGGGCGCTCTCCGACCTCGATCGCAAGCTCTCTCAGGCGCGGGACGAGGCGGCGAAGCGGGAGGCGTTGGTGGTTCGGCACCTGCGGAAGCTGTGCCTGGACGCGGCGGGCGGGATCGCGGCGGCGGCGCGGGCGGCGGCGGAGGTGGACGTGCACGCGGCCGCGGCCGAGCTGGCGTCCTCGGGCGGGTGGTGCCGGCCGGAGATCCCGGACCGGCCGGATTTCTGCGTCACCCAGGGGCGGCACCCCGTGGTGGAGGCGGCGCTGCGGCGGAGCCGCGGGCCGGCCTTCGTGCCGAACGACGCGGATCTCTCCCCGGGGCGGCGGCTCTGCCTGCTGACGGGGCCGAACATGGCGGGCAAGTCCACCTACCTCCGGCAGAACGCGCTGATGGTGGTGCTGGCGCAGGCCGGGCTCTTCGTGCCGGCGGAATCGGCACGGATCGGGCTGGTGGACCGGCTCTTCTCCCGCGTGGGGACGGCGGACGACATCGCGGGCGGGCGCTCCACCTTCATGGTGGAGATGAGCGAGACGGCGGCGGTGCTGAACCTGGCCGGGCCGCGGAGCTTCGTGGTGCTGGACGAGGTGGGGCGGGGGACCGCCACCTGGGACGGGCTGGCGATCGCCTGGGCGGTGCTGGAGGCGCTGCACAACCGGCTGCGGTCCCGGACCCTCTTCGCCACCCATTTCCACGAGCTCACGGCCCTGGCCGGGAAGCTGCCGGAGCTGACGCCGGCGGCCATGAAGGTGCGGGAGCACCGGGGGCAGGTGGTGTTCCAGCACCTCGTCGGGCCCGGGGCCTCCGAGCGGTCCTGGGGGCTGCACGTGGCCCGGCTGGCCGGGGTGCCGCGGGAGGTGGTGGGGCGGGCGGAGACGGTCCTCGCCTCGCTGGAGGAGCGGGCGAGGGGACTCGACCCGCTCTCGGGGGAGCTGCCGCTCTTCGCGTCGCCGGCGGCACCCGCCGCGGCGCGGCAACCGGGGGTGGAGGCGGATCCCCTGCACCAGGCCCTGGGAGGGCTGGACCCGGACGCCATGGCGCCCCGGGAGGCGCTGGAGGCGCTGTACCGGCTGAAATCGATGCTTCCGGTGCAGGGAACGGCTGTTGCGGCGCAGCGCGAGTCCTTATCTTCCGTCGGATGAACACCGCTGGCCTGGGCGCCGCCGAAGCAGGGATCGCGCCTCAGCAGGGGCTGGACGGCCTCGAATCCTCCCCCGCCATCCCCCGTGACGCGGCGCTGGGGCTGCTGCGTCGGCACCTCAGCCGCATCCAGGGGGGCATGCAGGAGCGTTTCGAGCGGGAGACCCTGCCGGGCCTCGTCGCCGCCCGGGCGCTCGCCTCGGAGATGGACGGGCTGATCGCGGCCATCCTGCGCTACAGCCTTCTCGCGACCTCCGGCCGGGCGGTGCCCGCCTTCGCACTGGCGGCGACCGGGGGGTACGGGCGCGGCACGCTGGCGCCCTACTCCGACATCGACCTTCTCTTCGTCTCGGACGAGCCGCTGGACGCGGCGGGGCGGCGGGCGGTGGAGTTCATGCTCTACCTGCTCTGGGACCTCGGGGTGAAGGTGGGCCACGCCACCCGCTCCATCGAGGAATGCCTGGTGGACGCCAGGGGCGACACGACGGTCCAGACCGCCCTGCTGGACGCGCGCTTCCTGGAGGGGGACCGGGGGGTCTACGACCGCTTCGAACTCGCCTATGCCGGGGCGCGGAAGGAATGGGGGCTGGGGCAGTTCCTCCACGCCAAGCAGATCGAGCGCGGGCAGCGCCACGCCCGCTACGGCGACAGCCCCTACCTGGTGGAGCCCCACATCAAGGAGGGGCGGGGCGGGCTGCGCGACCTGCAGACCATGTACTGGCTGGCCCGCTACGCCTTCGGCGTGGAGAAGATGTGGGAGATGGTGGGGCCGGACAGCCCCGGCGGTGGGCTGCTGACGGCGCAGGAAGCGCGGGCCTTTAAGCGGGCCTGGTCCTTCCTGTGGACCGTGCGCTTCCACCTGCACTACGTGACCGGGCGCGCCGAGGAGCGGCTGACCTTCGACCTGCAGCCCGTGGTGGGCGCCCGGATGGGCTACACGCGCCACGGCAAGCAGGACGGGGTGGAGCGATTCATGAAGCACCTCTTCCTCACGGCGCGGGAGGTGGTGCGCCTCAAGCGCCTGCTGGAGCCGGCGATCGAGCGGGCGGCGCTGGGGATGCCCGCGCTGCAGCGGGCGCCGGACGAGGCGATGAAGAAGGCCTGCCTGACGCTGGCCGACGGCAAGATCCTCTTCGCCCCGGAGCACGACATCGCGGCCGACCCGGCCGTTATGCTGCGGATCATGCGGATGGCGCGGGACCGGGGACTGGAGATCCACCCGCTGGGCCTGCGCGCGCTGATCCGCAACGCGCGCTACGCCGCCCGCCTGCGCGGCGGGGCGGAGGCGAACGCGCTGTTCCTCGATATCCTGACGGGCAAGAACAGCGGGCGCTGGCTGCGCGCGCTGAACGAGGCGGGCGTGCTCTCCCGCCTCATCCCGGAATGGGCGCGCATCGTCGGGCTGATGCAGTTCGACACCTACCACGTCTTCACGGTCGAGGAGCACACGATCGAGGCGGTGGGGGTCATGAACGCGCTGGAGCGGGGGGAGCTGGACACCGTGGCGCCCGTCGCCTCCGAGCTGGTCGGGCAGCTGCAGTCCCGCCGGGCACTCTTCGTCGCCCTGCTGCTGCACGACATCGCCAAGGGGCGGGGCGGGGATCACTCGGAGCTCGGCGCGGGGATCGCGCAGGAGCTCTGCCCGCGGCTGGGGCTTTCCCCGGAGGAGACGGAGACGGTCTCCTGGCTTGTCCTCAACCACCTTCTCGTCAGCCAGACGGCCTTCAAGCGCGATATCGATGACCCCAAGACGATCCTCGACATGGCGGAGGTGGTGCAGTCGCCGGAGCGGCTGCGCCTGCTGCTGGTGCTGACGGTCTGCGACATGCGCGCGGTGGGGCCGAAGGTGTGGAACGGCTGGAAGGCCACGCTGCTCCGGGAGATCTACTGGCGCGTGGCGGAGGTGCTGGCGGGCGGGCTCTCCGTGCCCGAGCGCGACGTGCGCGTGGCTCGCGCGCGGGAGGCGGCGGCGGGCGCCCTGGCCGGGCGGCCGCAGGCGGAGATCGAGGCGTTCCTCTCCCTCGGCTACCCCGGCTACTGGCTCTCCTTCGATCCCGACACCCATGCCCGCCACGCCGCCATGATCCGGGAGGCGGAGTGCGTGCAGGCGCCGCTGACCGTGCGGACGGAGGTGCTTGAGGACCGGGCGGTGACGGAGGTGACGGTCTATACCGCCGACCATGCCGGGCTGTTCAGCCAGATCGCGGGGGCGCTGGCGATCGCCGGCGCCAGCATCGTGGACGCGCGCATCCACACCATGACCAACGGCATGGCGCTGGACACCTTCTGGGTGCAGGACGCGGCTGGCGGGGCGCTGGACGCGCCGCACCGGCTGGCGCGGCTCTCCGTGGTGATCGAGCAGACGCTCTCGGGCCGCCTGCGGATCGGGGAGGAGATCCGGAAGGTGAAGCGCGAGCCCGCGCGGCTGCGGGCCGTGACGGTGCCGCCGCGCGTGGTGATCGACAACCACGCCAGCAACACCCACACCGTGATCGAGGTGAACGGGCGCGACCGGCCGGGCCTGCTGCATGACGTGACGGCCGCCATCTCCGGCCAGGGGGTGCAGATCGCCTCCGCCCACGTCACCACCTACGGCGTGCGGGCGGTGGACGTGTTCTACGTGAAGGACCTGTTCGGGCTGAAGGTGGAGAACGAGCGCAAGCTGGACGGGCTGCGCGGCGCGGTCCTGGCCGCGCTCAACACGGCGCCGGCGCAGGCGGCCTGACCCCCGGCGCCGCGTAGGGAGTTCCGCGGGGGCAAGTGTGCCCCGCGGTCTCCCGGGCCGGTACGGCCCCGGCAGGCGGGATTGCGGCTTTACGGGAGCGGGGCGAAGCGGCCGGCATCGGGCTGCTCGGGGGCGGGGCGATGGGACCTGGCCGGTGCCGCGTGCCCGTGGATCGGCGCGGGCTGTTGCGCGAACTGTCACTCAGTGCCATATGCGTCTGGCACTGAGTGACAGGAGGCGGCCGTGGAGCGCCCGAGGATCCAGGAAGCCAGGCTCGCCGTCGCGCGGCACGCGGCGGCCCTCTTCTGGAAGCACGGGGTGGAGGGCACGAGCGGCGACGCGATCGCGGCGGCGGCCGGGCTCTCCAAGCGTACGGTCTGGCGCTACTTCCGCTCGAAGGAGGCCTGCGTCGAGCCGCTGTTCCTCGCCACGGGGTACCGGTTCATCGAGACGTTGCGGGCCTGGCCCGGCGACGTCTCGATCGAGCGCCACCTGCACGAGGCGATGACGCCCGCGCCTGAGGGCGGGCAGGAGATGGAGGACGGCGTGGCCGCCGCGCGCCTCGTCTCGCTCTTTCCGCGGGAGCCGGCCCTGCGCGCGGCCTACCTGATGGCCAGCGCGCAGGCGGAGGCGGAGCTCCTGCCGATCGTCGCCTCGCGGGCCGGGCTGCCCGTGGACGGTTTCGAGGTCCGTCTCTGCGCGGCGGCGGCCATGGCGGCCCTGCGCGTGGTGGACGAGGAGATCTGCTCCTCCGCCATCACCCATGGGCGGAGATACGGGCTTGCCGAGGTCATTGACCGGCTGGCGGCCGCAATCCGCGCGGCCTGCACCCTGCCGATCTGCGACCCCGTGCGCCTGCCCGCGCCCGGGGGGCCGGGCACTGCCCGGCGGGGACCTTCCCCGGCCTGAACGACAGGAGGATGCCGATGGACTATCCCGAGACCCGGCGCGTCGATGCCGTTGAGGAGCGTTTCGGCGTGAGGGTCGCCGATCCCTACCGGTGGCTGGAGAGCGACGCCCGCACCGATCCTGAGGTCGCGGCCTGGGCAGCGGCCCAGGACCGGCTGGCCCGGTCCTACCTCGCGGGGCTGCCGGGCCGCGACGCCTTCCGGGAGCGGCTGGCCGCGCTGGTCGACCACGAGCGCCTCACGCCGCCGGAGAAGCGGGGGAACCGCTACTTCTTCACTCGCAACCCCGGCCTCGACAACCAGGACGTCCTCGTCCTGCGCGAGGGGGTGGACGGCCCGGACCGCGTGCTGATCGACCCGAACAGCTGGTCGGAGGACGGCGCCACGGCGCTCGCGGAGTGGTCGGCCTCGCCGGACGGCGCGCATGTCGCCTTCGCGGTGCAGGAGGGCGGGACCGACTGGCGGACGATCCGCGTCCTCGACGTGGCGAGCGGCGCGTGGCTGGAGGACCGGCTGGAATGGGCACGCTTCACCGCGCTCGCCTGGGTGGGGGACGGGTCCGGCTTCCTCTACTCCCGCTTCCCCGCGCCCCAGGGTCCGGCGGGTTTCGAGGCCCGGGTGATGGGGCACGCGGTGTACTTCCACGCGATCGGCACGCCCCAGGCGGAGGACCGGGCCGTCCATGCCACGCCGGACCGGCCGGACCACCTGAACCTGGCCTCCGTGACCGCGGACGGGCGCTACGCGGCCATCCTCTCGATGCCCGGGCCGGGCGGCAACGCCCTGACCGTGCTGGACCTGGCGGATTCCGCCTGGACGCCCTTCCGCCTGGTCGAGCGGACCGATGTCGCCTGGAGCGTGATCGGCAACCTCGGCACGACCCTCTACCTGCTGACGCAGCAGGACGCGCCGCGCGGGAAGGTCGTGGCCCTGGATCTCGACCGGGTGGGGGCGGGGCCGAGGGACCTTGTTCCCGAGCGCGAGGAGGTGCTGGTCGATGCGGCGCTCGTCGGCGGCCGCCTCCTCCTCTCCTACCTCGTCGATGGCCGGACGCGGATCCTGCGCCATCGCCCCGACGGCACCCCGGACGGGGAGGTGGGGCTTCCCGGCCTCGGCACCGCCGGCGGGTTCCGCGGGCACCCCGGGGATGACGAAGCCTTCCTCGTCTTCACGAGCCACGACGCGCCGACGACGGTCCTGCGCTATGACGTGCCCGCGAACCGCTGGACGGTCTGGGCGCGGCCCGAGGTGGCGATCGACCTCGGCCGGATCGCCGTCGAGCAGCGCTTCTACCGCTCGAAGGACGGCACGAGGGTGCCGCTGGTCATCGTCCGCCGGAAGGATGTCGCCGGCCCCGCGCCGACGGTGCTCTACGGCTACGGCGGGTTCGGCATCAGCATGGTCCCCTACTACTCGCCGGCCCATCTGGCCTGGGTGGAACAGGGAGGCGTCTATGCCGTGGCGGGCCTCCGGGGCGGCGGCGAGTACGGCAAGGCCTGGCACGATGCGGGGCGCCTGCTGAACAAGGAGAATGTCCTCGACGACTTCATCGCGGCCGGCGAGTACCTGAAGGCGGAGGGCGTCACCGCGCCGGGCGGCCTTGCCATCCAGGGCGAGTCCAATGGCGGCCTGCTCGTCGGCGCCGTGGTCAACCGGCGGCCGGACCTCTTCGCGGCCGCGCTGCCCGGCGTGGGGGTGATGGACATGCTGCGCTTCCACCGCTTCACCGGCGGGGGGTTCTGGCAGCAGGACTACGGTGACCCGGAGAGGGAGGCGGATTTCCGCAACCTCCTGTCCCTCTCGCCCTATCACAACGTCCGGGAGGGGGTGGCCTACCCGGCGGTCTTGGTGACGACGGCCGACACGGACGACCGCGTCGTTCCCGGCCACAGCTTCAAATATGCCGCGGCGCTGCAGGCGGGCGATCTCGGCGACCGGCCGCGCCTGCTGCGCATCGACGTCCGGGCCGGGCACGGCGCGGGAAAGCCGATCGACAAGGGCATCGAGGAGGTGGCCGACCTCTGGGCCTTCGCCGCGCGCTGGACGGGGCTGGAGGTGCGACCGGGCGGGTGATCCCGGGGCGCCCGCGCCCTCGGGGTCGCCTCTCACCCGGGGCCGCATGGACAACCCCTCTCCGTGCCGGGCGTTCCATCCGCTGACATCTGGAGGACCGGATCATGGCCGAGGACGGGAAGGGCGCTGGCCCCGAGGGGCGCGACAGCAGGGTGCCGGGGATGCTGGAGAACTGGGGCACCCAGACCAAGACGGCCCGCCCGGAGAGCGTGGGCCCGCACCACGCCAGGGAGGATCAGGAGAACCCGGCCGATCCCGGGATCCGGCCGGAGGCCGGCTACAAGCCCGGCCCCGGCACCAACGAGGGCAATGCCGGTCCGGGCAAGTCGGAGCCCGCCACGGGGGAATCGACCGTGATTACCCCCGGGGTGAAGGAGGCCACGGACATCAAGCCCGGCCCTGAGCGCGACGCGCCGCCGCTCACCGGGCTGGTGGACTGACCGGCCCGCGCGACGGGCGCGTGAGCCAGAGATAGCCCAGCGTGCAGGCCGCCGTGGTGGCGGCGAGGAAGAGCAGGCCGGAGGCAAGGCCGGCGCCGGCGACCACCGGGCCCGAGGCGGCCTGGATCACGGCGGCGCCGGCGAAGAAGGAGAGGTTCACGCCGGAGAGGGCCTTGCCGGCCATCTCCGGCGGGACGGCCGCGCGGGTGGCGGCGAAGGCCAGCGGCTGGACGGCGATCAGGAAGAAGAAGCCGAGCAGCGTGGCCGCGTCCCAGGCCGTGGGCAGGGTGCCGAAGGGGCCGCCCGGGCCTCCGAGCGCGATGAGGACGAGGAAGGCGGCCGCGCCGAGGTGGCCAATGCCGAGAAGGGTGCGACGGTGGCCGATGCGGCGGTCCGCGATGCCCCAAAGGGCCGGGCCGACGACGAGGGCGACCGTGGCGAGGAGGAGGACGTTCCCGGCCTCCACGCGGGCCAGCCCCTTCACCTCCATCAGCCAGGGGCCGCCCCAGAGGCCGCGCACGCCGATGGCAGCGGCGAAGGAGGCGAAGGCGAGCACCACCACCCCGCGCAGCGCGGGGGAGGCGGCGAGGCGCAGCACGGCGCGGGCATCGGCCCCGAGGCTGGCCGTGGGGGCGGGCTGCGGATCGTGCCGGACGAGGGTGGCGACGAGGAGGATGGCGGCGAGGGCCAGGGCCGCGCAGGCCAGGTAGCCGGCGCGCCAGTCCGCCGCCTCCACCAGCAGGGCGAGCGGGCTGGCGGAGAGGAGCATCCCGCAATTGCCGAGCGCCTGGATGAGGCCGGACCAGAGGCCGAAGCGCGCGGAGGAAAGGCGCTTGGCGGCGTAGGTGACGGGGCACATGAGCATCCCCGCGCAGCCCAGGCCGAGCACGATCTGCGCGAGGAGGAAGCCCGAGGCGCCGCCCGCGACCGCCGCGAGCACGGCGCCGAGGCCGATGACGGCAAGGAGGCCGAGCGAGGTGCGGCGCACGCCGAAGCGGTCCAGCGCCACGCCGATTGGCACCTGGGCGATCGCAAAGGAAAGATTGTAGGCGCCGGTGAGGGAGGCGAGGCCGCCGGCAGTCACCTCCAGGTCGTGCCCCAGCCGGTCGGCCGCGATGGCGGGCAGGGTGCGGACGGCGTTGGAGAGGACATGGCCCAGGGTGAGGGCGATGAGGGGGGCGGCGAAGGCGATCGAGGCCTCGCGCGCGTCGTCATTCATGGAGAGGGGGCATCGGTGGTGACGTCCTCCGCGCCCCGCCCCTGCATGGGGGCGGGGTCGCCGCGATCGATGGGGCGGGTGATGCCCGCCGGGTGTCAGTTCCGGAAGATCTTGCCGGGGTTGAGGATGCCCTTGGGGTCCAGCGCGTTCTTCACGCTGCGCATGACGGCCAGGGCCTCCATCCCGTGCTCCTGCTCCAGGAACTCGGCCTTGCCCATGCCGACGCCGTGCTCGCCGGAGCAGGTGCCGCCGAGGGAGAGGCCGCGGGCGACGATCTGGCGGTCCAGCGCCCAGGCGCGGTCCAGCGCCGTGGGGTCGTCCTGGTCCACGAGGATGACGGTGTGGAAGTTGCCGTCGCCGACATGGCCGACCATGGGGGCGGAGAGGCCGGATGCCAGGATGTCCTGCTTCGCGCCGAGGATGGCCTCCGCCAGGCGAGAGATGGGGACGCAGACATCGGTGGTGACGCCGCGGGAGTTGGGCTGGCTGGCGATGGCCGCGTAGTAGGCGTTGTGGCGGGCGGTCCAGAGCTTGTTGCGCGTCTCCTGGTCCGCCGCCCAGGCGAAGCCGAGGCCGCCCATGTCGGTGGCGATGGCCTCAACCGCCTCCGCCTGCTCCTTCACCGCGGCCTCAGTGCCGTGGAATTCGAGGAAGAGGGTGGGCAGGATCTGCAGGCTGTCGAGCTTGGAGTAGCTGATGCAGGCGGCGACCTGCACCTCGTCCAGCAGCTCGATGCGGGCGACGGGGATGCCGAGCTGCATCACCTGGATCACGGATTCCACGCAGCCCTTCATGTCTGGGAATTGGACGACGGCCGCCGAGGTGGCTTCCGGAATTCCGTGCAGGCGCAGGCGGATCTTGGTGACGACGCCGAGCGTGCCCTCGCTGCCGATGACCAGGCGGGTGAGGTCGTAGCCGTTGGCGGCCTTGCGGGTGCGGCTGCCCGTGTTGATGACGCGGCCATCGGCCATCACGACCTCCAACCCCATCACGTTCTCCCGGATGGTGCCGTAGCGGACGGCGTTGGTGCCGCTGGCGCGCGTGGCGCACATGCCGCCGATGGTGCAGTGGCTGCCGGGATCGACGGGGAAGAACAGGCCCTGGTCGCGCAGGTGGTCGTTGAGCTGGTGGCGGGTGACGCCGGGCTCGATGAGGCAGTCCATGTCCTCCTGGCTCACGTCCAGGATGGCGTTCATGCGGGAGAGATCGAGGCTGATGCCGCCGCGGACGGGGGTGACGTGGCCTTCCAGCGAGGTGCCGGCGCCGAAGGGGACCACGGGGACGCCGTGGCGGTTGCAGAGGGCGAGGGCCTTCGAGACCTCCTCGGTCGTCTCGGCAAAGGCGACGGCGTCGGGCTGGACGGGGGTGGTGGTGTCCTCGCCCCGCGCGTGCTGATCGCGGATGGAGGGGTTGGTGGTCACGCGGTCGCCCATGAGCTCGCGCAGGGCGGCGATGACGTGGTCCACGGGGCGGGTTTCGGCAGTCATGTCCGTCCTTCCGTTCAGTCGTCCCGCCGCAGGGGGCAGGTAAGGCAGTGAGGGCCACCGCCGCCGGCGGTGAAGAGGGAGAGGGCGGGGTCCAGCACCTCCAGCCCCTCGGCGCGCAGGGCGGCGTTCAGCTCCGTGCTCTCCCGGGCGGATACCACGCGGCCGTTGCCGAGGGCGAGGATGTTGCAGCCGAGGTTCATGGCGGCGCGGTAGGGCACGTCGATCCAGCGGATGCCCTTGCCCCGCAGCCAGTCCAGGAAGGCGGGGTCCAGCGCGTCCTCGCAGGCGACAGCGAGGCCGTCGGCGGCCATGCAGAAGAGGACGTCGAGGTGGAGAAAGTGCTCGTCGAAGGGCTCGACGCGGATCTCCCAGCCCTCCTCGCGCAGCCATCCCGCGAGCTGTTCCGCGCCCGCTTCATCGGTACGGCCGCCGGAGGCGCCGATGGCGGCGAGGCCGGGGCGGATGATGTGGATGTCGCCACCCTCCAGCGTCCCGGCGCTGGACTTGCGCCAGAAGGCGCTGCCATGGGCCGCGTGCCAGTCGGTGAGGGGCGCGTACTCGCCGCGGCGCTGGGGACGTTCGAGCTGGCAGAGGACCGGGCCCTCATGCGTCACCACCGCGCTGTCCCGCGTGTAGGCCATGTAGGGCAGGTGGGGTTCGGGGGCGATCAGCCGGACCTCGATCCCCCATGCCGCGCCGCCCTGGCGGATGGCGTGGACGAGTTCCGCGTGCTGCGCCTGCAGGTGGTGTGTGGCGGGCGCCTGGCGTCCCTCGGCCAGGGTGCGGCGGACGATGCTGTTGGTGGGGATCCAGCGGTAGTGGTCCGGCGGGCAGAGGAGGACCTCTCGCAGCGGGGCGGTCTCGGAGGAGACGCGCCAGGCAGGGCCGGGGGCGCTTTCGGGCATGCGAGGGAGGTTAGGAGGGGGAGGCGCCCTTGCCCACCCCGGCCTGCCCCGCTCGCCCCGATCCGCTCAACCCGATCCGTTCAACCTTGGCCGGGCAGCTCCGAGACGGCGAGGGAGAGGCCGAGCAGCTCGCCCGCCTCGTCCCGCGCGGGGGCGGTGTGGAGGAGCGCGGCGCCCCGGCCGGCGGGAAGGAACCAGATCCGCGGCGGGATGGGCTCGCCGCGCCGGGCGTGCTCCAGGTCCGAATGGGCCTGGGCCATGGCGGCCGGGTCGATCTCGCCGAGGCTGCGGCCGGAGAGGGCGCGGGCGTCCATCCCCATCAGCGCGCTGAAGCGGCGGTTGGCGGCGCCGATCCGCAGCGCCCGGTCCACGAAGACCAGGGCCACAGGGGCGGCAGCGTAGATGGCCTCCAGCTGCGTCAGGCGCTGCTCGCCGGAGGGGTAGCGGGTGGCGGGGGCGAAGGCCATGGCGCCGCGGGCGTGCAGCATGGGCGGCACTTCCGCGGCCGGGACGGGGCGGCCGAAGAGCCAGCCCTGGGCGTAGTCGCAGTCCAGCCGGGCCAGGGCCTCCGCCTGGGCGTCCGTCTCCACGCCTTCCGCCACCACGGGGGCGCCGAGGCTGCGGCCGAGGCCGATGACGGCGCCGACGATCTGCCGGCTCTCCTCCGAGTCGCCCATGGTGCGGACGAAGCTGCCGTCGAGCTTGATCTCGTCGAAGGGCAGGGCGCGCAGGCGGGTGAGGCTGGAGTGGCCGGTGCCGAAATCGTCCAGCGCGATGCGCACGCCCTTGCCGCGCAGCAGGTCCGCGGCGACGCGCGCCCCGTCGATGTCGCCGATCACGGCCGTCTCCGTGATCTCGATCTTCGTGCGATCCAGCGGGAAGCCGGTGGCCTGGACCGACTCCTCGAAGAGGGCGGGCATGGCCCTGTCCTGGAAGTGCTGGGGTGAGATGTTGAAGGCGAGGCGGAAGCTGCCGCCCCAGTCCAGGGCGGCGAGGCACGCGGAGCGGATGATGTGCCGGGCGAGGTTGGCGGCAAGCCCATGCCGCTCCGCCACGGGCACGAAGCGGGCGGGGGGCATGGGGCCGAAGTTCTCGTCGGTCCAGCGGGCCAGGACCTCGAAACAGGCGATGGACCCGCTCTTGAGATGCACGATGGGCTGGAAGGCCGGGCGGATCGTGCCATGGCGCAGCGCGGCCTCGATGGCTGTGGCGATCGCCTCTTCGTCCTCGCGGATGATGGTGTGTGCTCCTGTGCCTGGCCCCGTCCCTGCGGTGCGGCGGGCCGTGTGGCTAGCGCCGAGTGCAGCCGGTGGTTGCGCTTCGGGATGGATTGCCCAAGCATGTGTTACGCCCGGGGAACCCCGATGCCAGGGACACTCCTCGCATTGCGCTGGACGGGGCGGCGGGGAAGGATGCCCGCCGGAAGCGCCGAACCTGGCGCGCGATCAGAAGGGGGGAAGCGCGTGGCAAATGCGCTGAAGGAGGCCTGGAAGGCCGGGCGCCGGACGGTGAACGGGTGGCTTGCCATTCCCTCGGCCTTCTCGGCCGAGGTGATGTCCGGGATGGGCTTCGACAGCCTGACGGTGGACCTGCAGCACGGGGTGCAGGACTACATGTCGGCGGTGGAGTGCTTCCAGGGCATGCAGCGGCACGGGCCGGTGCCCCTGGCCCGGCTGCCCTGGAACGAGCCGGGGATCGCCGGCAAGCTGCTGGACGCGGGCGCGCAGGGGCTGATCTGCCCCATGGTGAACACGCGGGAGCAGGCCGAGGCCTTCGTCTCTTCCTGCCGCTACCCGCCGGCCGGCACGCGGTCCAACGGGCCGGTGCGGGCCGGGATCTACGGCGAGGTCGGGCGGTACTTCTACGACGCGAACGACGACACCCTCTGCCTGCCGATGATCGAGACGCGGGAAGCGGTGGCGAACCTGGACGCGATCCTCGACGTGCCGGGTGTGGACGGGATCTACATCGGCCCGACCGACCTCGCGATCTCTCACGGCTACCTGCCGCCGGTGATGGAGCGGGAGGACAAGGAAATGCTCGATCTCTACGAGATGCTGATCCGCGCCTGCCACGACAGGGGCAAGTTCATCGGGCTGCACGCGATCACCGGCGCCTACGTGAAGCGCATGCACGGGATGGGCTTCAACTACGCGACCATGGGGAGCGACATCAACGCGATGGTGTCCGGGGCGCGGGCGCAGATGGAGGCGTTCAAAGGGTAGGCGTCCGGTCCTTCGCATCCGGCCTGTCCCGGGGAGAGGAAGAAGGAATTCTTCCTCTCTCCGGACCCCTCACCATCATCTTCTTTTAGGCTTTGGAATCACTCGGCTGATGGTACGCCTCGGGTCGATGACCCGAGGCGACTGCCAGGGCAGGACCGGGTCCTTTCCCGCCGAAACCCCGTGTCAGAACGGTGCGGCGGCAGCCAGATGGGGATCCAAGGGCCTCAGGCCCTTGGCGGGGGTCCAGGGGGCGGAGCCCCTTGGGGCCGGCCGCGCCCACCTCAGCCCAGCTGATTGAGCTGCTGCGTGAGGCGCAGCTCCTCGTGGTCGGTTTCGGAGACGAGGCCGACCAGGAGTTCTTCCGGGACGGGTTTCGTGCCGTGGTGGTCCAGCAGGGCCTGGCGCCCGGCACGCAGGGCAGCGAGGCGGATCTGCAGGCGGGCCTGGAGTTCGGCCTGCGGGCCGCCGGCGGCCACGCCGCCGAAGACGCGGTCGAGGTCCCGGAACTCGCCCACGATGTCGCGCGCGATGGCGCCGTCCAGCGGGCTGTCGAGGCGTCCCTGGACCTCTGCCAGGGCGGCGTGGGCCATGAGGCGGCGGGCGGCGGCTTCGCCCGCGCTCATCCCGTTCCGGCGGGGCTCCACCACGCCGAGGCGGAGGATGAGCCATTCGAGGGTGGTGCCCTGGACGACGAGGGTGACGAGGATGGCGATGAAGGCGAGGAAGATAAGGAGGTCGCGATGCGGCACCTCGAGCGGCAGGGCGAGGGCGGTGGCCAGCGAGACGACGCCGCGCATGCCGGCCCAGCCGATGATTGCGGCGTGGCGCGGCCGGGGCAGGGCGTGGTCGTGCGAGAGGGAGGGGAAGAGGCGCGGCAGGTAGGCGAAGGGCATCACCCAGGCCAGGCGCGAGACGACGAGGGTAAGGGAGACCGCGAGCGCGGCGAGAACCACGGTGCCGGCCGGTTCCTTCTCCAGCCGTTCCAGGATGCCGTTGAGCTGCAGCCCGACGAGGATGAAGACGAGGCTGGTGAGCGTGAATTCCACGAAGTTCCAGGTCGCGATCGCCTCCACCCGGGTCTGAGGAGCGAGGAGGGCGCGCTGGCGGCCGGAGACGATGATGCCGGTGGTGACGACGGCGATCACGCCGGAGACGTGCACGGCCTCCGCCGCCAGGAAAGCCGCGTAGGCGATGAGGAAGGTGACGGCGACCTCCAGCGCCGTGTCCTCCAGCAGGGGCAGGAGGCGCGAGGCGGCCCAGGCCACCGCCCAGCCCACCGCGAGGCCGCCGAGGGCGACCCCAAGGAAGGTGAGGGCGGCGACCGCGGGGCTGACGCTGGCGGTGGCGAGCGCGCCGACGGCGAGGCGGAAGAGGACGAGGGCGGAGGCGTCGTTCACGAGGCTCTCGCCCTCCAGCACCGTGACGATGCGGCGGGGGAGCGGCAGGCGCTTGAGGATGGCGGCGGCGGCGACGGCGTCCGGCGGGGCGACGACGGCGCCGAAGGCGATGGCGGCCGCCCAGGGCAGGTCCGGCAGGAGGAGCTTGGCGACCAGGGCCACGCAGGCGGCGGTGAAGAGCACGGCGCCGACGGCGAGGAGCAGGATGGGCCGGATGGAGGCGCGGAACTCCTCCCAGTCGGTCCGCCAGGCGCTGGCCTGGAGGAGCGGGGGGAGGAAGGCGGCGAGCGCCAGGGTCGGGTCCAGCTCGACCCGCGGCATGCCGGGGATGAAGGCCAGGGCCATGCCGCCGATGATGAGCACCACGGCGTAGGGCAGGCGCGTCCGCCGGGCGAGGACGGCCAGGGCGACGCAGGCCGCCAGCAGGGCCAGGATGACCTCGAGGAGATTCATGGGGGAAGTCTGGGGCCGTGCGGTGGCGGAGGATAGGACGTTGCTGCCGCGCCGGGGCGTGCGGGGCATGAAAAAGGCCGCCCCGGTCCCCCGGGGCGGCCCTTCTCGTTCCGCGGCACTGGGCCGCGCGGGGACTACTCGGCCAGGGCCTTGTTCTTGCCGGCGCGCAGGCCGGGCAGGAGCATGGCGGCGAGGACGATGGCCGCGATGGCCAGAAGCGTCGCGCTGATCGGGCGCTCCACGAAGACGATCGGATCGCCGCGGGAGAGCAGCATGGCGCGGCGCAGGTGCTCCTCCATCATCGGGCCGAGCACGAAGCCGATGAGGAGAGGGGCGGCCTCCATCCGGAGCTTGGAGAAGATGTAGCCGAGGATGCCGAAGAACAGGGTCTGGTAGACGTCGAAGACCGAGTTGTTCAGCGAGTAGACGCCGATGGCGCAGAACACGAGGATCGACGGGTAGAGGAACTTGTAGGGCACCTGCAGCAGCTTCACCCACATGCCGATGAGCGGCAGGTTGATGACGAGCAGCATGAGGTTGCCGACCCACATGGAGCAGATCAGGCCCCAGAACAGGTCCGGCTGGGCCTCCACCATGCGGGGGCCGGGCTGGATGCCCTGGATGATGAGCGCGCCGACCATCAGCGCCATCACGGCGTTGGCGGGGATGCCGAGGGTG
This sequence comes from Pararoseomonas sp. SCSIO 73927, assembly GCF_037040815.1. Lineage (NCBI taxonomy): Bacteria > Pseudomonadati > Pseudomonadota > Alphaproteobacteria > Acetobacterales > Acetobacteraceae > Pararoseomonas > Pararoseomonas sp. SCSIO 73927. The sequence continues at coordinate 3,765,945 of NZ_CP146232.1, forward strand.
AGCAGCGGGATGAAGGAGGTCTGGGCGGCCGCGTTGTTCGCGGATTCCGGACCGGCCACGCCCTCGATCGCGCCGTTGCCGAACTCGTGGCGGTAGCGCGAGATCTTCCGCTCCATCATGTAGGAGCCGAAGGCCGCGAGCGAGGCGCCGCCGCCGGGCAGGATGCCCAGCATCGAGCCGACCACCGTGCCGCGCAGCACGGAGGGAATGGAGCGCTTGAACTCGGCGCCGGTGAGCATGAGGCTGCCCACCTTCCCGGACATGACCGAGCGGGCCTCCGGGCGCTCGAGGTTCAGGATGATCTCGCCGATGCCGAAGATGCCCATGGCGATGGAGACGAAGCCAAGGCCGTCGGACAGCTCCGGCACGCCGAAGGTGAAGCGCTGCTGGCCGGTCTGGACGTCGGTGCCGACGAGGCCCAGCGCGACGCCGAGCACCACCATGGCGATGGACTTCAGGACCGAGCCCTGGGCCAGCACCGCGGAGATGATGAGGCCGAGCAGCATGAGCGAGAAGTAGTCCGCCGGGCCGAAGGAGAGCGCCACGGAGGTGAGCAGCGGGCCGGAGGCCGCGACGACGAGGGTGGCCACGGTGCCCGCGAAGAAGGAGCCGACGGCGGCGATGGTGAGCGCCGCGCCGGCGCGCCCGTTGCGCGCCATCTTGTAGCCCTCGAGGGTCGTGACGACCGACGAGACCTCGCCCGGCAGGTTCAGCAGGATGGCGGTGGTGGAGCCGCCGTACTGCGCGCCGTAGTAGATGCCGGCGAGCATGATGATGGCGGTGGTGGCGGGCTGGCCGAAGGTGATCGGCAGCAGCAGCGAGATCGTGGCGACCGGGCCGATGCCCGGCAGCACGCCGATCGCGGTCCCGATCAGCGCGCCGAGCAGCGCGAAGAGCAGGTTGTCCAGCGACAGGGCGACGCCGAAGCCGTGCGCCAGGTTTCCGAGAAGCAGTTCCATGGGTTTGTTCTGGCCCTTCCTTTCTTGGCGCTTAACCGAAGATGGTCGGCCACAGCGGAACCCGGATGTCGAGTTCCTTGATGAAGACGAACCAGCAGAGGACGCAGAGGAAGAGGGTCATCCCCGCGATGCTGATCGGGTTGTGCTCGCGGTCGGCCAGGGCGGCGATGATGCAGAGCAGGACGATCGAGAGGATCAGCCCCAGCGGCTCCAGCGACAGGCCGAACACGGCGAAGGAGGCGAGGGTGAGGCCGAGCGCCCGCCAGGCCGGCGAGATCGCGAGCACGAGCATCGCGACGAGGCAGGCCGCGCCCACCTGGATGTAGTTGTTGTTGTAGCCCGCGGCCTCCATTACCCGCCAGATCACCACGCCGACGATGACGCTGGCGGCGAGGGTAGTGAAATCGAGCTTCGTCCAGCGCTCCAGCGGGTCAGGGCCGCCGGTGAGGCCGATGAGGAACACGATGGCGCCGAGGCCGAACTGCAGCCAGAAGACGAGCATCGGCATGTAGCCGGGGCCCATGCGGCGCGCGGATCCGAGGGTGTGCTGTTCCAGCCCCAGCCCGAGGAACCCGCCGTTGATGTACAGGCCCATCACGGCGAGGAACATCAGGAGTCCCCCCGCCCATAGGTCCTTCGCGCTGATCTTCATGAACTCTCCACCCCTAAGTCCCTCAAAGATACCGTCCGACGGGAGGGGCGCCGAGGGCTGAGGGGTGGGCACGCTGCCGCCCGCGGAGGCCCATGAGGGCTCCGCGGCCGGCATCTTCCGTGCCTTCTTCCCAGAATCCTGACGCTCCCCCCGATAGAGAGAGGTGGCGCAACCTATTTGCCCGCGCGCCAAGCTACAAGCACCGGTTTGATCCCCTCCTTGTCATGGATGCTTCTTCACCTACGATGCGGCGCAACATCGTTGCGAGATTCCATGTCATGACAAACGCGCAGGTCACGGGAATCAATGAGCCGGGGCGGCGGATCGCCGAGCAGGCGGCGGCGCTGCTGCCCGCGCTTTCCGCCATCCGGCGTGACATTCATGCACACCCCGAGCTCGCCTTCGAGGAGGTGCGGACGGCCGGAATCGTCGCCGCCGAGCTGGCGCGGATGGGAATTCCGCACCGGACCGGGCTGGGCGGAACCGGCGTGGTCGGGATGATCGAGGGCGGGCGGCCCGGGCCGACGCTGGCCATCCGGGCGGACATGGACGCGCTGCCGATCCACGAGGAGACAGGGCTGCCCTTCGCCAGCACCGCCGACGGCAAGATGCACGCCTGCGGGCACGACATCCACACCGCCACCCTGCTGGGGGTGGCGGAGGTGCTGCGGGGCATGGCGCCGATGCTGGCCGGGCGGGTGGCGCTGGTGTTCCAGCCGGCCGAGGAGGTGCTGGGGGGCGCCGCCGCCATGATCGCGGACGGGGCGGCGGAGGGGATCGACCTGGCGCTGGGCTTCCACAACCACCCGGACATGCCGGTGGGGGAGACGGGGTTCGCGCGCGGGGCCTGCCTCGCGGCCTCGGACCGGTTCGACCTGGTGGTGCGCGGGAAGTCCGGCCACGCGGCGCACCCGGAATCGGCGGTGGATCCGATCGTGGCGGCGGCCCACTTCGTCTCCCAGGTGCAGACGGTGGTGAGCCGGGAGGTAGACCCGCTGCGCCCGGCGGTGGTGACGATCGGCATGTTCCAGGGCGGCGCCACCTACAACATCATCCCCGAGCGAGTTCACCTGAAGGGCACGATCCGCACGCTGGACGAAGGGACGCGGGAGATCGCCGGGGCGGCTATCCGGCGGCTCTGCGCCGGGCTGGAGGCGGGGTTCCGGGTGGAGTGCGCGCTGGACTACCGCCGGCTGGTGCCGCCTCTGGTGAACGACGATTCCGTGCTGGACCGGCTGCTGGCGGCGGTGACGGCCCAGTTGGGCGAGGCGCCGAGGGCGGGCGTGCCGAGCATGGGGAGCGAGGATTTCGCGGAGTTCGCGCGGCTTGTGCCCTCCGCCCACCTGCGGATCGGCTCCGGCGCGCCGGGGCGGGCGGACAAGCTGCACAATGCGGGGTATCAGCCGGATGAGGGCTGCATCGCCGTGGGCGTGCAGGCCCTCTCGCGCGCGGCGCTGGAGATCCTGGCATGAAGGTCTGTATTTTCGGGGCGGGGGCCATCGGCGGGCACCTGGCGGGGCGGCTGGCCCGCGGCGGGGCCGAGGTGAGCGTGGTGGCGCGCGGCCCCGCCCTCTCGGCCATCCGGGAGAAGGGGCTGACGGTGCAGGCGCCGGACGCGACCTTCACGGTGCGCCCGGCGGCGAGCGACGACCCGGCGGCGCTCGGGCCGCAAGACGCAGTGGTGGTGACGGTGAAGGGGCACCAGCTCCCCGGTGCGGCCGCCGCGATCGCGCCGCTGCTGGGGCCGGAGACGGCGGTGGCCTTCGTCATGAACGGCATTCCCTGGTGGTACTTCGACCGCCACGGGGGCGCGCTGGACGGGCGGGCTCTGCCGGCGCTGGACCCGGGCGGGGCGGTGCGCGCCGCCGTGGGCGTGCGGCGCACGATCGGCGGAGTGGTCTACTCCGCCTGCACCGTGACGGAGCCGGGGACCGTGCACGTGGAGAACGCGGGCGGGAAGGTGATCCTGGGCGAGCTCGACGGCTCGGCGAGTGGGCGGGTGGAGGCGCTCTCGGCGGCGATCGCGGCCGGGGGGCTGGCAAGCCCGGTGGTGCCGGATATCCGGCGCGAGGTGTGGCTGAAGCTCGTCTCCAACATCTCCTTCGGGCCGCTCTGCCTGCTCTCCCGCCAGGGGATCGGGCCGACGCTGGCCGAGCCGGTGCTGCGGGCTGCCGCGGTGCGGGCGCTGGAGGAAGCGCGGGCGATCGCGCGCCGGCTCGGCATTCCGCTGGAGTTCGATGTGGACGCCCGGGTGAAGGGCTCCGAGGGGGTCGCCCACAAGCCCTCGATCCTCCAGGACATGGAGGCCGGGAAGGCGGTGGAGATGGAGGCAATGCTGGTGCAGCCGCTGGCGCTGGCGCGCATGGCCGGGGTGGAGACGCCGACCCTGGACCTGCTCGTGGGGCTGGCGCGCAAGGCGGCCGAGGCCTCGGGGCAGTACGCGCCGGCGGGGTAGCGGCCGGGCATGAGAAAGGCCGGACGGGGGGACCCGTCCGGCCTTTTCTGTGGGCTCCGTGCCCCGGCTTACCAGCCGTAGTAGGGGCGGGGCGCGTAATAGGCCGGCGGCGGCGGCGGCGCGTAGTAGACGGGCGGCGGCGCGTAATAGACCGGCGGCGGCGGGGCGTAGTAGGCGCGGGGCGCGTAGTAGCCCGGCGGGGCCAGGGTGGCGCCCGCGATGGCGCCGAGGGCGAGGCCGCCGACGATGGCGCCCGCGACGGCGCCGCCATGGCCGCGATGGCGGTGCCAGCCCTGGGCCTCGGCGGGGGCCGCGGAGGCGGCCGTCAGCGCGGCGGCCGCGACGCCGGCGAGGGCGAGAGTGCGAAACCTGGTCATCGGAACGGCCCTCCTGGGCTCTCTTGATGCTGCGATCCTGGCGGCGAAATGGCGCGGGATTGTGGCGGGGGCGGGGTGCCTTCGTGGTTCCCCGCGGCGGCCCATCTCAGTCCACCCCCTGCGCCTCGTCGTAACGCCCATATGGGGCGCCGGCTGCGGGAAGGGGAGGGGGAAGGGCGGTCTGGCCGAGGACCCATCCCTCCCAGCGGCGCACCCAGGGATCGTTCGGGACGAGGTCCGGGCGGGCGCCGTCCAGCACGGCAACCACGCAAAGGAGGCCGAGAAGGCTGTCGAACCGGTCCTCGCCCGCCGCGTTCGCGCCGAAACCGTCGGCGATCGTGACCTCGAGCGCCGGATCGGGGGCGACGCAAAGGCGCTCCATCGCGGCGCGAAGGGCCGGGGCGGCGGCGCGGCGGACGGATTGGGCGCGCTTGCTGCCGGACAGGCGGACGGCGAGGTGGCGCATGGCCTCGGCGGGGTAGGTCTCGGCGAGGGTGGCGGTGCCGGGGGCGAGCAGGGCGTGCAGCCCGCCCTCGAAGGGCCAGAGGCGGTAGGGGGCGCCGCCTGCCAGGGCGGGGGAGAGCCAGTCCCGCCAGGCGGCGATGGCGGCCTTGCCGGTCTGGTTCGCGCCGAGGGTCCAGAACAGGGGGGCGCCGGCAGGGCGCTCCGCGGTGGCGCGGTCGCAGAGGCGGGAGAGGTCGGCGGGGCCGGCGAAGCCGAGCGCGGCGGCGTGGGCGGCGCGGGTCATGCCGCGCAGGCCGACCCGCGGGTAGAAGGGCCGGGCGGGGCCGACCGTCTCCAGGGTGTCGCTCACCTCCAGGAAGCCGGGGGGCGGCGCGCGGAGGAAAGCGGGGAAGCCGGATTCCGGCCGCGCGGCGGCCCAAAGGGCGGCCCAGGCGCGCGGCAGGCCCAGGGGAAGGTCCAGCCCGAGGGCGAGGGGCGGGCCTTCCGCCATCAGGGCGGCGGTGCGGGCGGCGGGGTCGCCGACCGGTGCCGGGGCCTCGGCGGTCCAGGCGCCGCCGCGTTTGCGGGCGACGCTGATCCAGCGCTTGCCGGGGTGGGCGGACCAGTCGGCGTGGGCCGCGGTGAGATCCGGGGTCAGGAGCCCTTCAGGGGCTGCTGGGCGCGGTCCAGCAGGCGGCGGAAGAGGTTGGGCTTCTTCCCCGGCTCCGTGGCGGCGGCGCGGGCGGCGGCGGCCCCTGCGGCAGCGCGGCGCTCCTCCTCGCGGTCCTTCTCCTTTGCGGCGAGCCACTTCTCCAGCGAGAGGCCGGCCTTGGCGGCGCGGCGGGCCTCGTAGGCGCGTTGGGCGTCGGTCATGCGCGGCGGCGGGTTGGCCATGCGGAGGTCTCGCGGGAGAGGGGGCGGCAGACTGCCGGCCCGTGAAGGACGCGTGCGGGAAGGACGCGCGTGGATGGCGGGTGAATGGCGCGGCGGCGGGCGGGCATCAAGCCCCCTTGCGTTTCCCCTTCCCCGGGGCGCCGAGGGGTGGGAAGAGGCAGGGCATGGAAGCACGGGTGAAGGCGGGGCTCTGGGCCTCGATGGCGCTGCGGATGGGGGACGCCGCCGGGCGGCCCGGGGCGGTGCTGCGGAAGGGCGATCCGGACAGCGGCGGCATCCTGGTGGTGCTGCGCGGTCGGGAGGGGCTGGTGGCCCTGGCCCAGACGCGGGACGCGATGGGGCGCCCGGCCTGGGTACGGGGCACGGGCGCGGCGCCGGTCGATGACGAGGCGCTGGACGCCTACGTCGCCCGGCAGGTGAAGCGGGACCCGGACCTCTGGGTGCTGGAATTCGAGACGCCGGACCTGCTGCCGCCCTTCGAGGCGGTGATCCTCTAGTCCAGCTTCGGGATTACGCTCTCCACCGCCTCGCAGGCCGCGCCGATGCCCCGGCCGACCGAGCAGGCGCCATCCCACAGGAAGCCCCCGACATCGCCGACGAGCCCTGCCGCCCTGTCCAAGGTGTCCATTGCGGTGGCGGTCTCGCCGATGTTGTCCAGGGTGCTGGACTTGCCGCCCTCCTCGGCGGCGCGGCGGGCGCGCTCCAGCTCCTCCTCGTTCTTCGCGGCGATGGCGGCGGCGTCCTCGGGATTCATGGGGCCGTTTCTCCTGGCCTGAGGTGCCCGGGGTCTCCTTCCCGGTCCCTTTTCCAGTTGCAGCCGGGCATGGCGGATTCAAGGCCGGCGGGGCCCGGCCCGATCAGCGATCCGTGAGGCGCAGCTCGATGCGGCGGTTGCGGGCGCGGGCGCCGGGGGTGTCGGCGGGGTCGAGGGGCTGGAACTCGCCGAAGGCGGTGGCGGCCACGCGGTTCGCGGGCAGGCCGTTCTGGATCATCAGCTGGGCCACGGCGATGGCGCGGGCGGAGGAGAGCTCCCAGTTGCTGCCGTAGCGGGCGCCGGGGCGGACGGGGGAGTTGTCGGCGTGGCCGTCCACCCGCAGCACCCAGTTCGTGCCCTCGGGGATACGGCCGGCGATGTCCAGCAGCAGGCGGGTGACGTTGGCGATCCCCTCCCGGCCGGTGTCGGACAGCTCCGCGCTGCCGATGGGGAAGAGGACCTCGGACTGGAAGACGAAGCGGTCCCCGGCGATGCGGATCTCCGGGCGGTCGCCCAGCACGTCGCGCAGGCGGCCGAAAAAGTCGGAGCGGTAGCGCTGCAGCTCCTCCACCCGGGCGGCCAGGGCGGCATTCAGGCGCTGGCCGAGGGCGGCGATCTGGGCGTCCTTCTCCCGGTCCTGTGCCTCCTGGGCGTCGAGCGCGCCAGCCACGCGGCGGAGCTCGGCGCGGAGCGCGTCGAGCTGCTGGGTGAGGAGGGCGGCCTGGGCGCGGGCGCTCTCGGCGAGGCGGGCATATTCCCCGGAGAGTGTCTGGTTCTGGGCCTCGGCGGCGCGGCGGGCCTCGCCCTCCGTGCGGGCGCTGCGGGTGGCCTCGGCGAGCAGGGTCTCGGCGGCAGTGCGGCCGCGCGCGGCCTCGGCCGCCGCCGCCTCAGCGGCTTGGCGCGCAGTCGTCGCCTCGGTGGCGCGGGTCTCGGCCGCCCTCTGAGCGGCGGCGGCGGACACGGCCGCGGCCCTGGCGTCGTCCCGGGCGGTGCCGGCCTCAGCGGCGGCGTTCTCGGCCCCTGCGGTGGCCAGCTCGGCCGCGCGGCGGCGGCGTTCCTCATCGCCCGCGCGGGCCAGAGCGGCCCGGGCGGAGGCTTCCGCCTGGTCCCGGAGGGCGGTGAGGGCGCGGATCTGATCGTTGAGGCGGGCGATGTCGGAAGCCCGGGTCTCAATGATGGCGCGGTCGGCGAGGGTCTGGGTGTCGAGGCGGGCGATCTCCTGGCGCAGCCCGGCCAGCTCGCGGCGCGCGGCCTCCAGGGAGGCGCGAGCCTCGGCGAGGCTCCGCTCCGCACCCTGGCGGGCGGCGTTCTCGGTGGCGAGCGCCCGGCGGGTCTCGGTGAGGCCGCGGACGGTGCGGGCGGTGTCGGCGCCGGCGGCCTCGGCACCGGAGAGGGCGTCGGCGAGGCGGGCCTCCAGGCTGGCGATGCGCTGGCCGTTGCCGGAGGTGGCCAGCTCCGCGTCCGCGAGGCGGGCGGCGAGGCGGTCCCGCTCCTCCCGCGCCGCGTCGCGGGCGGAGGTGGTGCGGGCGGCCTCCGCCTGCAGGGAGGCGAGGTCGCGGCGGGTGGCGTCGCGCTCCGCCCCGGTGGCGCGGGCCTCCTCCTGCGCGCGGCCGAGGGCGGCGCGCAGCTCCTCCGCCCCGCCGCGCTCGAGCGAGAGAAGTTCGGCGAGCTCGGCCACCTGACGGTTCAGCCGGTCCAGCGCGCGGTCGCGCGAGGAGAGGGCGACGGAGAGGAAGCCCTGGGCGAGGACGAAGACGAGCAGGACGAAGATGATGATGATGAGCAGCGTGGCGAGGGCGTCCACGTAGCCCGGCCAAGCGTTGAGGCCCTCGCCCCGGTTGCGGCGGGAAGCGCCTAAAGGCATCGAAGCGGCCGCGAGGTCATGGGCGGGCCTGCAGGCTGGGTCGCGACCCGGATCCCTCCGGGCCGCCGGCCGCTGTGAAGCCCATCCTGGGCGGGCGGCGGAAGGGCTCGGTCACGAGCAGGACCGTTCCGAGGAGCAGGAGCCTAGCTAGGAAGGTCGGCGCGAAGTCATGACCACCGAAGCTAGCCTCAAGGAAGGCGGCGACCGCGCTCCACCAGAGGGTAAGGATGACGACCCGCGCGATTCTCGGGCCGAGGTGGCGGGTCATTGCGGCCATGCCCTCATTGACCCTGCGGCGTCTCGGCCATGGCCGCGATGGTGCGGGCCAGGACCTTGATCTCGGAGCGGATCTCCTGCGTGGACTGGGCGCGGCCCTGCGCGCTCTCCTCCAGCAGGCGGGCGAGGTAGAGCTCCACGTTGCGGAGGTGGTTACGGGAGGCGGCGTCGTGCTCCCCCGTCTCGCCCAGGCGCTGGAGGACGGGGGCGAGGCCGGACTGGGCCTCCGCCACGCGCTGCATCAGGAGCTGGCCGGCGCGCATCTGGTCGGTGAGGACGGTCAGGCGCTCGGCCAGGGTCTCCAGGGCACGGCCGGCACCGGCGCTGCGCTCCTCGCCGCGGATGAGGATGCGCTGCAGGCCCTCCAGGTTCTCGGCGGTCTGCTCCAGCAGGGCCTGGACATAGGCGGGGACGGAGCCGCCCTCCGCGCCGCCCTCGCCCAGCACGCCGGAGGAGAGGCGGGTGACGCCGGCCAGCCACTCCTCCAGCTCGTTGTAGAAGCGGGTCTGGGCCTGGCCTGCGGTGAGGTCGAGGAAGCCGAGCACGAGGGCGCAGGCGAGGCCGAGCATGGAGGAGGAGAAGGCGACCCCCATGCCCTGCAGCGGCTGGGCGAGGCCGGACTTCAGCTGGTTGAACAGCGTGGTCACGTCGCCGGAGCCGACGGACATGTTCTGGATCACGTCGGAGACGGAGCCGATGGTGAGGATCAGGCCCCAGAAGGTGCCGAGCAGGCCGAGGAAGATCAGGAGCCCCGTCATGTAGCGGGAGAGCTCGCGCTGCTCGTCCAGGCGGGAGGCGATGCCGTCCAGGACGCTGCGCATGGCGCCGGTGGAGAGCATCAGCCGGTCGGAAGACCGGCGGCTGGCCAGCATGGAGGCCATGGGGGCGAGGAGGCGGGGCGGCCGGGCGGCGGCCGCGGATGCCGCAGCGCCGGGCTTCGTCGCGCGGAAGGCGTTCAGCCAATCCACCTCGTGCTTCAGGAGGAGGACCTGGCGGATGCACCAGCCCGCGCCGAGGAGGAGCACGGCGAGGATGAGGGCGTTCAGCACGGGGTTCACGGCGAAGGCGTGCCGCAGCTCCCCGAAGAGAAGGGCGGCCACCAGCGCCACCACCACGAGGAACAGCACCATGCGGAGCAGGTAGCGGGTGGGGTTCGTCATGGCGTTCAGCCGCCTCTCGGGGCGGGGTTGGGGCGGGGCGTCGCGGCGGGCGCCGTGGCCGGCGTGGCGGCCGGCGCGGGGGCGGCCGCCTCCTTCGGGCGGGCGGCGGGCGGGGCGAGGACGTCGATCACGTCCAGCCCTTCGGGCGTGCTGCCCAGCGGGCGGAGGTCGATGCGCGTGGCGGCGAGGCCGCCGCGGACGAGGGAGGCCTTGATCGTGATGGCGCGGGCGAGGCTGGCGCGGCGGGCGAGGGACGGGTCGTCCGCCGGGCCGCTGACCTGGGCGATAATCGTGACGCGGCCGGTGCTCTGGTTCGCGAGGTAGCGGCCGATCGTCTCGAGGGAGAGGCGGGCGCCGTGGTCGGGCTCGCCCGCGCCGGTCCGGCCGGAGAGGCGCCATCCGCCGGCATGGCGCCGGGCGAGCTCCGGGGCGAGGACGAGGTTCGCCACCTCCATCGGCTCGGAAGGGCGGGGGGCGGCGGAGAGGTCGGCCGGGACGGGGGCGGAATCGGCGGGGTCGCCCGGTTCCTCCTCCGCGGCCGGTGAAGGGGCGGGCGAAGCAGCGGGCTGCGGCAGCGCCGGCTGGGCGGCGAGGAGGAGGGCCAGGGCCGCGGCAGGGGCGGCCCGGCGGAGGGCGGGGGCGATCACGCGCGGGAAGCTAGCCCAGGACGCGGCGGGCTTGAAGCGATGCCGGGTGTCCGATGCGGGTTGGGAACCCGGTCCGGGGCCGGGAGCCTCAGGCGGTGGCCGCCGCCTCGCCCGCCGCGCCGCGGCGCTCCGCCACGTAGGCCATGCCCTCGACCACCGCTTCCCGCAGCTTGCCGTGCAGGAAGGGATTACCGGCGACGATGTTGCCGGTGGCGTAGGGGTCCTCCTCGCCGGGGCCGGTCACGTAGCCGCCGGCCTCCTTCACCATGATGATCCCGGCCGCGCAGTCCCAGGGCTTCAGGCCGAGCTCCCAGTAGCCCTCGTAGCGGCCGGCCGCCGTCCAGGCGAGGTCGAGGGCGGCGGAGCCGAAGCGGCGGATGCCCGCGACGTGCGGCATGAGGCGGGCGAGGGTGGTGGAGAACTCCGCGCGTTGCGGCACCTTCGCGAAGGGGATCCCGGTGGCGAAGAGGGCGGCGTTCATGTCGCGCCGGCCGGAGACGCGCAGGCGCCGGTCGTTGAGGAAGGCGCCGCGGCCCTTCTCCGCCCAGAAGAGCTCGTCGGAGGCGGGGTTGTAGATCACGCCCGCCATGATCTCCGAGGCCTTGTCGGCGACGCGCCTCTCGATGCCGACGGAGATGCACCACTGCGGGATGCCGTGCAGGAAGTTGGTGGTGCCGTCGAGCGGATCGACGACCCAGCGCCACTCCCAGTCGGCCTCGCCGCTCTCGCCGCTCTCCTCCATCAGGAAGGCGAAGCCCGGGCGGGCGCGGCGCAGCTCCTCGCGCAGCGTCTCCTCGGCGCGCAGGTCGGCCTGGGAAACGAAGTCGCCGGGGCCCTTGCTGCTGACCTGGAGGTTCTCCACCTCGCCGAAGTCGCGCAGCAGGCGCCGCCCGGCCTTGCGGGCGGCGTTCACCACGACGGTCAGCGCGGGGGAGAGGCGTGCGGAGGGCTGTGCGCCGGACATGGTGCCTGGTTCAGCCCTTGGCGCGCTCGAGGTAGGACGCGTCCTCGGTGCGGACGACGATCTTCTCGCCGGCGGTGATGAAGGGCGGGACCATCGTCTTCACGCCGTTCGACAGCACGGCCGGCTTGTAGGAGGAGGAGGCAGTCTGCCCCTTCACCACCGGGTCGGCCTCGACGATCTCCAGCACCACCGTGTCGGGCAGCTCCATGGCCACCGGCTCGCCCTCGATGAGGCGGACGTTGACGGTCATGTTCTCGACGAGAAAGGGCAGGCGGTCGCCGAGGATGGAGTTCGGCACGGTCGTCTGCTCGAAGGTCTCGGGATCCATCAGGACGATGTTCTCGCCCTCGGCGTAGGAGTAGGTGAACTCCTTGTCCTCGGTCATCAGCCGCTCGACGGTGTCGGCGGTGCGCCAGCGCTGGTCCTTCTTCGCCCCGGTCTTGATGTTGCGCATGTCCACCTGGATCACCGCGGCGCCCTTGCCGGGGATCATGATGTTCTGCTTCAGGATCGTGTAGCGCTGGCCCTCGAACTCGATGACCATGCCGGCGCGCATCTGGTTGGCCTGCATCTTCGCCATGGGGGCGTCCTGTTCGTCGTCTGGCGCGGCGCGGGAGGGGCGCCGCGAGGGGGAAGGATCAGGCGGCGGGCTCTACACGCGGGCCCTGAGCTTGGCAACATTCCGGCGGGTGCGCGGCCCTGACGGGGATCGGGGAACGCCGCCCCTGGTGCCGTGCGGCGTTACTCACGGTTTCGAGAGTGCACTTAGTGGGAAAAGCTGTGCGATGGTCGCCGAACCGACCTGCAATGTACTGTTTTGCTTCGGAACTGCCTGGGGGCGGCTTGTGGATAACTCTGTTGGCAAGCGGTACTGCCGGGCCGCCATCCCTGGGGATGACGGCTGGCCGGATCAGTCCGCGTAGCCGTTCGTCGCCTCGATCACGGGCTTCCACCTGGCGATGTCGGCCGTCCAGAAGCGCTGGTGCGCCTCCGGCGTGGCGTCCGCCTGGGACACCGGGGCGGTGCCGATCTCGGTGAAGCGCTGGACGATGCGGGGGTCCCTCAGGGCGGCCTGGAGGGAGGCGGTGAGGCGGCCGCGGACCGGGGCCGGGGTGCCCTTTGGCGCGTAAAGGCCGTGCCAGACGGTGATGACGAAGTTCGGCAGCCCGCCCTCGGCCGTGGTGGGGATCTCCGGCAGCGTGGCGATGCGGGTGCGGGAGGGGGTGGCGAAGACCTTCACCGTGCCGCCGCGGATGTACTCCGTGGTCTGGGTGGTCTGGTCGCAGAGAAGGTCCACGCGGCCGCCGAGGATCTCCTGCATCGCGGGGCCGGTGCCGCGGAAGGGGATGACGGTGGGGCGCGCCCCGATGGCGTTGGCGAGGAGGGTGCCGCAGAGGGCGGAGGAGGAGCCGATTCCGGCATCGGCCAGGTTGAAGCGGTCGCCCTGCGTCCTCATCAGGGCCATGAGCTCCGCGAGGCTGTTCGCGGGGAGCTCCCGCCGGCCCACCAGGGTCATCGGCACCTCGGTGACGAGGCCGAGCGGCTCGAAGCCGTTGACGGGATCGTAGGCCAGGCGGCGGTACATGGTGGGGATCACCCCCATGCCGATGTGGTGCAGCAGCACCGTGTGGCCATCCGGCCGGGCCTGGGCGACGCGCTGGGCGCCGATCGTGCCGCCGGCGCCGGTGCTGTTCTCCACCACCACGGGCTGGCCGAGTTCCCTGCCCATGGTCTCGGCGAGGAGGCGGCCGACGATGTCGGTGGGGCCGCCGGGGGCGAAGGGAATGACCATGGTGACGGCGCGGGCGGGAAAGACGGATTGAGCGCGGGCGATGCGGGGGCCGGCGAGCGCGGCGAGGCCGGTCGCCGCGAGGGCGCGGCGGGTGGTGCTGGTCATGGATGTCTCCCCCGCGGCGTCCCGTTCGCGGGCGCCGCTTGTCCGGGGGATGTTGAACCGGCGGGCGGGGCGGGGGGAAGGGGCCGCCGATTTCATCGAAACAATCGAACACGGCTTCGTCAGGCGGATAACCCCTGGCGGCCCCACCCGTTCTTCGACGCAACCCCCGTCGTTGGAGGCCAACCTATGTTTATGCGCGTCGACAAGCTCCAGGCCGAGCTGCCCCCGCCCAAGAAGCAGGACCCCAACGCGGGCGCGGCTCTGCAGGAGCTGCTGGGCGGCAAGTACGGCGAGATGTCCACGCTCGGGAACTACATGTTCCAGAGCTTCAATTTCCGCTCCAAGGACAAGCTGCGGCCCTTCTACAGCCTCGTCGCCTCCATCACGGCGGAGGAGCTGGGGCATGTGGAACTGGTCAGCAACGGCGTGGCCATGCTGAACAACGGCCCGGACGTGCCCGGCGGCGATGCTGGTGACGGCGGCGATATCTCCATGACGCCCTTCGAGGCGATGAAGGAGATCCGGTCCGCCGCCTCCTTCCTCTCGGGCGCGGGCGGCGCGATGCCCGTGAACAGCAACTCCATGTCGTGGAACAACGACATGATCACGACCACGGGCAACGTGGTGGTGGACCTGCTGCACAACTTCCACCTGGAATGCGGCGCGCGGCTGCACAAGCTGCGCGTCTATGAGACCCTGTCCGACCCGACGGGCCGCGAGGTCTGCGGCTACCTCCTCGTCCGCGGCTCCGTCCACGCGCACGCCTACGCGCTGGCGCTGAAGCAGATCACGGGCGTGGAGCTGGAGAAGTTCCTGCCGACGCCGAACATCCCGCTGGGCAAGATCCCGGAGTGCCAGAAGTACCTGCAGGAGGGCTCGCACCGCCGGCTCTATACCTGGAGCCCGAACGACTACAAGGAGATCGCGGGCGTCTGGGGGAATGGCGAGCAGGCGCTGCCGGGCGATCCGCCGGGCGAGCTGACGGTGGTGGACGGCATGCCCGAGGGCGGCAAGATCCACCAGCTGACGGGCGTTCCCTCTGCCTTCACGCCGGACTACGCGCCGGAGGAGATGTTCGAGATCGCGACGAAGCTGTACCAGAAGTCGCGCTGAGCGCCTTCGGGTGAGGTGACGGGGCCCGGGCAGCGCTTGCTGCCCGGGCCTTTTCTCGTTGACCGGGGCGGGTCAGGCGCCCCCTGTCCTGGCGAGCATGTCGCGCAGATCGGGCACGTACTCGGCCTGCAGGATGTCGCCGCCGTCGGGGTAGGTGACGACGATGTCCCAGGTGCCGATGATGCAGCGGAGGAGCCGGTCCATGCCGATCGGATGGACGAGGTGCGCGGGGACGCTGGCGAGCGCCTCCCGGCTCTCCGCGACCGTCACGCACATCCGGTCGGGGATGGGCGACTTGGTGATGAAGGGCTCCAGCCGCTCGCCTTCCGCCACGGCGACCACGAAGAGGGGCGAGCGGAGGAACACGGGCAGGACCGTGCCCATGTCGCGCGCGGCGCGCGCCTCCGCGAAGGCGGCTTTCAGCGGCGTGTGAACACCTTCCATCGAATCCCCGTGTTTCGTGGCGTTCCCGGCAGCATAGCGCGCCAGGATCGGCCTGGGACGTGGGCGGCCTGCGCGGGGCTCAGCCCGCGGCCGGATCGCCTTCGGGCGACGCCGCATCCGCCTGGAAGTGGCCGCCGCCAAGGGGGCCGCGGACCTTCCACCCGCCCTCCGCGCGCTCCGCGAAGTCCGGGCCGATCGGGGCCTTGCCCTGGCCGCCCGGCAGGTCCAGCGCGTAGGTGGGCCAGGCGAGGCCGGTGACGCGGCCGCGCAGGGAGGCCAGCAGGGCGCGCCCTTCCGCGATGGGCACCTCGAAGCGGGCGGTGCCGGGGGCGCGGTCCAGCTGGTGCAGGTAGTAGGGCTTCACCCGGTGCTCCAGCATGGTGCGGAGCAGGCCTTCCAGGCTCTCCGCCGTGTCATTCACGCCGCGCAGCAGCACGGCCTGGCCGAGGAGGGCGACGCCGGCGCGGGACAGGCGGCGGAGCGCCGCGCGGGCTTCCCCGGTGAACTCGCGGGCGTGGTTGGCGTGCAGGCAGAGGAAGAGGGCGGTCTCCGTGTCCAGCGCCTCCGCCAGCGCGGCGTTCACGCGCGCGGGGTCCGCCACGGGGACGCGGGTGTGCAGGCGGATGATGCCGATGTGGGGCATGGCCGAGAGGCGGCGCATGATGTGGCCCAGGCGCCGGGGGGAGAGCATCAGCGGGTCGCCGCCCGTCAGGATGGCCTCCCGCACCTCCGGGTGGGCGGCGAACCAGTCCAGCGCGGCATCCAGATCCGCCTCGTCCAGCACGCCGCCGGTGGGGCCGACCTGCTCCCGCCGGAAGCAGAAGCGGCAGTAGACCGGGCAGGCCAGGAGCGGCTTCAGCAGGGCGCGGTCGGGGTAGCGGTGGACGACGCCCTTCACCGGGGAGTGGGGGCCGTCGGCGATCGGATCCTCCAGCTCGAGCGGGGTGGCGTCCAGCTCGGCCGGGTGGGGAAGGTACTGGGCGGCGATGGGGTCGGCGGGGTCGGCCGGGTCGATCAGCGCGGCCATGGCGGGGGTGACGGAGACGGCGTAGCGCGCGGCCACGGCGCGGAGCGCGGGCAGGGAGGCGGGCGCGACGAGGCCGGCGGCGGCGAGGGCATCCGCGTCCCGCAGGGGGCGGGTGACCGGTTCGCTTGGAGGAGGTTGGGGGGAAGGGAAGCCGTCGGGCATGGCGGGGGCTGGTAGCCCGGAGCGGGTGGTTGTGTCACGGGATGCCCTTCGGAACGGAGGCCCGAGCGTGGCGCATGACCCCTTTCCCGCCTGGCACCCGGAGTCCCTGGCGGCGCGGCTGCCGGCCCTGCGGCGGCGGGCGGCGCTGACGCGGGAGACGCGCGGTTTCTGGGAAGCGCGGGGGTGCACCGAGGTGGAGACGCCCTGCCTCGTGCCCGTGCCGGGGATGGAGGTGCACCTGCACGGGTTCCGCAGCCGCTTCGAGCCGCATCTCGGGCGCGGGGAGGGGCAGGAGCTGTGGCTGCGGACCTCGCCGGAGCTGGCGATCAAGCGGCTGCTGGTGGGGGGCGCGGGCAGCGTGTTTGAGCTGGCGCGGGTGTGGCGGAACGGCGAGGTCTCGCCCCGCCACGCGCCGGAGTTCACGATGCTGGAGGTCTATCTCCTCGGCGCCGGGCTGGAGGGGCTGATGGACGCGGTGGAGAGCTATCTGCGCGCCGTGCTGCCGCCCCGCGTGGCCCATGCGGGGGTGGAGACGGACCTGTCCCTTCCCTTCGAGCGGGTGACGGTGGCGGAGGCCTTCGCGCGGGTGGGGGTGGACGTGCTGGCCTCCGTCGATCCCGCGACGGCGGAGGGGGATGCGGCAGCCCTGGCGGCCTCCGCGCGGGCGGCGGGGCTTTCAGTGTCGGAGGAGCTGGGGTGGGAGGACCTGTTCTTCCGGCTGATGCTGGAGCAGGTGGAGCCTGCGCTCGGGCGCGGGCGGGGGACCTTCCTGACGCACTGGCCGGCGCCGCAGGCGGCGCTGGCGCGGCGGGACCCGGCCGATCCCCGCGCGGCGCTGCGCTTCGAGGTATTCGCGGCCGGGCTGGAACTGGGCAACGCCTTCGACGAGCTGCTGGACCCGGAGGAGCAGGCCGCGCGCTTCGCCCGCGACGTGGCGGAGCGGGAGGCGCTCTACGGCGCGGGCTGGGCGGTGGACGCGGACTTCCTGGCAGCGCTGCGCCAGGGGATGCCGCCCGTGGCGGGGATCGCGCTGGGCTTCGACCGGCTGGCGATGCTGGCGGCCGGGGTGCCGAGCCTGGAGGAGGTGCGCTGGCTGAGTGGATGGCCCTTCGGTTCCGCGGAGTGAGGGCGGAGGTCTGGGTTCGGCCACCGGACGTGACATTTTCGCGCCGAACAACCTCGGGTTGATTTTCCACGTTCCTCCGGCATGCTCTCCGGAGCGGCACGGGGTGGGCGCGTGATTCCTGAGCGAAGGGTTCACTGGCACGGGACGCCCGCGCGTTGAGCGGGGCCGCGCTGCTGCTTCTCCAGGCCGTGCTGTACTTCGGCACGATGGCGGCCCTGTTCCGGGCGCGCGGCGCTCTCGGGACGGGCGTCTTCGTCTGCGCCCTGGGGGTGATGCATTTCCTGGAGACGTACCTGGCCGCGGTCTTCTTCATCCGGCTGCCCTTCGGGCTGATCTCGCCGGGCTCCGTGGTGCTCTTCTCCGGCAAGCTGGCGATGGTGCTGCTGCTCTACGTGAAGGAGGATGCGGAGGCGGTGCGGCAGCCGGTCTACGGGCTGCTGATCGGCAATCTCATCGTCGTCGTCACCTGCCTCCTCCTGCGCCTCTACACGCCGGCGAGCTTCGGCGGCGCGCCGCTGAACCTCGCCTTCATCGACGAGATGGGCGTGCTGATGGTCTGGGGCACGCTGCTGCTCTTCGTGGACAGCCTGCTCCTCCTCCTCCTCTACGAGGCGGTGGCGCCCCTGTTCCGCGGGCGCCAGATGATGCGGATCGTCCTCTGCCTGGCGGCGGTGCTGAGCTTCGACCAGCTCGCCTTCTTCGGCGTGCTGCGGCTGGTGGCGGGGGTGCCGCTGGCGGCGCTGTTCGGCGGCTGGGCGGCGAAGATGGGGGCGGCGCTGGTCTATGGCGCGCTGCTGGCCGCCTATCTCCGGCACTTCGAGACGCGGGGCGACGCGGGGATGCGCCGGCCGCTGGGCGACCTCTTCGAGCTGCTGACCTACCGGCGGCGGCTGGCGGCGGAGCGCGGGCTGCAGAAGGATCCCGCGACGGGGACGATCTCCTCCCACCTGCTGGGGGCGGTGGGGGCGGAGCGGTTCCGACATGCGCGCCGGCGGGGGCGGGGACTCGCGCTGCTGCTGGTGGAAGCCTCGGGGCCGGAGGGGGCGGTGCCGCTGCGCAACCTGGCGCTGGCCCTCGCGGGGACGCTGCGGGCGGACGACCTGGTGTTCCGGCACGGCGCCCGGGGCTTCGCGCTGCTGCTGGAGGGGATCCCGCCGGCCGCCGCGCGGCGCCTGGCGGATGACCTGCCTCGGCTGGTCCCGGAGCGGCTGGGGCCAGAGGACCCCTTCCGGGAGGGGCCGGGGATGGAGCTCCGGGTGGGCATGGCCACCGGGCCGGGCGCGGCGGAGGATTTCGCGGCGCTGCTGCGGGAGGCGGAGGCCGGGCTGGCGCGCGGGGCCGCCTGGGCGGGGACGGCGGCCTGAGGCGGATCCCCGGGGGGCTTGGGGAACGGAAGGGCGCGGCGCATCGAAGCGCCGGCTGCGGCGTTTCCCGGGTCTGATCGGGAGAGGCGCAGATGTTCGACACGAAAGGGCTGCTGGACGGGTTCCTCGGAGGGGGCTCGGGCGGGCGCGGGACGGATCAACGCGGGGGCGGCGGGATTGGCAGCCTCGGTGGCGGAGGCGGCGGGTCGCTGCGGGACGTGCTGGGCGGGCTGCTCGGCGGCGGGATCGGCAGCCTCGGCGGCGGGGGCGGGTCGCGCGGCGGCGGGATGTTCGGGGGGCCCATTGGCAGCCTCGGGCGGGATCGCGACACCGGCGGCGCCGTGGCCTCTCCGGGGCGGGCGGGCGACCAGGACAGCGACCGGAGCGGCGGCGGCTTCTTCGGCGGGCCGATCGGCAGCCTTGGCGGGTCCGCGGGCAGCGGGACCGGTGGTGGATTGGGTGGCGGGCTGGGTGGCGGGCTGGGTGGCGGGCTGGGCGGCGGGCTGGGCGGAATGCTCGGCGGTGGCATCGGCACCGCGGCGGCGGGCGGGCTGCTCGGCTCCCTTCTCGGCGGTCGCCGGCGAGGCGGCGGCGGCGGGCTGCTGAAGATGGGCGGCATGGCCGTGCTGGGCACGCTGGCCTACCGCGCGTGGAAGCAGTGGCAGGAATCGCAGGGCCAGCAGGGTGGTCAGACTGGGAGTCAGGCAGGAGGCGGGTTCGGCGGCGCGCAGGCGCCGGCGCCCTCCTCCGGGCCGTGGTCCGGTGCCCCGTCCGCCAACGGGGCGCCCGCCGTGCCGCCGCCCGCGGAGTTCGCGCGGGACGACGCGCCGGGGGCGGACGGGCAGCCCTTCGGCCTCTCCCTCATCCGCGCGATGATCGCGGCGGCGAAGGCGGACGGGCACCTGGACGAGGAGGAGCGCGGCCGGATCTTCGACGAGGTGGAGCGGCTGGGGCTGGACGCCGAGGCGAAGGGCTTCGTGTTCCAGGCGCTGGACGCGCCGGTCGACCCCTCTGCCGTGGCGGCGATGGCTCGGACCGACGCGCAGAAGTCCGAGATCTACATGGTCTCCCGCCTGGTGGCGGAGCCGGACACGGCGGCGGAGCGGGCCTATCTCGACGCGCTGGCGCATCGGCTGGGGCTGGCCTCCGGTCTGCGGCAGTCGCTGGACGCGCAGGCGGCGGAGGCGCAGCAGCTCGTGCAGTCCGGCGAGCTCGGCGGCCAGAGCTAGCCGGCCAGAGCTAGCGGGCCTATGTCGGAAGGAGCGCGCGGGCTTCCGCCGCGCGCTCCACGGGCCAGGCGTAGAAGTTGAAGACGTAGGGGTCCGAAGCCTCGAACACCGCGGGATCCGGGCTGGCGCGCTGCATGGTCGGGCGGTGCAGCGCTTCCATGGGGTGCCAGCGGCCTTCATGGGCGAAGCAGGTCTCGTAGCCCAGCGCGTCGAGGAAGGCGGGCACGGCCCAGGTGCAGCCCTCCGCATGGCGCTCCTCCAGTTCCAGTGTCAGCACGGGGCGGCAGCGCGCCAGGGTGGTCCGCGCGCCGCGCAGCGCGGCGTACTCGGCGCCCTCCGCGTCGATTTTCATGGCGGTGACGTCGGGCAGCGCGAGGCTGTCCAGCGCGATGACGGGGACGGGCCGCCGCCGGACGGCGAGGCGCGGCCCCTCATGCGCGGAGAAGCTCTTCGCGGTGCTCGCCCACTGCCACTGCGGCGCGCCGTCCAGCACGGGGACGGAGAGGTCGATCGTGCCGGGCGCCTCGCCCAGCGCCTCCGCGCGGAGGGTGAGGCCGGGGGCGCGCGCGGCCAGCCTGCCGCGGGCCTCGGCCAGGGGCTCGAAGGCGATCACTCGGGCGCCGGGCAGGGCGGCAAGGGGCAGGGCGAGCAGGCCGTCATGCGCGCCCACATCCACCAGCGTGCCCGGGCGGTGGAGGGCGGTGAGGAAGGTCAGCTCGTCCATGGCCGCGACTTGGCGGCGGCCGGGCGGGGCTGCAACCGCGAAAGGGGGGTGGCGTTGGGGGTGGGACGATCACGGAGGTCCACCATGCGCGTTCTCGCCCTCGCGGCCGCCGCCGCGCTCCTCGCCGGCCCGGCGATGGCCAACATGTACGACGGCCGGAGCAGCACCGGCCGTTCCCCCGGCCCGCCGATCGACCGCGGCGGGCGCACCGCCGATTCCGACCGCGCCTACAACGGCGGCGGAATGGTGCTGGAGGGTGCCCCGGGTGCCCCGGCCCCGATGCCGGAGCAGACGGCGCCGGCCGGCTCCATCACGCCGCAGGGCACGCGCAACCCGGGCGTCGCCATCGTCCGCTGACGCCGGGCGGTTCCGGTTCGAAGGCCGCGTTCCCGGAAGGGGGCGCGGCCTTCGGCTTTTCAGGCCGCGGCGATGGCGGCGTTCATCGCACGCACCCCGGCGGCGGGGCCCTCGGGGTGCTTCCACACCGCCCCGACCACCGCGAGGAAATCGGCCCCGGCGCGGACGAGGGGGGCGCAGTTCTCCGCGGTGATGCCGCCGATGGCGACGCAGGGAATCTCGAAGAGGTTCGACCACCACTCCAGGATCTCCGGCTCCGCCTTGTGCTTTGCCTCCTTCGTCCCGGTGGGGAAGAAGGCGCCGAAGGCGACGTAGTCGGCGCCCAGTTCCCCGGCCTCCATCGCGAGGTGGCGGCTGGCGTGGCAGGTGATGCCGAGCGTGCCGTCCTTCAGCAGGCGCCGGGCGCGCTCGTGGTCTCCGTCCTCCTGGCCGAGATGGGCGCCGTCGCAGCCGCTGCGGGCGGCGAGCTCGGCGTTGTCGTTCAGTAGGAAGGCGACGTCGTGGGACTGGGCCACGGGCAGCAGCGCGTCGATGGCGCGCCGCACCTCGTCCTCCGGGGCCTCCTTCAGGCGGAGCTGGAGGCAGGCGACGTCGCCGGCGTCGAGGGCGCGGGCGAGGCTGTCCGGGAAGGTCGCGAGGTCGATGCGAGGCGGGGTGATGAGGTAAAGGCGGCAGTCGGGCATGTGCGTGAGTCGGTCCGGTGGGCGGGTATGGGGCGGTGATACCACGTCTCCGTCGCCGCCACGCGTGCCGGCCCGGTTGTGCTGAGGGGGAGCTGTTTGCGCTTGCGCGCGCAAGGCACTATTGTAGCGATCTCGAAATGAATTGTCTGCTCGCACTGCGGACCCGAACCAGGATCGTGACGACATGCCGAACGGACGCGACAAGTATCGGTCCCGGGAGAACCGGGAGGTGGTCCGTCAGATCATGCTGGACGTATGGGATCCCATCGGCGTCCGAGATGCTCCGAACGCTCATGGCGAGTACGATGCCTATGTTGGTCGGGCCTATGTCATGCTGATGGACCAGGAAGCGTCCGTCGACGAGATCGCGGACTGGCTCTACGCGGAAGCGACCGGCCACCTGGGGCTGTCGCCCTGTCCGTGGCTCGAGTTACGCAGCAGGGAGACGGCCGAGGCGCTTGTCGCCAGCCGTCCGGGCTTCAGGATTCACTGATCCGGCCAAGGGGCTCCTCCTCCGAAGCGCGGGGGTCGCGGCGTTGCGGAAGGTGGGACGACGCTTGGGTTCGCCTTCGGCTGTCCGGGGCGCGGCGCCGCGGCGGCGCGCCCCGAACGGACTGTCCCTTGTGCTGCTTCAGGCCTTGTAGACGTCGATGATGTCCGACAGCAGCTTCAGCGCCTCCGCCTTGGGGCGCTGGAAGGTGTTGCGGCCGATGATGGAGCCGTTGCCGCCGCCGGCGCGGATGCCGCGCGCCATCTCCACCATGGCCTCGCTCGTTCCGGACTCGCCGCCGGAGAAGACGACGAGGCGGCGGCCGCCGAAGCAGGCCTGCACCACGTGGGCGATGCGGCCGGAGAGGGTGCCGATGTCGGGCACCGGGCTCTTCTCGTAGGTCCTCTTCGCGGCGTCGAGGGAGATGGCCTCGGTGGGCGGCTTCACCTTGATGATGTGGGCGCCGAGAAGGGCGGCCATGTGCGCGGCGTAGGCGCAGATGTCGAGCGCGGTCTCGGCGGTCTTGTCCAGCATCGGGCCGCGCGGGTAGCTCCAGACCACCACGGCGAGGCCGGAGGCCTTGGCCTCCTCCGCCAGCTCGCGCAGCTCCTCCATCATCTCGAACTGGTACTCGCTGCCCGGATAGATGGTGAAGCCGATGGCGGAGCAGCCCAGGCGCAGCGCGTCCGCCACCGTGCCGGTGACGGCCTGGTCCTTGGTGGTGGAGAGGGAGTTGCTGCTGTTGACCTTCAGGATCGTGGGGATGGCGCCGGCATAGGTGGCGGCGCCGGCCTCGATCATGCCGAGCGGGGCGGCGTAGGCGTTCAGCCCGGCCTCGATCGCCAGTTCGAAGTGGTAGCGCGGGTCGTAGGCGGCGGGGTTGGGAGCGAAGGAGCGTGCGGGGCCGTGCTCGAAGCCCTGGTCCACGGGCAGGATGACCATGCGGCCGGTGCCGCCGAGCCTTCCCTCCATCAGGATGCGGGCGAGGTTGGTCTTGGTGCCGGGGTTGTCGCTCTCGTACCAGCCGAGGATTTCGCGGACTTGTGGGGTGAGCTGCATGGGGCGTTCCTCCTCTGCCGGGCCGTGGGCGGGGCCGGAGTAAGCCGCAGGGCGCGGACCTTGTCACGGGCCGGGGGTTACGGGCCGGGGGGAGGGCGCCGCGGGGAGGAGGCGGGTTCCGGCCCTTGCCAGGGGCGGGTCAGGGATCCGGCACCCCGGCGCCAAGATGACGGGCGAGCAGGGCGCGGCCGCCGGGGCGGCGCAGGTCGAGGCGCGCGAGGTCCAGCGCCTCCGGGGCCTGGCGCCAGAGGGTGGCGCCCACCTCCTGCGCCGCGGCGTGCAGGGCGGGGAAGGACGGGTGGGACGGGTCCAGGATCAGCAGGCGCCAGCCCTGGCGCAGGGCGTCCAGCGCGAGGCCGGGGGCGCTGCCGCAGTCCAGCGCCGCCAGGTAGGAGGCATCGGGATGGGCGGTGGCGGCGCGGGCGACCATGGCGGCCACCACGGCCGCGCCGGGCCAGGCCGCGGCCCCGGGGGCGGAGAGGAGGAGCACGCCGCCGGCAGGGGCCAGGGCGAGGGCGGCGGCCGCCTCGTCGGCGGAATGGAAGCGGATGGCGGGCGGGGGCGCGGTTGACCCCCTTGCGAGGGGACCGGTAAAGCCATCACGCTGACGTGTCAGGCCGGCCTGCGGCGGGTCGTTCGTGAGGCTTGGCCCGCCGTCCGGTGCGGGTGCGGAGGTTGGGAGCGGCATGTCGGACAGCCTGGCAGAGGCGGCCGCACGGTTGGAAGCGGCGGTGGAGCGGCTGGCGCGGGCGGCGGCCTCGGTGCCGCGTGGCCAGCCTGCCCCGGCGGGCGTGCCGGTCGAGGAGGTGGCGGCGCTCTCCGCACGGCTGGAGGCGACGATCGCCCGGCTGCGCGCGGCGCTGCCCGAGGGTTCCGCCGTCCTCTCCGACGAGGGCCTGGGCGAAGGCCTCGGCGAGGAGGGGATGGGTGACGAGGCCGGGTTCGACGAGGCCGGGCTGTCGGAGGAGGAGGGCGGCAGAAGCGGTCCCTCCGGCCCGAATCTCGGGTAGCGGGCGTGGCCGGGCGGTTCGGGCCCGGCGGTTTTTCGCAGGCGATTCTGGATGGCGTTGGAGGGCTAGGCTTTGGGACAGGTGACGGTTCGCGTCGGCGGCTACAGCCATCCCGTATCCTGCGAGGACGGGCAGGAGGCGCATCTCGTCGCCCTGGCGGCGGAGGTGGACCGCCGCGTCTCCTCCGTGCGGACCATGGGCGGGTCCTACGGCGAGCCGAGGCTGCTGCTGCTCGCCTCCCTCCTGCTGGCGGACGAGGTGCACGACCTGAAGGTGGAGCTCGCCCAGGCGCGGGCGGGGATGCTGCCGCCGGCGGCGCCGACGGACCCGCGGCTGGCGGAGCGGCTGGCGCGGGTGGCGGAGCGGATCGAGGGAATCGCCTCCGACCTTGGAAAGGGCTGAGGCCGGCCTGGTGCCGGGGCTCTGGCGCCGGGGCTCTGGCACTGGGGGGTCTGGCGGAAGGGCGGGCGCGGCACTAGATAGGTCCGGCGGGGCTGCCTTTCGCGCCAGGCACATCATCCCCTGGGCCAATAAGCACCCTCCGGGAGCTGGCTCTGTCCGGGCCCTGGTCCGGATACCTGGCGCCCACCTGCGTTAGCAGGCCTTGGAGGACGAATCGCCAGCGGTCATGGCGGCTCCGCACCTTTCCCCTTCCGGTACCGGCGACGGCGCCGCCCTCCGCGCGGCGAAGATCGTGGCGCGCGAGGAGGCCCAGGCCCGGCGCGCGCGCGCCGAGGCGGCGGGCACCGGCCCGGCCCTGGCCGCCCATGTGCTGCGGGACGCGCCGCCGCCGGCGGGCGCCGTGGTGGCAGGGTTCTGGCCCATGGGGCACGAGATCGACGTCCGGCCGCTGCTGCGGGCGCTGGAGGGGCGGGCGCACCGGCTCTGCCTGCCGCGCACTCCGAAGCGCGGCTTGCCGCTGGATTTCCGGGCCTTTGCCTTCGGCGACCCCATGGCGAAGGGGCCTTTCGGGACCCTGCAACCGGGAGAGGACGCGCCGGCCCTGGTGCCGGACTGGCTCATCGTGCCGCTGCTGGCCTTCGACCGGGCGGGGCGGCGGCTTGGCTATGGTGGCGGCTACTACGACCGGACGCTCGTGGCCCTGCCGGGCGCGGGGACGCTCGGGGTGGCCTTCGCCTGCCAGGAGATGGACAGCGTGCCCTGCGGGCCGCATGACGCGCCGCTGGACGCGGTAGCGACGGAGCTTGGCGTGATGCGGTTCGGGGTTTCGGCGGGTTGAGGATCCTCTTTCTGGGCGACGTGGTCGGGCGCGCGGGGCGGGACGCGGTGGTGTCGCGCCTGCCGGGGCTGCGGCGGGACCTGCTGGCCGACCTCGTGGTGCTGAACGCCGAGAACGCCTCCCACGGCTTCGGTCTGGCGCCGGACATGGCGCGGGCCTTCCTGGAGGCCGGCGCCGACGTGCTGACGCTCGGCAACCACGCCTGGGACCGTAAGGAGATCGTGCCCTACATCGAGGGCGAGGCGCGGCTGATCCGGCCGATGAACTACCCGCCCGGCACGCCCGGGCGCGGGGCGACGGTGGTGGAGGTGCCGGGCCGCGGCCGGGCGCTGGTGATGCAGGTGATGGGGCGGCTGTTCATGGAGCCGCTGGACGACCCTTTCCGCGCGGCGCAGGCGGAGTTGGTGCGCCATACGATGGGGGCGAACGGCTCCGTCCAGGCGGTGGTGGTGGACATCCACGCGGAGGCGACGAGCGAGAAGCTCGGCTTCGGGCACTCCTTCGACGGGCGGGTCAGCCTCATCTGCGGCACCCACACCCATGTGCCGACCGCCGACCACCAGGTGCTGGAGGGCGGCACCGGCTATGTGAGCGATGCCGGGATGTGCGGCGATTACGACAGCGTGATCGGCATGGGGAAGGCCGGGGCCTCCATCCGCTTCTGGCGCAAGGTGCCGAGCGAGCGGCTGGCGCCGGCGGAGGGCGAGGCGACGCTCTGCGGCGTGCTGGCGGAGACGGACGACGCGACGGGGCTGGCCGTCCGGATCGGGCCGGTGCGGCTGGGCGGGCGGCTCTCCCAGATCATGCCAGGATTCTGAGCGCGGGTTCTGGGCGCGGGCTCTGGGCGCGGGCTCCCGGCGCGCCGGAGACTCCTCTTCCGCCTTCGCAACTGCAACCAAGAGCCCCCTTCGGCCGCTTTTCCGCCGAGTGCGCCCCGCGGCCCATCTGCCGGCGGAAGGTGTCTGCCGTGCCGGACCATGCTTGCGCCCACGGGGCGGGGCGGGGCGGCCGGACGTGACGTGTGCGGGGGCCTGCGGCCCTCGTCCGCCCCTGGGTTTCGGCCCGACGCGCCTCAAAGGGCGCGGCCTGAACGACCCCTGGAGAATTCCACGGAATGCAGAAGCTTCTCCTTGCCCTGAACCCCTTTGCTCGGCCGAATTCCCCCGGCGGTGATCAGGTCAGCGGGCGCCTCCGGGGGCGCCGGGGAGGTGTCCTGCTGGTCATGGTCGCGGCGCTGGCGCTCCTCGCCGGGGCCGCCCGGGCGCAGCCGGGCGTGGCCATGGGCGGGGTGACGGCCGGGGGGATGGAGGCGCTGACGCCGGAGCAGGCGCGCAACGCGCTGAGCATCCTCGGCGACGACGCCCGCCGGCAGCAGGTGTTGGACGCGCTGCGCGCCGTGGCAGGCGTAGTGCCGGGCGGAGCGGGCGCGCCAGCCCCCGCTGCGGGGGTGGCCGCCCCGGGTACCACGGCAGCGGCACCGGCAAACTCGGCACCGGTAGCTCCAGCACCGGCAGTTCCCGCGGCGGCAGCGGCCCCGGCGGGGGACAAGGTTTCTCTGACCTCCGACAGCCTGCTGGCGGAGATCATCGCCGCCCTCTCCAGCTGGCTCTCCGCCCTGTCCGGCCATCTGGCGGCGGTGGGGGCCACGGTCTCCAGCCTGCCGCTGGCCTGGATGTGGCTGGTGCGGACGGCCAGCAACCCCTTCGCGCAGTCGGCCATCCTCGATGTTGCCTGGCGGCTGGCGGTGGTGCTGGCCCTGGCCTGGGGTGCCCGCTGGGTGCTGCGGCGCGCGATGCGCCGGCCGCTGGCCGCGCTGGAGCGGCGCGCGGTGGACAAGGCGGTGGCGCGGCGCACCGTGGCCTCCGCTACTGACGCGCCGCGCGTGGCGAGCCAGGCGGAGCTGCGGCTGATGCAGCGGGCGCCGCTGGCCGGGATCAAGCTGGTGCTGGAGCTGGTCCCGATCGGCGTCTTCGCGCTGGTGGGGAACCTGCTGCTGGCCACGCCGCTGGGCGACGGGGGCGTGACGCCGCTGATCATCATCGCGGCGGTGAACGCCTTCGTGATCCAGCACGTGATCATGGCGGCGGGCTGCGCCGTCTTCTCGCCGAGGTCGCGCTTCCTGCGGCTGTTCCGCATGTCCGACGAGACGGCGGCCTATGCCGAGGTGTGGCTGGGGCGTGTGACGGGGATCGCCATCTACGGCATGGCGGCGCTGGAGATCGCGCGCATCCTCGGGCTCTACCCCGCGGCCTACGAATCCGCCGCCAAGCTGGTGGTGCTGCTGAATCACCTGCTGCTGATCGTGGTGGTGCTGCAGTGCCGCCGCGGCATCGCGGCGCTGATCGACGCGCCGCCGGGGGCCGCTGGCGGGCTGGCGCTGGCGCGGCGCTGGCTGGCGCGGGTGTGGCACATCGTCGCGATCTTCCTGCTGCTCGCCCTCTGGTTCGTGTGGGCGCTGCGGATCGAGAACGGCTACGGGCTGCTGCTGCGCTATGTCGGCGCCACCGTCGCGGTGCTGGTGGTGGCGCGGCTGGTGGCGGTGACGGTGCTCGGGCTGCTGGACCGCGCGTTCCGGATCAAAGCGGAGACGGCGCAGCGGCTGCCGCTGCTGGAGGGGCGGGCGAACCGCTACGTGCCGCTGCTCCGGCGCGGTATCTCCGCCGCGATCGGCGCCGTGACCGTGCTCGCCCTGCTGCAGGTCTGGGGCGTGGACGTGATGGAATCATTCCGCGAGGGAGGGCTGGGGCAGCGCGTGGCAGCCTCCGCGCTCATCCTGGCCGTCGCGGGGGTGCTGGCGGTGGTGATCTGGGAGGGGGTGAACGCCTGGATCGACCGCAAGATCGTGGAGATGTCGGAGCGTGGGGAGCGCGCGCGATCGGCCCGGCTGCGCACGCTGCTGCCGCTGCTGCACACCACACTGCTGGTGCTGATCGTGGCGATCGTGGGCTTCACCGCGCTCTCGCAGCTCGGGGTGAACATCGCGCCGCTGCTGGCGGGGGCGGGCATCCTCGGCGTGGCGGTCGGCTTCGGGTCCCAGAAGCTGGTGCAGGACGTGATCACCGGCATTTTCCTGCTGCTGGAGAACACGATGCAGGTGGGGGACTGGGTGACGGTCTCCGGCTTGTCGGGCTCGGTGGAGAACCTTTCCATCCGCACCATCCGGCTGCGCGCCGGGGACGGATCGGTGCACGTGATCCCGTTCAGCTCCGTTACCACCGTGACGAACACGAACAAGGGCCGGGGCAATGCCGCGGTCTCCGTGACCGTCGCCTTCTCCGAGGATCCGGACCGGGTGGGGCGCGTGCTGAAGGAGATCGGGGCGGGGATGCGCGAGGATCCGGCCTTCAAGGACAGCATCCTCGACGACTTCTCGCTCTGGGGCGTGGACAAGGTGGATGGCGCGACCTTCACCGTGCTGGGGCAGATGCCCTGCACGGACACCGGGCGCTGGGGCGTGCAGCGCGAGTTCAACCGTCGCATCAAGGGGCGCTTCGAGGAGCTGGGGATCGCCATCGCGGTGCCGGCCCAGAGCGTGATCCTCTCGCGGTTCGCACGGACGCCCGCCGAGGCGGAGGCGGTGCTGCCTGGGAAGGAAGAGAGGCGACGGGAGGAGAGGCAGCCGGAGCCGGCGGGCCAGGCGGCCGGAGCGAGGAAGGATTCGCCGCCGCCCGCGGCGCTGGGCAACACGCAGTAGGTTGTTGTCCCGGGGGTTTATCCGTCCCGCGGGTTATTCGTCCCGGATGCGCCCGCGGTCGCGCTTGATGCCGGCCCGCGCCCCCTTCTCGGCCAGGCGGCGCTCCTGGCTGCCGCGCGTGGGGCGGGTGGGGCGGCGGACCGGTGGGGGAGGGGCCGAGGCCTCCCGCAGCAGGGCCTCCAGCCGGGCGCGGGCGGCCTCGCGGTTCCGATCCTGCGTCCGGTGCTCCCGCGAGACGAGGAGAAGGACGCCCTCCTCATTCATGCGGCGGCCGGCGAGGGCGCGGAGATTCGCCATGACGCGCTCGCTCAGCCCGGGGATGCGGGCGGTGTGCAGGCGGAGCTGCACGGCGGTGGCCACCTTGTTCACGTTCTGCCCGCCGGGGCCGGAGGCGGCGATGAAGCTCTCCTCCAGCGCCGCCTCGGGGACCGTCAGGCTCCGGGAGATGCGGAGGTCGGGCACGGTGTCAGCGGTGGCGGTTCAGTAGAGGTTGTCGGCGCAGTAGGGGGCGGTCTCGTTGTCGTAGACCTTCTGGTCGTAGGCGCCCTTCGTGTGCTCGGCGATCATCTCGCCGCCGGTGGGGGCGCCCGCCGGCTTCTCCCGCCCGGCCCAGAGTTCCGCGCGCAGCAGGGCGCGGGGGCACTGCATGAAGACCTCGGTGACGGAGACGACGAGGACGGTGGGCGGCACCGCGCGGCCCATGGCGAGGCGCCCGCGCAGCTCGGGATCGGTGCTGATGCGGGCGGTGCCGTGGACGCGCAGCGTCTCCCCCATGCCGGGAACGAGGAAGAGGAGGGCGACGCGGGGGTCGTCCAGCACGTCGCGCAGCGCGTCGATGCGGTTGTTGCCGCGGCGGTCGGGCAGGACGAGGGTCTTCTCGTCCAGGAGGGCGACGAAGCCCGGTGCGTCGCCGCGCGGGGTGGCGTGGGGGCCGCGGTTGCCGACGGTGGAGAGGACGAGGAAGGGGGAGGCGGCGATGAAGGCGGCGCTCTTGCCCTCGATCCGGTCGGTGGCCTTGGCGAGCACCACGGGCCGGGGGGCGTCGTAGAGGGTGGCGAGCGCCTCGTGCGAGGTGACGTCGAAGGGGTGGGCGGCGGGGTTTGCGTCCATGGGAACCTCGGCACGAGGGGCGGTGGCGGCTGCGGGTGCCTCTCAGGGTGAAGCGCGTCCGGGCGGCGGGGGCAAGCGCCATCTGGGGCGCCGGGGCGCTGCCACGGGGAGCGCGGGGCGCTGCCTTCCCCCGCGCGGGGCGCTGCCCCGGGTGGCGCGGGGCGGCGGCGGCGGTGTAGGATAGGGGTTCCCAGCCCCGCCGCGCGGGCCGTCCCCACCTGCCCGGGGGCCTGGCCCCGGCGGGCCGGCGCGCGGCACCCGGCTTCCTTCCGGGCCGGCGCGCCGCCGCCCGAGAAAGAACAGGACGCCAGGCATGGCCGGCCATTCGCACGCCAAGAACATCGCCCACCGCAAGGCCGCGCAGAGCGCCAAGCGCGCCCAGGCCTGGGGCAAGCTGATCCGCGAGGTCACCGTCTCCGCCAAGCAGGGGCTGCCGGACCCGGCGCACAACCCGCGCCTGCGGGCGGCGGTGAAGGCGGCGCTGGTGGCCAACATGCCGCGGGACACGGTGGAGCGCGCCATCAAGCGCGTGGCCCAGGGCGCCGACACCGAGAACTACGACGAGGTGCGCTACGAGGGCTATGGGCCCGGCGGCGTGGCCGTGATCGTGGAGGCGCTGACGGACAACCGGAACCGCACCGCCTCCGACCTGCGCTCCATCTTCTCCAAGAACGGGGGGGCGCTGGGGGAGAGCAATTCGGTGGCCTTCCAGTTCGAGCGGGAGGGGGTGGTGCGCTACCCGCCCTCTGCCGGGGATGCGGATTCGGTGCTGGAGGCGGCGATCGAGGCCGGCGCGCAGGACGTGGAGACGGACGAGGACGGGCACGCGATCCGCACCGCCATCGCGGACCTGTTCGAGGTGCGGGACGCGCTGGAGGCGAAGCTGGGCCCGGCGGAGAGCGCGAAGCTGGAGTGGCGCCCGAACGCCAGCGTGCCGCTGGACGAGGAGGCCGCGCGCGGGGTGCTGAAGATGGTGGACGCGCTGGACGACCACGACGACGTGCAGAACGTCTACGCCAATTTCGACGTGCCGGACGAGATCCTGGAGAAGCTGACGGCTTGACCCCGCCCGATCGTGCAGCGGCGGAGCCGCGGAACGTGAATCGGGCGGGCGGCGTCGGGTCTGTCAGGATCCTCGGGCTGGACCCCGGGCTTCAGCACACGGGCTGGGGGCTGGTGGAGAGCAGCGGGTCCCGCCTGCGGCACCTGGGCGACGGGGTGGTGAGCACGAAGGCGGACCTGCCGCTGGCGGACCGGCTCTGCGCCATCCACCGGGCGCTGACGGCGCTGGTGGAGGAGATGCGGCCGGACGAGGCGGCGGTGGAGCACACCTACGTCAACAAGAACCCGGGCGCGGCGCTGAAGCTGGGCCAGGCGCGGGGCGTGGTGCTGCTGGCGCCGGCGCTGCTGGGCGTGGTGGTGGCCGAGTACCAGGCCATGGAGATCAAGCGGGCCGTGGTCGGCACCGGCCACGCGGACAAGGTGCAGGTGCAGGACATGGTGCGGCGGCTGCTGCCGGGCGCCGTGATCCGGCGGGCGGACGCGGCGGACGCGCTGGCCATCGCCATCTGCCACGCCAACCACCGCAGCACCCGGATGGCGCTGGCGCGGGGGTACCAGACGGCATGAGGGCGCCGCCGACTCAGACCTCCGGGCACCGCCCTCCGGTCATCGGAGACTGGTTGTCGCCTCCGATTCAGACCTCCGGGCTTCGCCCTCCGGTCATCGGAGGCGGGGCATGATCGGCAAGCTGCGCGGGCGGCTGGATTCCGTGCATGAGGGCGGGTGCATCCTCGACGTGAACGGAGTGGGCTACCTCGTCTCCGCCTCATCCCGCGCGGTCTCCGCGCTGCCGGCGGACGGGGTGGGGACGCTCTGGATCGAGACGGTGGTGCGGGAGGACGCGATCACCCTCTACGGCTTCGCCGACGCGGCGGAGCGGGACTGGTTCCGGCTTCTCACGGGCATTCAGGGCGTGGGGCCGAAGGTGGCGCTGGGGCTGCTCTCCGCGCTGTCGCCGCGCGACCTGGCCGGGGCGATCGTGGCCGGGGACCGGGGCAGCCTGACCCGGGCACCCGGCGTGGGGCCGAAGCTGGCGATCCGGCTGCTGAGCGAGCTGCGGGAGAAGGTCGGGGGAATGCCGACCGGCGATGCCGCCTTCGCGGTGCCGGCCGCGCCGGTGGGGCCGGAGCGGGGCGCGGCGGCGGATGCCGTCTCGGCCCTGCTGAACCTGGGATGGCGGCGGCCGGAGGCGGCCTCCGTCGTGGCGCGGGTGCAGGACCGGATCGGGGAGGGGGCGGACCTGAACACCCTGATCCGGGAGAGCCTGAAGGAGATGGCGCCGCGCTAGCGGCCGGGCGGAACCGCCGGCCCTTCCGCAGGGTGCGGGCGGCCTCCCCCCGGGACCCTACTCGGCCCGGCGCTGCTCGACCACGATCGTGTCCTCGATCGAGGAGGGCTCATAGAGGCTGCGGGCCAGCAGGCCGGCCAGCATGGCGCCCAGCACCGGCGCGACCCAGAACAGCCAGAGCTGCCCGACATAGGCACCGCCCGCGAAGAGGGCCGGCCCCGTGCTGCGCGCCGGGTTCACCGAGGTGTTGGTGATGGGGATGGAGATGAGGTGGATGAGCACGAGCGCGAAGCCGATCGGGATGCCGGCGAAGCCCGTGGCCGCCCCCTTCGAGGTGGTGCCGACGATGATGAGCAGGAACAGGAAGGTCAGCAGCGCTTCCGCGACGAAGGCGGCCGACATCGAATAGCCGCCGGGGCTGAGCTCGCCGTACCCGTTGCTGGCGAAGGCGCCGGGTTCCCATCCCGCCTTGCCGGAGGCGATGAGCCAGAGCGTGCCGGCCGCGACGATCGCCGCGGCGACCTGGGTGACGACGTAGCGTAGCGCGTGCCGGTTGGCGCAGCGCCCCGCCGCCCAGAGGCCAAGGGTGACGGCCGGGTTGAAGTGCCCGCCGGAGATGTGGCCGACCGCGTAGGCCATGGTGAGCACGGTGAGGCCGAAGGCGAGGGAGACGCCGGTGAAGCCGATGCCGAGGGCGGGGAAGCCCGCCGCGAGCACGGCGGCCCCGCAGCCGCCGAACACGAGCCAGAAGGTGCCGATGAACTCCGCGGCGAGGCGCCGCGCCATGTCGTTCTGCATGGCCCTGTTCCTTTGGTTCCCGCGGCGAGCCTAGGTTCCGCACCAGCAAGAACGCAATGAAAACAGTGATTGATCGTAACGAAAATCCTCGCCGCCTGCCCGGGTGCGGGCGGGCGCTCAGGCGGATTTCAGCGTCGTGAGCGGTGCCTGCGTTCCGTGAGCCGGGCCGGGACTCCTTGCGGCAGGGTTCTGCGGAAGGGAGCCGACGCCCTGCGGAGCATTCGGGGTGGAGGGCGCGGCAGCGGGAGCACGGGTCCGGGCGGCGGCCGCGGAGCGGGACCGCCGCGCCCAGGGCTCCGCGATGGCGGTGGCGAGGATGCCGAGGGCGATGGACCCGACCGCTGCCACCAGAGGCAGCAGGACGAGGTAGAAGACGAGGTTGCCGATGTCGGCGGACATGCTGGGCTCCGGGAGGAGAGGTTGGGTGGGGAATCCTTCCCTCTGGTCCCCGGGCCCGGCCGGGGATGGCGCCGCAGCCTGCACCGCCGAACATGAAAGCGAGGTTTACGCGGTCGCTGCCGGTGTCGAGGCTGCCTTTGGCTGAGGCCGGGAGTGGAGGACGACGGGCGGTCGCGACAGGGGCGGGCGGTCACGCTATGTTCCCTTGCATGAGCCCCCCGACGAGCGACGAACGGATCACCGCCGGCCACCGGCAGGAGGAGGACGCGGCGGAAGCCACGCTTCGCCCGCAGACCCTGGCGGACTTCACCGGCCAGCCCGCCCTACGGGAGAATCTGTCCGTCTTCGTCCAGGCGGCGCGGGCGCGCGGGGACGCGCTGGACCACGTGCTGCTCTTCGGGCCTCCGGGGCTGGGCAAGACCACGCTGGCGCAGATCGTGGCGCGGGAGCTGGGGGTGGGGTTCCGCGCCACCTCCGGCCCGGTGCTGCAGCGGGCGGGGGACCTGGCGGCGATCCTGACGAACCTTCAGCCGAAGGACGTTCTCTTCGTCGACGAGATCCACCGGCTGCAGCCGGCGATCGAGGAGACTCTGTACCCGGCGATGGAGGACTTCCAGCTCGACCTCATCATCGGGGAGGGGCCGGCGGCGCGGACGGTGCGGATCGACCTGCCGCCCTTTACCCTGGTGGGCGCCACGACGCGGGCGGGGCTGCTGGCGACGCCGCTGCGGGACCGCTTCGGCATTCCGCTGCGGCTTCAGTTCTACACGCCGGAGGAGTTGGAGCGGATCGTGGCGCGGGGGGCGCAGAAGCTGGGCTTCGAGCTGACGGCGGACGGCGCGCGGGAGATCGCGCGGCGCAGCCGCGGCACGCCGCGCATCGCGGGCCGGCTGCTGCGGCGCGTGCGGGACTTCGCGGCGGTGGCGGGGCGGCCGGCGGACCGGGCGCTGGCGGATTCGGCGCTGGAGCGGCTGGAGGTGGACCGGCTGGGGCTGGACGCGATGGACCGGCGCTACCTGCGGCGGCTGGCCGACCACCACGGCGGCGGGCCGGTGGGGGTGGAGACGCTGGCGGCGGCGCTGGCGGAGAGCCGGGACACGCTGGAGGAGGTGATCGAGCCCTACCTCATCCAGGAGGGGCTGATCCTGCGGACGCAGCGCGGGCGGGTGCTCGGGCTGCCGGGGTGGAAGCACCTGGGACTGACGCCGCCGCGCAACGCGCTGGCCGCGCAGGGGGACCTGCTGGAGGATCCGGCCCCATGATCGAGGACGCCCTCGTCGCGCTGCAGCACCTGCTCTCCGGCGATCCGGAGGTGGGTTCCGTGCACTTCTACCCTTCCGGGGCGCCAGCCGCGGAGTGGCAGGGCGTGGGGCTGCGGCTCATTGAGGTGAGCATCCTTCCCTCGCAGGGCGGGGCGCTTCCCGGCCGTATGGCGGCTGGGCCGGGTGCAGCGCCCGCCACGCCGATCCGACTTCGGGTGCTGCTCGGCGTCCGCCTTCCGGACGCGCTGGAGGAGGCCCGGATCCTCGGGCGCCTTCTTTCCGCCGTGATGGCGGGGCCCGTGCTGCGGATCGGTGAGGTGAAGGTGGGCGTCCGGCCGGAGCAGGGGCAGGATCCCCGTCCTCTGAGGGCAGGGCCGGGCGGCCCGCTACCGCTCTGCGCCGTGCTGAGCCTTGAGGGGCCTCTCCTGACGCCGCGTGCGGCCGGGCGTTCCGGTGCGCCGCCTGTCCTCGGCCGGGGCGGGATAGCGGGCTGACCCAAGGCTTGCGGGGCGGCACGAGGGCCGTTACCTGCGAGCCGTTCGCATCAGCCGGAACCGCGCCGTGACCGCAGCCACGATCCCCAGCCTTCCGCGCCGCGCCCTGCTTGGGGCGCCGGTGGCTCTCGCGGCCGGGCGCGCGGTGGCCCAGGCGGGCGCGCAGGGGGGCTGGCCGCGCCGGGTGCGGGACCTGCTCGGCCGTGAGGTGACGGTGACGGCACCGCCCCGCGCGGTCCTTCTCGGCGAAGGGTTCCAGCTGCTGAACCTCGGGCTGATCCTACCGGACCCTGTTTCCATCGTCGTCGGGATGGGGGGTGAGCTGGCCCAGGTGAACCCGGCGGGCGAGGCGACGTATCAGCGCCGCTTCCCCGCGCTGGAGCGGATCCCCAGGCTGACGGCCGCGGTGGGCCAGGGCTTCCCGGCGGAGCGGGCCCTGGCGCTGCGGCCGGACCTCGTGATCCTCAGCACCTGGCAGGCGAACCTGCCGGAGATGCGGCGCGCGGTGGAGCTGCTGGAGGGCACGGGGGTGCCGGTGGTCTACATGGACATCTTCCAGCAGCCCGGCCGCAACACGCTCCCGAGCATCCGCCTGCTCGGGGCGGTGCTGGGCGCGGAGGAGAGGGCGGAGGCCTATGCGCGCTTCTACGAGGAGCGGCGGGACCGGATCGCGCGGCGGGTGGCGGAGGCGGGCGGGCAGGGGCCGCGCGTGCTGCTGGCCGCCTTCCCGGGCCGCTGGCCCTGCTGCTGGTCCCCGGGAGCGAGCGGCGGCGACGGGGAGTTCCTCGCCATGCTCGGCGCGCGGAACGTGGCGGAGGGGCTGACGGGCAATCCGCGCGGCGGCAGCATCGCGATGGAGCGTGTGCTGCTCTCCGAGGCGGAGGTGTTCATCGGGACGGGGCTCTACGCGCCGGGCGACGCGGCGGGGATCCAGGTGGGGCCGGGGGCGCCTGCCGAGGTGGCGCGGGCCAGCCTGGAGCGGGTGCTGCGGGCGCCGGAGTTCTCGGCCTTGCCGGCGGCGCGATCGCGGCGGGCGCTTGGGATGTGGAACTACTTCAACGCCCTGGCCGCGAACATCGTGCAGCTGGAGGCGATGGCGCGGGCGATCCGGCCGGAGCTTTTCGCCGATCTGGACCCGGCGGCTACCCTGGCGACGATCAACCGGGACTTCTCGGCGGTGCCCTATGAAGGGACGTTCTGGACGGAGCTCTGATCCTCACCCCGACGGGGGGTGCGGCGACGCGGATCGGCTCTGCGGCCCCCCTGGGCGGACGCGACGAATGGCGCTAGGGGCGGGCGCCATGGCCGTGCACCGCTATCCGATCCGCGTCTATTTCGAGGATACCGACGCCGGCGGGGTGGCCTACCACGCCAACTATCTCCGCTGGGCGGAGCGGGCGCGAACGGAATCCTTGCGTGACATAGGGTTGCCGCATCATCTTTTGATGGAACGTCATGCTTCGTTGCTTGTGGTGCGCCGCATCGAAGTGGCGTATCTGCGGCCCGCGCGGCTGGATGACCTCGTGTTCATCGAGACGCGGATCCTGAAGGCGGGGGCCGCCTCGCTGGATGTGGGGCAGGACGTGGTGGCGGAAGACGGGGGCGTGCTGGCGCGGCTGACGGTCGGGCTGGTCTGCGTCTCCCGGGAGAGCCTGCGGCCGGTGCCGTTGCCGGAGCCCTGGCGCTCCGCGCTGCGGCCGGCGCCGGCTTCCGGTCCGGCGGCCGGCTGAATTTGGCCGGGCGAAGTTGGGCTTTGCGGTGGCGGGGCTGCCGCATTGCCGCTTTCCCGGCCGGGCAGGTTCCGGCGGGGATGATGGTGTGGCCCGAGAGGGCCTGGGGGGCGCCGGGGGGCGCCAGGGGATGGCGCTCGGTGCGGGCGCGTGAACGAGGAGGCCGCCCGTGAACGGTGGTGTGACTGCGCAGAACCTGGCCGCGGCCGGGCACGACCTCTCGCTCTGGGGGCTGTTCCTCCAGGCGGACTGGATCGTGAAGGCGGTGATGATCGGGCTGCTTCTCGCCAGCGTCTGGGTCTGGGCCGTGGTGTTCGAGAAGTGGACGACGATGCGGCGGGTGAACCGCGCGGCCGACGCCTTCGAGGACAAGTTCTGGTCCGGCGGCAGCCTGGAGGACCTCTACCGCACGGAGGGGGAGCGGCCGACGCACCCGATGGCCGCCGTCTTCGGATCGGGCATGCGGGAGTGGTCGCGGGCGGCCGATATGGGCCTGACGGGCGCGCTGGCCATGACGGGGATGAAGGAGCGGGCGGACCGGGCCATGAACGTGGCCATCAACCGCGAGATGGACGGGCTGGAGAAGTGGATGACCTTTCTCGCCTCCGTCGGCTCCGTCGGGCCCTTCATCGGGCTGTTCGGCACGGTCTGGGGCATCATGAACTCCTTCTCCGCCATCGCGGGGATGAACAACACGAACCTTGCCGTGGTGGCGCCGGGCATCGCGGAGGCGCTGTTCGCCACCGCCATCGGCTTGGTGGCGGCCATCCCGGCGGTGCTGGCCTACAACAAGATCAACACGGACCTGTCGCGCTTCACCGGGCGGCTGGAGGGCTTCGCGACGGAGTTCGGCGCCATCCTCTCCCGCCAGGCGGACGAGGCGCCGGCGGCGCCCCCGCCGAACGCTCCCCCGCGGCAGCCGGCGCAGGTCTAGGGCGATGGCCGCCTCGATCCAGACCGGAGGCGGGCGCGGCGGGCGCCGCCGCCGGCCCATGGCCGAGATCAACGTCACCCCGCTGGTGGACGTGATGCTCGTGCTGCTGATCATCTTCATGGTGGCGGCGCCGCTGATGACGGTGGGCGTGCCGGTGGACCTGCCGAAGACCCAGGCGGCCGCGCTGAACCAGGAGCAAGAGCCGATCACCGTCTCCATCAACCCGGAGGGGCGGATCTTCCTGCAGGAGACGGAGGTGCAGGCAGAGGGGCTGGTGCCGCAGCTCCGCGCCATCATGGAGAACCAGCCGCAGGGCCAGCCGGAGCGGCGCATCTTCGTGCGCGGAGACCGGAGCATCGCCTACGGCAAGATCATGGAGGTGATGGGGATCGTCTCCTCTGCCGGCTTCTCCCGCGTCGCGCTGCTGGCGGAGCAGCCGGCGGGCGCGCCGGCCCGCCCGGCCGGCGCCGCGCCCGCGCGCGGGGCGGCCCCTGCCGCCACCGCCCCTGCCGTCACAGCCCCGGCGGCCCCGGCGGGCGCCCCGAGGCGGTAGCAGGCGATGTCGGGGGCGCAGGGCGTGATGCACGGGGGGGGCGTGATGAATGGGGGCGGCGACCGGCTTCGCCCCTGGCTGGTGGCGTCGCTGGCGGCGCACGCCCTCGTCTTCGCGCTGCTGCTGATCGAGCTGCCCGGCCGCGACCTTCCGGAGCCGATGGAGACGGCGGTGCCGGTCGAGGTGGTGACGCCGGACATGCCGCAGCTGGCCCAGGCGCCGGAGGCGCTGCCCCTGCCGGCCCCACCCGCGCCGGAGCAGACGCCGCCCACCCCGACGCCGAGCCCCACGCCGCCCGAGCCGCCGCGGAACGAGCCGCCGACGCCGCTGCCGCCGCCCCCGCCGCCGAACCCGGCCGCGCCGCCGATGCCGGCCCCGCCGACGCCGGTGCCGCCCACGCCGACGGCCGTGCCGCCGCTGCCGGCGCCGCCCGCGCCCACCCCCGCGCCGCCGGCCCCGACCCCGCCGCGGCCATCACCGCCCGCGCCCGCGCAGCAGCAGGCCCAGGCATCGCCGCCCGCCCCGCCGCTGCCGCCGCTTCCCCTGCCGCCGCCGCCCGCCCCGCCGATGCCGGACGGGGTGCAGCAGCAGGCCCAGCAGACGCCGCCGACGCCGACGCCCCCGGCGCCGCCGCGCCCGGCCGCGCCCACGCCGCCGCGGCAGGCGGCCCAGACCCCGCCCGCGCCGCCCTCTCCCCCGGCGCCGCCGCAGCCCACGCAGCAGCAGGCGGCGGCCAGCCCGCCGGCCCCGCCCGCGCCGCCGCGGCCGAACGCCGTGCCGAACCAGCCGCCCGTGCCGCCGGCGCGGGACAGCAACAACCGCCCGGGCACGGGGCAGACGCCGCCCGTGCGGAACCCGGCGGAGAACAGCAACTCCGTGCAGAACACGCTGGAGCGGCTGCGCGCGGCCCAGGCGCAGAACCAGGCGCCGACGAGCCGCGTGAACCCGGCGGCGGGCGCGCCCGCCCGGGGCGGCGGGGCGCCGACGGGGACGGCCGCGCTCACCTCCGGCGAGATCCGGGGCGTGGCGGACAAGATCAGCGAGTGCTGGTCCGTGGATGCCGGGGCGCCCGATATCGCCTCCATCGTGGTGGAGCTGAAGGTGGAGGCGGATGCGAGCGGGACGGTGCGCGTGGTGCGCCCGGCCAGCGGCATCCCCACCGATCCCCGGGCGCGGGCGGTGTTCGAGGCGGCGCGGCGCGCGCTGATGGATCCGCGCTGCTCCCCGCTGCCCTTCCCGCGGGACAAGCTGGCGGCGATCAACAACGCCATCTTCCGCTTCAACCCGCGCGGGCTGACGCGTTGATGCCCGCGCCCCCCATCAACTTCCGGCAGGTCGGGGCCGATTCCGGGCGGGGTGGCTTGCGCCCTGGCCCGGCTTCGGCTCTTTCCCCCCTCCGCAGCTCCGAGGTTTCGCATCCATGATGACGACCGATCGGCGTGGCCTGATCCTGGGTGGC
Organism: Pararoseomonas sp. SCSIO 73927; assembly: GCF_037040815.1. Taxonomy (NCBI): domain Bacteria; kingdom Pseudomonadati; phylum Pseudomonadota; class Alphaproteobacteria; order Acetobacterales; family Acetobacteraceae; genus Pararoseomonas; species Pararoseomonas sp. SCSIO 73927. The sequence continues at coordinate 3,806,099 of NZ_CP146232.1, forward strand.
GCCGCGCTTCTCACCGTGCCGGCCACCGCGCGCGCACAGGGCACCGCCCCCAGTGGACAGGGCGGCCAGGCGGGCGCCGTGATCGACATCACGAAGGCCCGCACCGATCCTGTCCCGATCGCCGTTCCGGCCCTGGCGGGCGGCGGGCGCGGTGCCGATATCGCCCGCGTGATCCAGGCCAACCTGCGCAACTCCGGCCTGTTCCGCCCCGTGGACAACGCCGCCTTCATCCAGAGCGCCGAGGCCGCGGCCGCGACCCCGCGCTTCCAGGACTGGCGGGTGATCGGCGCGAACGCGCTGGTGACGGGGCGGGTGGAGGACCAGGGGGGGCGGCTGCGGGTGGAGTTCCGCCTGTGGGACGTGCTGCCCGAGTTGCAGATCCAGGGCACCGCCTTCACGGCGCCGGCCGCGCAGTGGCGCCGCATCGCGCACCTCATCTCGGACGTGATCTACGAGCGGCTGCTGGGCGAGAAGGGCTATTTCGACACGCGCATCGTCTACGTGGCCGAGAGCGGGCCGCGCGACCGGCGCACGCGGCGCCTGGCGATCATGGACCAGGACGGGGAGAACAACCGCTTCCTGACGGACGGATCGTTCCAGGTGCTCTCGCCGCGCTTCCACCCGAACGCGCAGCAGATCGTGTTTATGTCCTACTTCCAGAACCAGCCGCGCGTGTACCTGTTCGACCTGAACAGCGGTTCTTCGCGCGTGCTCGGCTCCTTCCCGGGCATGACGCTCTCGCCGCGCTTCAGCCCGGACGGGCGGACGGTGGTGCTCTCCTACGCCACGGGCGGGGACGCCAACATCTACGCCGTCGATGCCGGATCGGGCGCGCAACGGCAGCTCACCTCCGGCGGCGGGCTGGACGTCTCGCCCTGCTACAGCCCGGACGGGTCGCAGATCGTCTTCAACTCCGACCGGGGCGGGGACCAGCAGCTCTACGTCATGTCCGCGGGCGGCGGGGGCGCGCGGCGCATCTCCTTCGGGCGCGGTCGCTACGCGACGCCGGTGTGGTCGCCGCGCGGGGACCTGATCGCCTTCACGCGCATCTCCGGCGGGCAGTTCGGCATCGGCGTGATGCGGCCGGACGGCTCCGGCGAGCGCATCCTCTCCGAGGGCTGGGGCATGGAGGGGCCGACCTTCGCGCCGAACGGCCGCGTTCTTGCCTTCTACCGCGAGAGCCGGGCGAGCGGGGCGCGGGGGCAGGGCTACTCCGCCCGGCTGGCGCAGATCGACATCGCCGGCTTCAACGAGCGGCAGATCGTCACGCCGACCGATGCAACCGATCCGTCCTGGTCACCTTTGTTGGCCTGATCGCCTTTCGAACGAAACCTTTCCACAGGAGCGCATGATGAACGTGAAGATTCTGGCGGCGCTGGGCGCCATCGCCCTGCTTTCCGCCTGCTCGAACGAGGACCAGAACGCGGCGGCGACCGGCGCCGGCGGCTCGGGCGGGCTGGCGGGCGCCGGCGGCATGGGCGCCGGCAATGCCCGCCCGGGCAGCCAGGAGGACCTGGTGGCGAATGTCGGCGACCGCGTGTTCTTCGACACCGACAGCAGCCAAGTGCGCGCCGATGGCCGCGACGTCCTGGGGCGCCAGGCCGCCTGGCTGGCCCGCTACCCGCAGGTGACGGTGTACATGGAGGGCCATGCCGACGAGCGCGGCACCCGCGAGTACAACCTCGCCCTCGGCCAGCGCCGCGCCAACAACGCGCGCGACCTGCTGGTGGCGGCCGGCGTCTCCGGCCAGCGCATCCAGACCGTGTCCTACGGCAAGGACCGCCCGGCGGCGCTCGGCTCCGACGAGGGGTCCTGGGCGCAGAACCGCCGCGCGGTGACGACGGTCCGCTAAGGGGCCGCTGATCGCGGATGGCCCGGCGCCCCGCGCGCCGGGCCTTGCCCGCTCCTCCGGCGTGCGGAGATCCCGGCTCGCCCGCTTCCGCGGGGTGAACCGATGCTTGCCCGCGTTCGCGGGCGGAACCAATGATTGGGCGCGGCCGGGCCGCGCCGTGGATGGGTGCGCCGAGGACGCGGCGCGCTTCGAGGGGATTTCAGGGATGCGACGGACCCGACGCTTTCCGCTCAGACGCTTTCCGCTCAGGGGCCTGCTGATGGCAGGGGCGGTGCTGGCCGGGCTGGTGCCGGCCGGCGGCGCCCTGGCGCAGGCGGAGAGCCGGGAGGGCATCTTCCTGCAGAACCAGATCCTGCAGCTGCGGCAGGAGCTGGAGCTGATGCGGCGCGGCGGCGGGGGCGGTTACCCGCAGGCGCAGCTGCCGCCGCCCGGGCGCGGCGGCGCGCCCGCGGCGGGCAACGAGATCGTCGGCCAGCTCCTGGGGCGCGTGGGCGACCTGGAGGAGGAGGTGCGGCGGCAGCGCGGCCGCGCCGAGCAGGCGGAGTACCAGAACCGCACCCTGCAGGAGCGGCTGGAGAAGCTGCAGGGCGACATGGAGTACCGCTTCAACGCGCTGGAAGGCCGGGGTGGCGGCGCGGCACCGGCCGGAGGAGCCCCCCCGGCGGGGCGACCGGCCGGCGGGCAGCAGCAGGGCGCGCTGACCCCGCCGGGTGATGCTCCAGCCCCCCCGCCGGGCCAGCCGGCGGCGCCGGCGCCCCGCACGCCGGAGATCGCGCTGCGCGAGGGACAGACGGCGCTGGGGCGCCGCGACTACGCGGCGGCCGAGTCGGCCGCGCGCGAGGTGCTGGCCTCCCGCTCCACCGCGCGGGGGCAGGATGCGGGCGTGCTGCTCGGTGATTCGCTGATGGGCAAGCGCGACTTCCAGGGCGCGGCCTTGGCCTATGACGACGCCTATCGCCGGGCGCGCTCCTCCGGCCGGGCGCCGGACGCGCTGATCGGGCTGGCGAACGCGTTCAACGGCTTCAACGCCAAGGTCGAGGCCTGCCAGACGCTGGACAACCTGCGGACGGGCTTCCCGCGGCTGGCGGGGGCGCAGGCGGACCGGGCAGCCCAGGCGCGGCAGCGCGCCGGCTGCCGTTAAGGGCCGTGCCGGCGGCAGCGCCGCCGGGGGGACTGGAAGCGGATTTCGCGGCCGCGATGGCGGGGCTGGGGCCGTTCGGGGCCTCGCCCTTGCTGGCGGCGGGTGTCTCGGGCGGGCCGCATAGTCTTGCCCTTGCGGTGCTGGCTGCCGGATGGGCCGCCGGGCGCGGTGGGCGGGTGCTGGCGCTGGTGGCCGATCACGGGCTGCGGGCGGAGAGCGCCGCCGAGGCGACCGGGGTGGCGGCGCGCCTCTCCCGGATCGGGATTGAGGCGCGGGTGCTGCCGCTGGGTCTGTTGCCGGGATCTGGGCTGCACGAGCGGGCGCGGGTGGCGCGGCTGGCGGCCCTGGCGGGCGCGGCCGAGGCGGCGGGGGCGCCCTGGCTGCTGCTGGGGCAGCACCGGGCGGATCAGGCGGAGACATTGGTATTCCGGGCGCTGCGCGGATCGGGCGTGGCGGGGCTGGCGGGCATGGCGGCCGCGCGGCCGGCGGGCGGGGTAATGATCCTGCGGCCCCTGCTGGGGGTGGCGCCGTCTGCGATCGAGCGTTTCCTGGCCGCGCGCGGGCTGGTGCCGGTTCGCGATCCCTCCAACGACGATCCGCGCTTTGCCCGCGCCCGGCTGCGGCGCTCCCTGGGTGACCCGGGCGGCGAAGGGCCGGGGGTGGCGGCGCTGGTGGAGGCGGCCGGGGCCTTCGGGGCGAGGCGGGCGCGGCTGCGGGCGGCGGTGGCGGAGAGGCTGGCAGCGTGCGCTGGCTTCCGGCCGGAAGGGTGGGCGGTGCTGGACGGGCCGGCGCTGGGGCGGGACCCCGTGGCCGAGGCGGCGCTCTCGGTGCTGGTGCAGGCCCTGGGCGGGGGGGCGCACCCGCCAGCGCGGGCGGCGGTGGCCGCGATGCTGGCGCGGGGGGGCGGCAGCCTGGGCGGGGCGTTCTGGCGAGGGCGGTTCATCGGTCGGGAGCCCGGGCGCTGCGCGCCGCGCGTGGCCGCGGCACCGGGCAAGGTGTGGGACGGGCGGTGGCGGGTGGTGGAGGCGCCGGAGGCGGCGTCGGTCGGTGCGGCAGGGCCGGGCTTCGCCCGCGGCGGGGCGGGCGCGGCCCGCCCGGGCCTGCCGGGCTTCGTGGTGGCGGGGCTGCCGGTGCTGTGGGACGCGGCCGGGCAGGTGGTGGCCGGGCCAGGACCCGGGCCGGGCTGGCGGGTGGAGTTCCGGCCGGAATCGGGACCCATCGCGTGAAAGCGCTGTCATGCGGTGGTTCCATGTAGAGCCGGGCATCCCTATCTTGTTCGCTGAGCCGGCAGGACCGGCCAAGGATCGGGACCGTCACGTGAACAATTTCGGCCGCAACCTCGCGCTCTGGGTGATCGTCGCCCTGCTGCTCGTGGCGCTGTTCAACCTGTTTCAGCCCTCGGGGAATTCCTCGCAGCGCGGGATGCAGGTGGCTTACTCCGACTTCCTGAACGAAGTTCAGCAGGGCCATGTGCGGGACGCCACCATCCAGGGGCGCATTGTCTCCGGCCAGCTCCAGGACGGGCGGACCTTCAGCACCTACACGCCCGAGGATCCTCAGCTGATCCAGCGGCTGACGGAGAAGGGCGTGCGCGTGGTGGCGCGGCCGGAGGAGAGCGACGTGAACCCGCTCTTCCAGATCCTCATCTCCTGGTTCCCGATGCTGCTGCTGATCGGCGTTTGGGTCTTCTTCATGCGCCAGATGCAGGGCGGCGGCGGGCGGGCCATGGGCTTCGGCAAGTCCAAGGCGAAGCTGCTGACCGAGAAGCAGGGCCGCGTCACCTTCGAGGACGTGGCGGGCATCGAGGAGGCGAAGAGCGAGCTAGAGGAGGTGGTGGACTTCCTGCGCGACCCGCAGAAGTTCCAGCGCCTGGGCGGCAAGATCCCCAAGGGCGTGCTGCTGGTCGGCCCCCCCGGCACGGGCAAGACGCTGCTGGCGCGCTCGGTCGCCGGCGAGGCGAACGTGCCCTTCTTCACCATCTCCGGCTCCGACTTCGTGGAGATGTTCGTGGGCGTCGGCGCCAGCCGCGTGCGCGACATGTTCGAGCAGGGCAAGAAGAACGCGCCCTGCATCATCTTCATCGACGAGATCGACGCGGTGGGCCGCCATCGCGGCGCCGGGCTGGGCGGCGGCAATGACGAGCGCGAGCAGACGCTGAACCAGATGCTGGTGGAGATGGACGGCTTCGAGTCCAACGAGGGCGTCATCATCATCGCGGCGACCAACCGGCCGGACGTGCTGGACCCGGCGCTGCTGCGCCCCGGCCGCTTCGACCGGCAGGTCGTGGTGCCGAACCCCGACGTGAACGGGCGCGAGCGTATCCTGCGGGTGCACATGCGGAAGGTTCCCCTGGCCTCCGACGTGGAGCCGAAGGTGATCGCGCGCGGCACGCCGGGCTTCTCGGGCGCCGACCTGGCGAACCTCGTGAACGAGGCGGCGCTGCTGGCGGCTCGCACCGGGCGCCGCACGGTGGGCATGCACGAGTTCGAGCAGGCCAAGGACAAGGTGCTGATGGGCAGCGAGCGCCGCTCGCTGGTCATGAGCGAGGCCGAGAAGCGGATGACGGCCTATCACGAGGCCGGCCACGCCCTGATCGCGATGAGCGAGGAGGAGTGCGACCCCGTCCACAAGGCCACCATCATCCCGCGCGGCCGCGCGCTGGGCTTGGTGATGTCCCTGCCGGAGGGCGACCGCTACTCCAAGCACAAGTCCAAGATGAACGCCGAGCTGGCAATGGCCATGGGTGGCCGCGTCGCGGAGGAGATCATCTTCGGGGCGGACAAGGTGTCCAACGGTGCCTCGGGCGACATCAAGATGGCGACCGACCTCTCGCGCCGGATGGTCACGGAGTGGGGCATGTCCGACAAGATCGGCATGGTCGCCTACGGCTCGAACGACCAGGAGGTGTTCCTGGGGCATTCGGTGACGCAGTCGAAGAACCTCTCCGAGGCGACGGCGCAGGCGATCGACAGCGAGATCCGCTCGATCATCGACACGGCCTACCAGCGCGCGAAGAAGACGCTGACCGAGCGGATCGAGGACCTGCACGCCCTGGCCAAGGGGCTGCTGGAGTACGAGACCCTCTCGGGCGACGAGATCAAGAGCCTGCTGCGCGGCGACCCGATCGTGCGGGACCGGCCGGACGAGCCGGTGAACCAGGGGCGGGGCAGCGTGCCCAGCTCCGGCCGTCCCAACCCCCGTCCGGACACGGGCGGGATGCAGCCGGCGGGGGCCTGAGCCACCCTCTGGTGCGGGGCTCCGCGAAGCGCTTCAATGGAACGGGGGCCCTATGCGGCCCCCGTTTCCGTCCGGGGGTGTCGATTCCCGGACGAGGGGAGGGCCGATGGCGCGCTGGGTCGAACCGATGGGGCTCCTGCACGGGCGCGGCGCCCTGGCCGCCGTGGCCGCCGGTGCCGCCGTGCCGCTGGAGGGCGGGGGGACGGCTTTCACCCTAGTCCGGCTGATCGAGGGCGGGGCGACGCTGGGGCTGATCCCCGCCGTGGACACGCCCGAGGACTGGCAGGCGGCGGTCCTCGCGCTCACCAACGCGCCCGCGCCCTTTGCCGGCCTGCCCGATGCGGCGGCCCTGGGCCGGCCGCTGGTGATGGGCGTGCTGAACGTGACGCCGGACAGCTTCTCCGACGGCGGCCGCTACGCCGACCCGCGGGCGGCCATCATGGCGGCAAACGCCATGCTGGAAGCGGGCGCCGACATGATCGACGTGGGCGGGGAGAGCACCCGCCCCGGCGCGGCGCCGGTGGATCCGGAGGCGGAGATCGCGCGGATTCTGCCGGTGATCCGGGAGATCGCGAAGGACGCCCCGGTGAGCGTGGACACCCGCCACGCCGCCACCATGCGCGCGGCGCTGGAGGCCGGGGCCGAGGTGGTGAACGACGTCTCCGCCCTGCGGCACGACCCGGAGGCGATGGCGGTGGTGGCGGATGCCGGGTGCCCGGTGGTGCTGATGCACATGCCCGGCACCGAGCCGGCCACGATGCAGCAGCACGCCGAGTACGCGGACGTGGCGCTGGAGGTGCTGGAGTTCCTGGCCGCGCGGATCGAGGCCTGCGAGGCGGCGGGGATCCCGCGCCACCGGATCGCGGTGGACCCCGGGATCGGCTTCGGCAAGACGATGGAGCACAATCTGGAGCTGCTGGACCGGCTGCCGGTGCTGCTGAACCTGGGCTGCCCGATCCTTGTCGGCGCGTCGCGCAAGCGCTTCGTCGGCACGCTCTCCGGCGCGTCGGGCCCGCGGGACCGGATGGCGGGGAGCCTTGGCGTGGCCGTCTCCGCCGCGGCGCGCGGGGCCGCGATGCTGCGCGTGCACGACGTGGCGGAGACGGTGGCGGCGCTCCGGCTCTGGCGGGCCTGCGCGGGCGGGCCGCCGGAGCCGCAGGGCTGAGCGGGGCCGGGCCCGGCGGGGCGGCGCGGCCGCGCGTCTTTGCCATCGGTACCTCCAACAGCGTCGCCGTCTCGGGCTATCTCAGGGCGCTGGGCGAGGATCCCGGCTTCGCCGCCGTGGACAGCGCCTGCCTGGGGATGTGCCCGAGCGAGCTCTTCGCCTTCCGCCGGCCGCAGTTTGAGCCGGCCGGCTACGACCTCTGCCTGCTGGAATTCGCCTGCAACGACGCCACCCTCCTCGGCGGCCGGATGCTGGATGAGGGGCGGGTACGGGCGGCGATCGGCTGGGCGGTGTCGGAGCTCTCCGCCGCGGGCTGCCTGCCCGTGCTGGTCATTCTTCCCGTAGAGAGCCTGCGGGCGCGCGGGGGCGGCCCGGTGCGCGCGATCTACCGCGACCTGGCGGAGCGCTACGCCCTGCCGTTCCTCGACGGCTACGACTTCCTGGACCGGCTGGCGGGACCGGGCGCGCCGCCCTTCCGGCTGTTCCGGGACAACATGCACATCGAGGTTCCCGTCTCCACCGTGCTCGGCCGCGAACTGGGGCCGGTTCTGCGCCAGGTTCTGGCCGGGGCGCGGCCGGGGCCGGTGGAGGAGGAGCAGGGGGTCGCCCTGGGGCTGGCCGAACTTGCCGCGCGCGCCCTGGGGCCGGTGCGGAGCGTGGTGCGGAGCACGGCGCTGATCGAGGGCACGCTCGTCCTGATGGAGGGCGACGAGATCGTGGAGATGCGGCTGGAGGAGGGGTGGGAGGCGATCTCCGTCATCGCCGACTTCAACCTCAGCCGCGGCGTGCTGCGGGTGAGCGGGGAGGGCAGCACGAGCATCTTCGTCTCGGTGAAGGAAAATGATCCCCGCCGGGAGAAGCCCATGCTCGCGATCTGGCCGCTGCGCCGCGGCGTCGGCCCGCAGGGCGGCCGGCTGCGGCTGGAGGTGCTGCGCGACGGGCCGGCGGAGATGAACGCCTCCAGCAAATCCTCCCCCCTCGGGCCGGAGGAGGTGCCGCGGCTGGCGATCGCCGGCTTCATCCTGCGCCGCCGGCCGGGGCCGCTTCCGGTGCGACGCTTCCTGCCGGGGGCCGTGGACCTCTGCGCCATGATCCCGGAGGAGGGGATGGAGGCGCACCGGCGGGCGCTGGCCGGGGCCTGAGCCCCTCCCTGCCGCCACGCAGCGGGTTGCGCTAGACAGAGGGCCGGAGGCGGGAGGCACGAGCATGGGTGACGGCGCGAGACGCTTGTTCGGCACGGACGGGATCCGGGGCGTGGCCAACCGCGCGCCCATGGATGCGGCGACGGCCCTGCGCCTGGGGCAGGCGGCCGGGCGCTACTTCAACCGCGGCGGCCACCGCCACCGGGTGGTAATCGGCAAGGACACGCGGCTCTCCGGCTACATGCTGGAGCCGGCGCTGACGGCCGGCTTCGTGGGCGCGGGGATGGACGTGGTGCTGGTGGGGCCGCTGCCCACGCCGGCCATCGCGCTGCTGACGCGGAGCCTGCGGGCCGATCTCGGGGTGATGATCAGCGCTTCCCACAACCCCTTCCACGACAACGGGATCAAGCTGTTCGGGCCGGACGGGCTGAAGCTCTCCGACGCGCAGGAGGAGGCGATCGAGGCGTTGATGGCGGGCGACCTGGCCTCCGCCCTGGCGGGGCCGGGCAAGCTCGGCCGCGCCTCCCGGCTCGAGGACGCGCCGGGGCGCTACATCGAGGCGGTGAAGGCGAGCTTCCCGCGCGGGCGGAGCCTGGAAGGGCTGCGGATCGTCGTCGATTGCGCGAACGGCGCCGCCTACAAGGTCGCGCCGACGGTGCTGTGGGAGCTGGGCGCCGAGGTGGTGCCGGTGGGCGTGGCGCCGGACGGGTTCAACATCAACGACGGTTGCGGCAGCACGGCGCCGGGCGCGCTGGCGACTCTGGTGCGGGAGCGCCGGGCCGACCTCGGCATCGCGCTGGACGGCGATGCGGACCGGCTGGTGCTGGTGGACGAGACGGGCGTGGTGGTGGACGGGGACCAGATCCTGGCCCTCATCGCCTCCTCCTGGGCGTCGCAGGGGCGGCTGCGCGGGGGCGAGGTGGTGGCGACTGTCATGTCCAACCTCGGGCTGGAACGGTTCCTCCAGGGCAGGGGGCTGAAGCTCCACCGGACCAAGGTGGGGGACCGCTACGTGGGCGAGGCGATGCGCGAGCGGGGCTGCAATCTCGGCGGCGAGCAGTCCGGGCACGTCATCCTCTCGGAGTACGGCACCACGGGGGATGGGCTGGTGGCGGCGCTGCAGGTCCTGGCCGTGCTGGTGGAGGAAGGGAAGCCGGCGAGCGAGATGCTGCGCCGCTTCGGGCCGCTGCCGCAGAAGCTGGTGAACGTGCGCCACGCCGGCGGCAGCCCGCTGGCCGATCCGCGGGTGGAGGAGGCGATCGCGTCGGCGGAGGCGGAGCTGGGCGCGCGCGGGCGCGTGCTGATCCGCCCGAGCGGGACGGAGCCGCTGATCCGCGTGATGGTGGAGGCGGAGGAGGAGGCGCTGGTGGAGTCGCTGACCGAGCGGCTGGCCGGCGTGATCCGGGCGGCGGCCGCTTCGCCGAAGGTGGCGGCGGAGTGAGGGGGCGCGTTCTGATCGTCGCCGGATCGGACTCCGGCGGCGGGGCGGGCATCCAGGCGGACATCAAGGCGGTGACGGCGCTGGGGGCCTACGCCGCAACGGCCATCACGGCGCTGACGGCGCAGGACACGGAGGGGGTGCGCGCCGTGCACCCCGTGCCGCTGGATTTCCTGCGGCTGCAGATCCGCATGTCGCTGGAGGATATCGGGGCGGACTGCATCAAGACGGGGATGCTGGCCGACGCCGCGACGATCGACGCGGTCTGCGACGAGCTGGCGGGCTGCGGCGTGCCGCTGGTGGCCGACCCGGTGATGGTGGCCACGACGGGGGCGCGGCTGCTGGAGCCGGGCGCGGTGGAGACGCTGAAGCGGCGCCTGCTGCCGCTGGCGACGATCCTGACGCCGAACCTGCCGGAGGCGGAGGTGCTCTCCGGCATGGCGATTCCGGACCTGGACGCGATGCGCCGCGCGGCGGAGCTGCTGATGACGCTCGGCGTGCCGGCGGTGCTGCTGAAGGGCGGGCACATGCAGGGGCCGGTGCTGCACGACGTGCTGGCGACCGAGGACGGGGTGGAGGTGTTCGAGCGGCCGCGGATCGAGACGCGGCACACCCATGGCACGGGCTGCACCCTGGCCTCCGCGATCGCGGCGGGGCTGGCGCAGGGCATGGGGCTGCGGGACGCGGTGGCGCGGGCGCTGGCCTATGTGGCGGCGGCGATCCGCGCCGCGCCCGGGTACGGGCGCGGGCACGGGCCGCTGGACCACGGGGTGACGGTGGATCCGGCGCGGGTGGCGGCGCTCACGGCCGGATGATGTGCCGCTCCCCCTCTTGGTCGGCGGGGTCCTCCACCCAGCCCTCCACGTAGGAGATGCGGATGGCGGCCAGGGCGGCGGCGGCGATGGGCGCGGCGAGCAGGATGCCGAGGAAGCCCAGCCCCGTGCCGAACAGAGCCTGGGCGCCGAGCAGGAGCGCGGGCGGCACGTCGCTGGACTGGCTCTGTACCATCGGCGTGAGGAAATTGCCCTCGATCATCTGGGAGGCCAGGAAGAGGGCGATGACCCAGGGGATCATCGACGGGTCCTGTGAGGCGGCAAAGAGAACGGCGGGCACCGCGCCCAGCACCGGGCCGAGATAGGGGATGAAGTTGAAGATCCCCGTCATGATGGCCAGCAGCCCGGCCAGCGGGATCCCCATGGCCCAGAGGCCGACGAAGATCACGACGGCGGTGAAGACCATGCCGAACATCTGGCCGAGCAGCCACCCGCGCAGGGACTGCGCCATGGCGTTCAGCGTCGCCTCCGCCCGCGGGCGCATGCCGGGGGCGAGGAGGGCGAGCGCGCCCCGGCGGTACACCGTGGGGTCCGAGGCGACGTAGAGGCCGAGCAGGACGATCAGCAACAGGTTGCCGAGCGCGCCGAGCGTGCCGCTGACGCCACGCACCGCCACGCTGGCGGCGGCCTGGGCTGCGGGCTCCATCTTCTCCGGCGAGACCTGCTGCTTCAGCCATTCCGATCCCGGCAGGCCTTCGAGAAGCTGGGCGCCCTGCTGCAGGACGCGCGGCACGGCCTGCGTGAATTCCCGCGCCTGCGCCGCCAGGCTGTTGAAGCCGAGCCAGGTGCCCAGCCCGATAACGAGCAGCGAAACCAGGGCCACGATCATCACCCCCCAGTGCGGGGCGATGCCGAGGTGCCGCGCCACCGGCTCCCCCGCCGCGCGGAGCGCGACGGCGAGGAGGCAGCCGGCGAAGACGATGAGCACCACATCCGGCACGAACCAGAAGAGGACGGCGACGACCGCCAGAAGGATGATGAGGGTGGCGGAGTCATGTCGCATGCCCGGCGCAACGGGAGCAGGGGGGTGAGGTTGCACCGGGTTGCGTGCGCCGCGGCATGGCCGGCCGGGCCTCGCTTGACCGGGGCGGCGGGCGGGGGCTAGCGCATGTCGGGTGCCCTGCCGCGAGGCGGCGCGGGCGGCGGACGGAGGGGTGGGCCATGGCGGCGACGGCGGATCTGGAACGGGCGAGGCCCGCGGTGCGTCCGGGGAACCCGTGCTTCTCCTCCGGGCCCTGCGCGAAGCGGCCGGGCTGGTCGCTGGCGGCGCTGGAAGGGGCGCTGCTCGGGCGCAGCCACCGCGCTTCCGTGCCGCACGCGCGGATCGCGGAGGTGATCGAGCGCTCCAAGGCCGTGCTGGGGATGCCGGCGGACTGGCGGCTGGGGGTGGTGCCCGGGTCCGACACGGGCGCGGTGGAGATGGTGCTGTGGTCCGTGCTCGGCGCGCGGGGCGCGGACGTGCTGGTGTGGGAGAGCTTCTCGAAGGAGTGGGCCTCCGACGTGGTGTCGCAGCTGAAGCTGGCGGATGCGCGCATCCGGGAGGCGGATTACGGGCGGCTGCCCTCGCTGGAGCCGGTGGCGCCCGACCGAGACGCGGTGTTCGTGTGGAACGGGACGACCTCGGGCGTGCGGCTGGTGAATGCCGAATTCATCGCAGATGATCGAGAGGGGCTGGCGATCTGCGACGCGACCTCGGCCGCCTTCGCGATGCGGCTGCCCTGGGACAAGCTCGATGTCGTCACCTGGTCCTGGCAGAAGGTGCTGGGGGGCGAGGCCGGGCACGGGATGCTCGCGCTCTCGCCGCGCGCGGTGGCGCGGCTGGAGGCCTGGGATTCCGGGCGGCCGCTGCCGAAGGTGTTCCGGCTGACCAAGGGCGGGAAGCTCATCGAGGGGATTTTCCGCGGCGAGACGATCAACACGCCATCCATGCTCTGCGTGGAGGACGCGATCGATGGGCTGCGCTGGGCGGAGTCGATCGGCGGGCTGGACGCGCTGGTGGCGCGGAGCGAGGCAAACCTGGCGGCGGTGGCGGACTGGGTCTCGACCAGCGGCTGGGCGGGCTTCCTGGCGGAGGACCCGGCCACGCGCTCCTGCACCTCGATCTGCCTGAGGATCACGGTGCCCTGGTTCGCGACGATGGACGCGGCGGGGCAGGCGCGGGCGGCGCGCCGGCTGGCGGCCATTCTCGAGGAGGAGGGGGTGGCGCTCGACGTCGCCTCCTACCGCGACGCGCCGCCGGGGCTGCGGATCTGGGGCGGGGCGACGGTGGAGACGGCGGACATCAAGGCGCTGCTGCCCTGGCTGGACTGGGCCTTCGCGGAGCTGGCGGTGGAGCTGGCGCATGAGGAGGCCGGTCCGGCGGTCTGAGCCGCCTTCGCGGCCGATTGTAACCTTCCGCCCGGTCGGCGGTTCCGAGCCCGGGATATCCGGGGAGGGACCATTGTCCGCCGAGCGCTTCACCACCGACCTCCCGCACCGGCTGGACCGGCTGCCCTGGTCCCGGTTCCACTGGCTGGTGGTGGTCGCGCTCGGCGTGACCTGGGTGCTGGACGGGCTGGAGGTGACGCTCGTCGGCTCGCTCGCCGGCGCCATCAAGGACAGCCCGAGCCTGCGGCTGACGGAGACGGAGGTGGGGTTGACCGCCTCCGCCTATCTCCTCGGCGCGGTGGGCGGGGCGCTGTTCTTCGGGTGGCTGACGGACCGGGTGGGGCGGAAGAAGCTCTTCACGCTGACGGTGCTGGTGTACCTGCTGGCGACGATCGCCACGGGCTTCTCCTGGGATTTCTGGTCCTTCGCGCTCTTCCGTTTCCTGACGGGGGCGGGGATCGGGGGCGAGTACGCGGCGGTGAACTCGGCGATCCAGGAGCTGATTCCGGCGCGGCGGCGGGGCACCACGGATCTCGCGGTGAACGGCACTTTTTGGGGCGGGGCGGCGATGGGCGCGGCGGCATCCCTGCTGCTGCTGGACCCGCAGGTGATCAACCCGGAGCTGGGCTGGCGGTTGGCCTTCGGGGTGGGCGGCGCGCTCTCGCTCTCCGTCCTGCTGCTGCGGCGCTACATCCCGGAGAGCCCGCGCTGGCTGATGACGCATGGCCGCCGCGCGGAGGCGGACGCGATCGTCCGCGATATCGAGGAGCGGGTGGAGCGGGAGAAGGGGCCGCTGCCGCCCGTGGTGGGGCGGCCCATCACGATCGACCCGCGCAGCCACACCACGCTGGGCGAGGTGGCGCGGACGATGTTCCGCACCTATCCCCAGCGCGCCGTGCTGGGGCTGGTGCTGATGGCCTGCCAGGCCTTCTGCTACAACGCGATCTTCTTCACCTACGCGCTGGTGCTGACGAACTTCTACGGAATCGAGAGCGCAAGCATCGGCTGGTACATGCTGCCCTTCGCGTTGGGAAACTTGATGGGGCCGCTGCTGCTGGGGCATTTCTTCGACACGGTGGGGCGGCGGGTGATGATCACCGGCACCTATGCGCTGGCGGGTGTGCTGATGGCGGCCACCGGTTTCGCCTTCGCGCAGGGCTGGCTCTCCGCCTGGGAGCAGACCCTGGCCTGGACGGTGATCTTCTTCTTCGCCTCGGCCGCCGCCTCCGCCGCCTATCTGACGGTGGGGGAAAGCTTCCCGCTGGAGATGCGGGCCATGGGGATCGCGCTGTTCTACGCCATCGGCACGCTGGTGGGCGGCGTGGTGGGGCCGGCGCTGTTCGGCTGGCTCATCGAGGGCGGGGACCGGGTGGACATCGCCTGGGGCTACGGGCTGGGCGCCGCGCTGATGCTGGCGGCGGCGGGCACGGAATGGAAGCTCGGCTTCGCGGCCGAGGGGCGATCGCTGGAGGAGGTGGCGCGGCCGCTCTCGCAGGCGGCCGACTAGAGGGGCACTCGGTCAGGCCGCGAGTGCCGCGAGGGGCCTCAGGGCCGCGGCGACGCGGGCGATCACGGCCTCCCAAGGCTCGTCCCGGCCGCGGCGGTGCAGCCGCATCGTCGGGTACCAAGGCGTGTCCTCCCGCTCCAGCAGCCAGCGCCAGTCCGCGAGGTTCGGGAGGAGCAGGTGCACGGGCAGGCCGAGCGTGCCGGCGAGGTGCGCCACGCTGGTATCGACGCAGACCACCGCATCCATCGCGCTCAGCGCGGCGGCGGTTGCCGTGAAGCCCGTCAGGCGGGGGCGCAGGTCAGTGAGGTTTGCCGTGGCGGCGAGGAAGGGCTCGTCCGCCCCGCGCAGTTCCGTCTGGACGACGAAGCCCTGCACGCCCGGGCCCAGCAGCGGCGCGAAGAGGTGGAGCGGGACGGAGCGGTGCCGGTCGCCGAGATGCTGCGGGTTGCCGGAGCAGGCGATGCACAGTCGCAGCGCCCCGCGCGGGAGGGAGGCGTCCCAGGCCGCGACCCGGACGGGATCGACGGGGAAAGGGACGGGCGGGGGGATGGCGGCGCCGAGGGCGAGGGGCAGGCTGAGCATCGGGCACTGGGCCGCGTGGGGCGGGGCGGGGTCGTCAGGGCCGAGGAGCTCCGCCACGCCCGGAAGGCCGCGCAGGAGGGGGAGGAGGGAGCCCTGCGCCTGCAGCGCCACCCGCGCCCCGCGCGCGGCGGCGAGCGGGAGGTAGCGTGCCATCTGGATCGTGTCGCCCAGGCCCTGCTCGGCGTGGATCAGGAGGGTCTGGCCCTCCATTGCCTCGCCGCGCCACAGGGGGGAGCCGGCGTGGCGATGGGGGCGATTGCCCTTGCGGCTCCAGCGCCACTCGTAGCCGGCAAAGCCCGCTTCGAGTTCACCGAGGGCCAGGCGGCTCAGCGCCTCGTTCCAGCGGGCGTCGGCGAAGCCCGGATCGATGGCCTGGGCCGCCAAGAAGCAGGCAATGGCGTCGCGGTGGCGGTTGAGGCCGCGCATCGCATTGCCGCGGTTGTAGGGAATGCTGCGGCTGCCGGGGAACAGGGACTCGGCCTGGTCGAAGCACTCCAGCGCTTCCTCGAAGCGGCCGAGCTCCGTCAGGGCGTTGCCCCGGCCGTTCCAGGCCTCGGCGCAGGCGGGATCGGCGCGGAGGGCGGCGCCGTCCGCCGCCTCCGCCTCTGCGTGACGGCCGAGGAGGGCGAGGGCGGCGGCGCGGTTGCGGTGCGCGGCGCCGCCGCCGGAGAGGGCGAGGGCGGTGTCAGCGGCGGCCAGCGCCTCCTCATGCCGGTTGAGGTCGGAGAGGGCGGCGGCGCGGCCGGAATGGGCGTTGACGAGGCGGGGATCCGCCGCCAGGGCGCGGTCGAAGCTCTCCAGCGCCTCCTCCGGCCGCTTCAGGGCGCGCAGCGCGACGCCCTGGGTGTTGAGGTAGCCCGGGTCTCCGGGGCGGAGGGCGAGGGCGATGATGGTGCTCGCCAGCGCCTCCACGTCGCGGTCCAGGTCCACCAGGGCGGTGGCGCGGTTGCCGTGGGCCGCGGGGTAGGCGGGGTTGCGAAGGAGGGCAGCGTCGTAGGCGGCCAGGGCCTCGGCGGCGCGCCCCAGGGCGCGCAGGGCGTTGCCGCGGTTGTTGTGCAGTTCCGGCATGTCGGCGCCTTCGGCGGCGGCCCGATCCAGCTCGGCGAGTGCTTCGGCGTGGCGGTTCAGGGATTGAAGGGCGTTGCCCCGGCCGACCCGGGCCTCGGCCATGCCGGGGACGAGGGCGAGGGCGCGGTCGAAGGCTTTCAGGGCCTCATCGGCACGGTCCAGTTCCACCAGGGCGTTGCCGAGGTTGTTGTGGACGAAGCCGTGCCGCGGGTCCGCCGCGACTGCCGCTTCCAGAAGGGGCACGGCGCTGGCCGGGTCCCCCGCCATCGCGCGCAGGAGGCCCAGCAGGTGCAGGGCGCCGAAGTGCCGGGGATGGGCGGCGAGGACGGCGCGGTAGAGCGGTTCGGCCCCCGCGAGGTCTCCGGCCCGGTGCAGGGCCAGGGCCTGGGCCACCTGGGTGTCCGGTTGCGCTTCGGCGAGGGTTTGCGTCACGGCGTCCTCCGGCCTTCCTGGCGGGAAGGGGAGGATGCCGGGCGATTGGTGAACTAACGGTTGCGGCCGCGCCCGTTCACCTCGTTCGCTACGGCCTGGGCGGCCTCCTCCACCCTCGGCAGGCGGGGAAGGGTGGAGAGGCGGGCGAAGGTGGCGGCGCCGCCCACCGGGGCGAGGGCGGCGACGGCGGCGGGCTCGTTGTTCTGGCGTAGCGCGGCGGCGGCGCCGGCGAAGGCGCGGGCGGCGACGGCGGAGGGGACGCGCGGGGAGACGCCGAGCGCCTCTCGGAACTCGCGGCGGGCGATCTGAAGCTGTGGCAGGAGGACGGGGTTGCGGGGGTGGGTCCAGAGCGGGTCGTTCTCCGCCGCGTCCGCGAAGGCCTCGATCTCCCCGGCGGAGCCGGCGGCGCGGGCAGGGTCGGTGCCGATCCAACCGGGGCGGCCGTACTCGAAGGGGGCGGCCCGGGCGGGCTCGCGCAGCGGGTCGGCGACGGGGATAACGTCGTTCAGCGCGCGGTCGTCGCTGCAGGCGGCAAGGAACCAGGCCGCGAGGAGGGGGAGGGCAAACAGGGCGCGCTTCATGCGGCGGCAACGTGGGCGCGCGCGGGGCGGTTGCCGGCGGCGCCTCCTCGCCTGCCCGGGCGGGCGCATGGGCCGCGGGGTTGCGGCGCGGGGCCGGCGCTGCCATTCACCGCGCGAAAAAGCCGCGAGCGTCCCCGCCCTCCGTCATGCCCCACCCCCATAATGACTGACGACGAGCCTTTCTCCGCCAACCCGGCGCTGCTGCCGGCCGGGCTTTCCGACCTGTTGCCCCCCGAGGCGGCGCGGGAGGCCGCGCTGGTCGAGGCGATGATGGCCGTCTTCGCCTCCCACGGGTACGAGCGGGTGAAGCCGCCGCTGCTGGAGTTCGAGGAGGGGCTGCTGACGGGGTCCGGCGCCGCGCTGGCGGACCAGACCTTCCGGCTGATGGACCCGGTCTCCCAGCGCATGATGGGGCTGCGGGCGGACACCACGCCGCAGGTGGCGCGGATCGCGGCCACGCGGCTGGGCGGGGCGCCGCGGCCGCTGCGCCTTTCCTATGCCGGCCAGGTGCTGCGGGTGCGCGGCACGCAGATCGCGCCGGCGCGGCAGCTGCCGCAGCTCGGCGTGGAGCTGATCGGGGTGGACAGCGCGGAGGCGGATGCGGAGGCCGCGGCGCTGGGGGTTGAGGCGTTGGCGGCGGTGGGCATCACGGACGTGGCGCTGGACATCACGCTGCCGGCCATGTCGCCCGCGCTGCTGGACGCGGCGGGGCTGGAGGGCGCGGCGCGGCAGCGGCTGGCGCGCGCGCTGGACCGCAAGGACGCGGCGGAGGTGGCCACCCTGGCCGAGGCGGCGGGGCCTCCGGCAATCTTCCTGACGGGGCTTTTGGCGGCCGCAGGGCCGGCAGACGGAGCCTTGGCCGCGCTGCGGGCGGCGCCGCTGCCGGAGGGGCCACGGCGGATCGCGGACAACGCGGCCGACGTGGTGGCGGCGCTGCGGCGGCGCGTGCCGGGGCTGCGGATCACGCTTGACCCGGTGGAGTTCCGGGGCTTCCGCTACCACACGGGGGTGGCCTTCACCCTCTACGGTCCGGGGCGCACGGGGGAGCTGGGGCGCGGCGGGCGCTACACGAGCGGCGAGGAGCCGGCGACGGGGCTGAGCCTCTACCCGGACGCGGCGCTGCGGGCGGCGCCGGTGGCGCCGGCGGCGGACCGGGTCTTCCTACCGGAAGGGCATGATCCCGCGGTGGCCGCGGCGCTGCGGGGCAAGGGTTGGGTGACGGTGGCCGCGCTCTCGGCCGCCGACGATGCGCGTGCGCTGGGGTGCACGCACGAGCTGCGCGGCGATGCGCCCGCGGCGCTGGAGAAGGAATAACGGCATGGCCAATGTCGCCATCATCGGCGCCCAGTGGGGTGACGAGGGCAAGGGCAAGGTGGTGGACTGGCTCGCCAGCCGCGCCGACATCGTGGTGCGCTTCCAGGGCGGCCATAACGCGGGCCACACGCTGGTGGTGGGGAACCAGACCTACAAGCTGAGCCTGCTGCCCTCCGGCGTGGTGCGCGGGAAGCTCGGGATCATCGGCAACGGCGTGGTGCTGGATCCGGACGCGCTGCTTTCCGAGATCGCGAAGGTGACGGCGCAGGGGCTGAGCGTGACGCCGGAGAACCTGCGGATCGCGGAGAACACGCCGCTGATCCTGCCGCTGCACCCCGCGCTGGACAAGGCGCGCGAGGCGGCGCGCGGGGGCGACAAGATCGGCACGACCGGGCGCGGCATCGGGCCGGCCTATGAGGACAAGGTGGGGCGGCGCTCCATCCGCCTCTGCGACCTGGCGGAGCCCGACACGCTCTCGAAAAAGCTGGACGAGCTGCTGCTGCACCACAACTCGCTGCTGCGCGGGCTCGGGGCCCCGGAGTTCGAGAAGGCCGAGTTGATGGAGAAGATCCAGGGCTGGGCGCCGAAGCTGCTGCCCTTCATGGAGGCGGTGTGGGAGCGGCTGGACACGGCCCGCGCCGAGGGCAAGCGCGTGCTGTTCGAGGGCGCGCAGGCCGTGATGCTGGACGTGGACCACGGGACCTTCCCCTACGTCACATCCTCCAACACCGTGGCGGGCAACGCGGCGGCGGGGTCGGGGGTCGGGCCGCACGCGATCGGCAACGTGCTGGGGATCGCGAAGGCCTACACCACCCGCGTCGGGTCCGGGCCGTTCCCGACGGAGCTGTTCGACGACACGGGCAAGCTGCTGGGCGAGCGCGGGCACGAGTTCGGCACCGTGACCGGCCGCCCGCGTCGCTGCGGCTGGTTCGACGCCTGCCTCGTGCGCCAGGCCGTGAAGGTGGGTGGCGTGCAGGGGCTGGTGCTGACGAAGCTCGACGTGCTGGACGGGCTGCCGGAGCTGAAGATCTGCACGGGCTACGAGATCGACGGCGAGCGCGTGCGCCGCCTGCCGGCCGCGATGGCGGCGCAGGCGGCGGCGAAGCCGGTCTACGAGACGATCGAGGGCTGGTCCGGCTCCACGCGCGGCGCGCGGAGCTGGGGGGAGCTGCCGGCGCAGGCGATCAAGTACGTGCGCCGGATCGAGGAGCTGGTGGAGGCGCCGGTGACGCTGCTCTCCACCAGCCCGGAGCGGGACGACACCATCACCGTCAGCGACCCGTTTGCGGGGTAGCGGGGCGCGGGGTAGCGGGAACGGGGAGCGCTCAGCGGTCCTCCGACCGCCAGGGGGCCTGCCGGCCGGCGTGGCGCAGGCCCACCCCGCCGCCCGCCGGCAGGATGCGGCCGCCATCGCCGGGGTAGCGCTGCCCGGCCCGGGAGGGCACCTCCAGCAGCGCGGCCTGGCGCCGGGCCTCGTCGGGCCCGAGGCGCGCCTCGTCCGGGCGCAGAGGGCGGGCGTGCTGAACGGATAGCGTTATCATGCCTATGTGCTGTTCCTGGTTTCCTGGAGCTGGCCGCTGCGGGGCCGGCGCATTTGGGGGCGGGCGCCGCCCTGTTCTAGTGTGGGGAAGAACGGAACGCGCGAGGCGCCGGTTGCGCCTGTAACCTTTTGTCGGGCGGGGAAGCGCATGAGGACGGAGTTCACGGCGGCGCAGCTGGCGGATCCGGACATCCGCGAGTCCAATCAGATCCTGCGAACCTGCGTGCATTGCGGGTTCTGCACGGCGACCTGCCCCACCTTCGTGCTGCTGGGGGACGAGTTGGATAGCCCGCGCGGGCGCATCTACCTCATCAAGGACATGCTGGAATCCGGCCGCGCGGCGCGGGAGGAGGAGGTGCGGCACGTGGACCGCTGCCTCTCCTGCCTCTCCTGCATGACGACCTGCCCAAGCGGCGTGAACTACATGCACCTGGTGGATCACGCGCGCAGCCATATCGAGAAGACCTATCGCCGCCCGCCGATGGAGCGGGCGATCCGCGCCGTGCTGTCGCTGGTGCTGCCGCGCCCGCGGCTGTTCCGGGCGGCGCTGGCGGGGGCGCGGCTGGCGCGGCCGCTACGGGGGCTGTTCGGGGGGGCTTCCATGACCGCGAAGCGGCTGCGGGCGATGCTGGACCTGGCGCCGGAGGCGGTGCCGGAGCCCGGGGATTCCGCGAAGCCCACCGTGCACCGCGCGCAGGGGCCGCGGCGCGGGCGGGTGGCGCTGCTGACGGGCTGCGCGCAGACGGTGCTCGCGCCCTCCATCAACGAGGCGACGATCCGGCTGCTGACGCGGATGGGGATCGAGGTGGTGGTGACGGCGGGGCAGGGCTGCTGCGGCGCGCTGACCCATCACATGGGGAAGCAGGGCTCCTCCCACACCCAGGCGCGGCGCAACATCGAGGCCTGGGCGGCCGAGGCGCGCGGGGAGGGGCTGGACGCGATCGTGGTGAACGCCTCGGGCTGCGGCACCGCGGTGAAGGATTACGGCCACATGTTCCGGGAGGCCGAGCCGGGGCTGCGGGACAGGGCGGCGCTGGTGGCGGAGCTGGCGAAGGACGTGTCCGAGGTGCTGGAGGCTTTCCGTTACGCGCCGGTGCGGGAGAGGCCGGGGATCGCGGTGGCCTATCACGCCGCCTGCTCGCTCCAGCACGGGCAGCGGATCACGGGCGTGCCGAAGGCGTTGCTGGAGCGGGCGGGGTTCGACGTGCGGGTGCCGTCGGAGGCGCATCTCTGCTGCGGCAGCGCGGGCACCTACAACATCCTGCAGCCGGAGATCGCGGGGCGGCTGCGGGAGCGCAAGCTGGGGCATCTGGAGGCGACGGGGGCGGATCTCGTCGCGTCGGGCAATATCGGGTGCCTGACGCAGCTCGGGGGCGGGATGCCGGTGGCGCACACGGTGGAGCTGCTGGACTGGATGGCCGGGGGGCCGGCGCCGGCGGCGGTGGCAGGGCTGCGGCGGCCGGAGCCGGCGACGTCGGGGGCGCCCTCGGCCGCCTGAGGCCGGGCGCGACGCTGGAGTTGCCGCATAGGGGTTGCCGCAATGGGGACGCCACCGTCTGGCCGCGCCGGGCTTGGCGCGGTCGGGCGGCCGACCCCATCTGGGCGGCGTAATCACCTCGGGAGAGGGCGGATGAGGCGCTGGGCTGTGATGGCGGGGCTGCTGCTCTCGGCGGGGGCTTCGGCGCAGGTGCTGCCCGTGCCGGGCGGCGGGGCGGGGATGGGGCCGGCGGTGCCGCCGCTGGCGGTGCCCCTGCCGAAGCCCGGCGCGGCGGAGGCCCGGCGGGCGGAGCTGAACCGGCTGCTGGACGCCCTGCCGCAGGCGCCGAGCGAGGAGACGGCGGCGCCCCTGCAGGCGCGCATCCAGGCGCTCTGGGCCGAGGGCGGATCGCCTGCGGTGGGGCTTCTTCTGCGGAAGGGGCTGCGGGCGATGGAGGCGAACCAGCCCGGGGAGGCGGTGGAGGACCTGGACGCGGCCATCACGCTGCAGCCGGACTTCCCGGAATCCTGGATCCTGCGCGCGAGGGCCCAGGCCGCCGCCGGGGAGCGCGGGGCGGCGGCGTCCGACCTGCGGGAGGCGCTGCGGCTGGAGCCGCGGCACTTCGGGGCGCTGCTCGCCCTCTCGGACATACAGGAGGAGGCGGGCGACCTGGCCGGGGCGCTGCGGAGCCTCGACGCGGCGCTGCGGATCAACCCGCGCCTGCCGGGCGGGGCGGGGCGGCGGCGGGAACTGGCGCGGCGGGCGCAGGGCGACGCGACTTAAGGGCCGTTGCGGTCCGGAGCGGCGGGCACCCAGGGGGCTATTCAAGAGGGTATACCGCCGCAACGGCCGGATGGCTCGGGCAGGGGCTGGTGGGGGAGAATGCGGCATGCGCGACACACCCGATTCCATCCCCGGCATCCGCCCCGGTCCCTCCCGCGATCCGCTCGGGGACGAGGCGCTGTGGCAAGCGCTGCTGCGGCGGGAGCCCTTGCCCGGCCGCTTCTACGGCGTGACCACCCAGGGGGTGGTCTGCCGGTTCGGCTGTCCGGCCCGGACGCCGCTGCGGCGGCACGCGCGGTTCTTCTCCAGCGTCGCTGAAGCGGGAGGGGAGGGGTTCCGGCCCTGCCTGCGCTGCGACCCCGCGGGGGAGCGGGCGGCGATCCACGCGGCGGCCGTGCGCGGGGCCTGCGCGGCGATCGAGGCGGCGGTGGAGGCCGGGGAGGCGGTGCCGTCCCTCGTGGCCCTCGCGGGGAGGGCCGGCTACGCGCGCCACCATTTCCTGCGCCTGTTCCGGGACGTGGCGGGGGTTACGCCGCACGCCTTCGCGGCGGCGCTGCGGGCCCGGCGCCTGGGCGAGGCGCTGGCCTGCGGCGGGCGCGTGGCGGACGCGGTGGCGGAGGCGGGGATCGGCAGCGAGAGCCGGGTATATGAGGACGGGGCGCGGATGCTCGGCATGACCCCGGGCGCGGCGCGGCGCGGCGGCGCGGGAGAGGTGATCCGGGTGGCCTTCGGTACCGGGCCTCTGGGGCTGGTGATGGTGGGGATGACCGCGCGCGGGGTCTGCGCCATCGAGCTGGGCGAGGACGAGGCGGCGTTGCGGGCCTCGCTCGCGGCGCGGTTCCCGCAGGCCCGGATCGAGCCGGCGGACGAGGGGGGGCGGGCGGCGGTGGCGCGGGTGCTGGGCTGGGTGGAGGAGCCGCACGGCGCGCTGGACCTGCCGCTGGACCTGCGCGGCACTGCCTTTCAGCGGCGCGTCTGGGAGGCGCTGCGGACCATTCCCGTTGGGGAGACGACGGATTACGCGGCGCTCGCGGGATCGCTCGGCCTGCCGCGCGGGGCGCGGGCGGTGGCGCGGGCCTGCGCCGGGAACGGCGTGGCGCTGGCCGTGCCCTGCCACCGCGTGGTCGGGCGGGACGGGACGCTGCGCGGCTACCGCTGGGGCCTGGCGCGCAAGGCGGCGCTGCTGGCGCGGGAGAGGGGCGGGGCCGCCTGAGGGGCATCCCGGTCCCCGGCGGCGACATCACCGGGGCTTCCGGTTGTCCGCTCTCCGTCTCCGGGGATGGGCCACACCCCTTGGCCGGGGGGCATTGTGCGCCCTTCGCGGATACGGAGAATGCGGTCTGCAGGAGTTGAGCAGGAGGTCAGGGCGCGTGCAGCGGCATCCCATCCAGGACAACCCTTTCCGGAAGAGGGGTGCCGGGGAGCGGCGCGAGGCCGCGCTGGACCGCTTCGGCGACATTGACGAGGCGCCGTGGGACACCCAGGCGCCAAAGGAGCTCTGGACCGAGGAGGAGAGGCGGGGCGCCACGCGGCTGCGGGCGGTGCGGCTGCTGCTCTGGATCACGGTGCTGGGGGCTGCGGGGGCGTTGCTGGTGGGGCTCGGGCGGGTGTTCCTGGCGGGCTGAAGGTGCGGCCGGGCACCACCGGTCAGGACCGGCCGCGCCGGTCAGGTGGACAGCCCGCGCCCGAACTCGATCGGGGGCGGCGACGGTTCCCAGGCGAGCAGCAGAAGTGGCAGCGCGACGACGAGCGCGGCGACGAGCAGCAGGCGGAGTGCGCCGGGCGTTCCGGCGCGCCGGGTCAGAAGAGCGTGCGGGGCGAACCCGAGGAGCAGGACGAGGAAGGGCAGGGGCGCCCCCAGCCCGCCGCCCAGGTGGAAGGTGATGGCGTAGGTCGCGGCGAGGGCGGCCAGGGCACCGCCGGCGGCGGTTCCGCGGGGGGCACGGGACGGGGCCCGCTCAGCCCAGCCGCGCACGACATGGGTGAGATGGGCGAGGAGGCCGCCGGCGAGCGCGACCGCGGGCCCGAACCAGAGCCCGGCGACGGCAAATCCCCAGAAGGCGGGATCCGAGGGCGGCGCGGTCCAGAGCCAGTCCAGCCCGGCTGACGCCGCCCAGATGAGGGCCGTTCCGATGATGAACCCCACCGGCATGACGCCCGGCATGACGAAGAGGAAGAGCGCCGTGACGAGGAGCGCGGCGATGACGGCCCTCCGCGCCGGCGCGGTCCCGAGACCGATCCAGGGCAGGAGGTAGAGCAGCGGCGCCAGCGGATAGGCGGCAAGTCCGGCCCGTGTCCCCGCCGCGAGCAGAACCGCCCATCCGAGCGCCGCGACGGCGAGGGGGAGGAGCGCGGCCGGCACGGCGCGCGCCGGCTCCGCGGGGCTAGCGCGGCGTGGCGGGAGCGGCCGGGGGCGCCGGATCAGCGGGGGTGGGTGCAGCCGGGGTGGGGGTAGCCGGGGCAGGTACAGCCGGGCCCTGGGCCGCGGGCGCGCGCGGCGCGGCGGGCTGTCCGGCAGGGCGGTCGCGCGGTGTCAGCGTTTCCGTGCCGATGCCGTTGCTGCCGACGATGGTCCACTGGCCGTTGAGGCTGCCGTCGTCGGCGCGCTGGTATATGGCCACGCCCGGCCGCTGGCCCACGGTGAAGCCGATGGCGAAGCTCGGGCCGGCGGACATGCCGTAGCCCTCGAACCGGGCCTCGCCCACCTGCCAGGCGATCCGCCAGGAGGCGAGCCCGACCTGCTGCATGAGCATGGTGCCGCTGTAGGTGGTGCCCTCGGCGCTGACCCCGCTCACCTCGTAGAGGCCGTTGCGCTGCGCCTGCGCGGGCGCGGCGGCGACTGTCAGGCCGGCGGCCGCGAGGGCGGCCATGGTGGTGCGCTTCATCGTCGTCCTCATCTCCGGCGGGTGGTCCCAGCGGGTGGTCCCAATTGGTCTTCCGGGTGCCGGGCCGCCATTCTCGGGCGGGCCGGCCGGTCTGTGAATGGGGTCCGAGGATGAGGGGCGGTTACTCGACGATCGCCACGCGGAGCGCGTTGGTGGTGCCCGGGGTGCCGAAGGGGACGCCGGCCACCACCACCACCTCGTCGCCGGTGGTCGCGAAGCCCTCGGCGGCGGCGGCGCGCAGCCCCTTGGCGACCATGTCCGTCATGCTCGCCGGCTCCTTGCTCAGCACGGGGTGGACGCCCCAGACGAGGGCGAGGCGGCGCGCCGTACTCTCGTTCGCGGTCATGCCGATGATGGGGGCCGCCGGGCGCTCGCGCGCTACGCGCAGCACGGTGGAGCCGGTGGAGGTGAAGGCGCCGATCGCCTCCGCCTCAATCGTGCTGGCCACCTGGCGGGCGGCGGCTGCGATGGCGTCCGAGGAGGTGTGGCGCGGCTCCGGGCGGTTGTTGTCGGTGATGGCGCGCCAGCCCGGGTCCTGCTCCGTGCGGGCGACGATGCGGTCCATGATGTTCACCGCCTCGTAGGGGTAGCTGCCGGCGGCAGTCTCGGCGGAGAGCATCACGGCGTCGGCGCCGTCGAACACGGCGGTGGCCACGTCGGAGGCCTCCGCGCGGGTCGGGGTGGGGGCGGAGATCATGCTCTCCAGCATCTGGGTGGCGACCACGACGGGCAGGCCGCGGGTGCGGGCGGCGCGGACGATGCGCTTCTGGATCAGCGGCACCTCCTCCGGCGGGCACTCCACGCCGAGGTCGCCGCGGGCGACCATCACGGCGTCGGCGAGGTCGAGGATGTCGTCCATCCGCTCCACCGCCTGGGGCTTCTCCATCTTCACCATGATCCAGGCGCGGCCGTTCGCGATGGCCTTCGCCTCCGCCACGTCCTCCGGGCGCTGGACGAAGGAGAGGCCGATGAACTCCACGCCCTGCTCAAGCACGAAGTCGAGGTCGGCGCGGTCCTTCACGGTCAGGGCGGGGATGGGCAGCACGACGTCCGGCACGTTCACGCCCTTGCGGTCGGACAGGGCGCCGCCGACGAGCACTTCCGTCTCCAGGTGGTCGTCCCGCTGCCGGACGACGCCGAGGCGGAGCTTGCCGTCATCCAGCAGCAGGGAGGTGCCGATGCGGGCGGCCGAGATGATCTCGGGGTGGGGAAGCTGCACGCGGCGCACGTCGCCGGGGACGGGGGAGAGATCCAGGCGGAAGGGCTGGCCCTGCTGGAGCTGGACGCGGCCGCCGCCAAACTTGCCGACGCGGAGCTTCGGGCCCTGCACGTCCGCCAGGATGCCGATGGGGCGGCCGGTGCGGCGCTCGATCTCGCGGATGGTCGCGATGCGGGCCGCGTGGTCCTCGTGGGAACCGTGGGAGAAGTTGAGGCGGAAGACGTCCGCGCCGGCGCGGAACAGGCGCTCGATGACCTGCGGGTCGGCGCTGGCCGGGCCGAGGGTGGCGATCATCTTCGTGCGGCGGCGGCGGCGGATCGGGATGCGGCTGGCCAAGCGGGGGCCTCCTGTCTGCTCGAAGCCAGACTTTTCGAAGAGGGGGCGGCGAAGGGTCTCGGGCGGGACCTCCATGATCCGCGCCACCTCCTCCACCCGCTCCGGCGGCACGCGGCGCCACTGGGAGACGGCGGCCGTCGAGATGCCGAGCCCGGTGGCGATCCGGGTCACGGCCCCACGACGGGCGAGAAGGTCTTCGAGAAGCTTGTCGCGCATGGCGCCAAGTTAGGCGCCGTAAGTTACATATGCTAGGGGCTTAGGACTTATATTTATTAAGCTATGATGATGGCCCGGAAGTCGTTGACGTTGGTCAGGGTCGGTCCGGTCGTGATCAGGTCGCCCAACGCCTGGAACACGTCCTGGCTGCGGTGAGCATGTAGCGCGGCGATCGGGTCCGTCCCGGAGGTGCGGCTACGGGCCAGGGTGTCGGGCGTGATGAGGGCGCCGGCGCTGTCCATGGCGCCGTCGATGCCGTCCGTGTCGCCCATCAGGGCCCAGATGCCGGGATGGCCGGCGAGGGAGGCGGCGAGGCCGAGAAGGCACTCGCTGTTCCGCCCGCCCGCGCCCTTGGCGCCGCCGAGGGTAACGGTGGTCTCGCCGCCAGAGAGCAGGACGGCCGGGCGGGGGACGGGGTGGCCGTGGGCGGCCACGGAGCGGGCGATGCCGGCGAGGAGGGTGCCGACCTCGCGCGCCTCGCCCTCCAGCGCGTCGCCGAGGATGAGGGGGATGAGGCCCATCGCCTCCGCCTCACCGGCGGCGGCCTGGAGGGCCATGAGGGGGGTGGCGATCAGGCGATATTCGGCGTGGGTGAGGCGCGGGTCGCCGGGCTTCGGGGTTTCCTCCGCCGCCGCTTCCAGGTGCGCGCGGACGGGGGCGGGCAGCTCGATGCCGTAGCGGGCCACGATCCGACGCGCGTCCTCGAAGGTGCTGGGATCCGGCACGGTGGGGCCGGAGGCGATGGCGGCGGGGTCGTCGCCCGGCACGTCGGAGATGGCGAGGGTGACGAGGCGGGCCGGATGGGCGGCTGCCGCCAGTCGGCCGCCCTTGATCGCGGAGAGGTGGCGGCGGACGACATTCATCTCGTTGATCGTGGCGCCGCAGGCCAGGAGGGCGCGGTTCACCGCCTGCTTGTCCGCGAGCGTCAGGCCGGGGGCGGCGAGGGGCATGAGGGCGGAGCCGCCGCCGGAGATGAGGGCGAGGACGAGGTCGTCCTCCGTCAGGCCCTGGACTGTTTCGAGGATGCGGCGGGCCGCGGCCTCGCCGGCGGCGTCGGGCACGGGGTGGGAGGCTTCCAGCACCTCGATGTGTCGGGTGGGGTAGGCGTGACCGTAGCGGGTCACGACGAGGCCGCCCATCGGGACTTCGGGCCAGGCATCCTCCAGCGCGGCGGCCATGACGGCGGCGGACTTGCCGGCACCGACCACCACCACACGGCCCCTCGGCCTCTCCGGCAGGAAGTCCTTCAGAATGGCACGGGGATCGGCGCTGCGCACCGCGGCGTCGAAGAGGCGGCGGAGGGCCGCACGGGCGGTGCTGTCGTTCCAGTCGGTCAAAGTCGGTCCTCCCCGGCGGCGCGCATCATGGCGGCGGGCGCAGGAGCGGCAAGGGGCTTGTGGTATGGATGGTGGTATGGAAGAAGAGGCGCGGGAGGACGGGCCGTGCCGTCAGGAGCCGCCAAGGCGCATCAGGGGCAGGGTGAGCGTGCGCAGGATCTCCGCGCTGGCGCGCTGCCGGTGCGCGGAAACCGCGGCGCGCGCGGCCTCGGGATCGGCGGCCTTCAGCGCGGCGAGGATGCGGGCGTGCTCGTCGGCGGAGGTCGCGGGCTCGGGGCGCAAGGCGGCGGTGGCGAGGCGGGCGCGCTGGGCGAGGTCCGCCGCCTCCTGCGCCAGGCGGGCGAGGCGGGCATTGCCGCAGCCCTGCAGGAGGGCGCGGTGGAAGGCATCGTCGGCCGCGGCCCAGGCCCGGCGGTCGCCGGCGGAGAGGGCGGCGCGCATGGACTCCGTGGCGTGGGCCATGGCGGCGGAGGCGCCGCGATTGGGATTGGCGGCGAGGCGCGCGGCGGCGGCGCCCTCCAGCGCGATCAGCACCTCGTAGGTCTCGGCCATGCCGGCCGGGTCGATGGGCAGCACGCGCAGGCCGCGGCGGGGGCGCACGGCGAGGAAGCCCTCGGATTGCAGGCGCAGCACGGCCTCGTGCACCGGCGTGCGGCTCATGCCGAGGCCGGTGGCGAGCTCGCCCTCCGTCGCCTCGTCCCCGGGGGCGAGGGACATGTCGAGCAGCCGGGTCCGCAGGGCGCGGTAGGCGGATTCGGCGAGGCTGGGGCGGGTGGCCCCTTCGTTCTTCAACGGGTCCTGATTCATCGGGCGCTGGATGCCAGCCGGCGCCGCATATTCCAACAGCGAAGGGTTTCGATGTGAGCAAGCGCGTGCACCGGATCGCCGCCATCCCCGCGGATGGGATCGGCAAGGAGGTCATTCCCGCCGGGTTGCGGGTGCTGGAGGCGCTGGCCAGGCGCGACGGCGGCTTTGCGCTGGAGGTGGAGACGCTGCCCTGGGGCAGCGACTACTACCGCGAGAGGGGCGAGATGATGCCGGAGGACGGGCTCGAGACCCTCAAGGGCTTCGACGCCATCTACTTCGGCGCGGTGGGCGACCCTGACCTGCCGGACAGCATCACGCTCTGGGGGCTGCGGCTGAAAATCTGCCAGGGCTTCGACCAGTACGCCAACATCCGCCCCACGCGCGTGCTGCCGGGGCTGACGAGCCCGCTGCGCGCGGTGGAGCCGGGTGACATTGACTGGGTGATCGTGCGGGAGAACTCCGAGGGCGAGTATGCCGGCCATGGCGGGCGGGCCCATCGCGGGCACCCGGAGGAGGTGGCGACGGAGACGGCCATCTTCACCCGCGCGGGCGTGGAGCGGATCATGCGCGTGGCCTTCGACATCGCGCGCGCCCGCCCGCGGAAGCTGCTGACGGTGGTGACGAAGTCCAACGCGCAGCGCCACGGCATGGTGATGTGGGACGACATCGCGGCGCTGGTGGCGCGCGACTACCCGGACGTGACCTGGGAGAAGGAGCTGGTGGACGCCATGGCGGCCCGGATGGTCCGCAAGCCCGCCAGCATTGACACGGTGGTGGCGACGAACCTGCACGCGGACATCCTTTCCGACCTGGCCGGCGCCGTCGCGGGCTCGCTGGGGGTGGCGCCGACGGCGAACCTCGACCCGTCGCGCCGGGCGCCCTCCATGTTCGAGCCAATCCACGGCTCGGCCTTCGACATCATGGGGAAGGGCGTGGCCAACCCCGTCGCCACCTTCTGGACCGGGGCGATGATGCTGGAGCAGCTGGGGGAGCCCGACGCGGCGAAGGCGCTGATGGCGGCGGTGGAGCGCGTCTGCGCCGACGGCGTGCTGACGGCGGATCTGGGTGGCACGGCGGACACGGAAACGGTGACGCGGGCGGTGATCGCCGCGATCGAGGGCGCCAACAGCCCCGCCGCCACGTGATCCGCCGCTGGGCGCGCTGGAATTGACGGGCGCGCCCGGGCGCGCCGGGGCTGACAGGCGCGCCCGGGCTGGCGCAGGATGCTTGCGACAAGGAAACGGAGGAAAGCATGTCCAAGACTTCCCGGCGGCCCGTGCTGGCCGCCGCCCTGGCCCTCATGGGGGCGGGCGGGCTTGCCGCGCCGGGCCCGGCCCTGGCGCAGGCCTTCCCGAACCGCGCCATCACGGTCATCGTCCCCTTCGCGGCGGGCGGGCCGACGGACGTGATCAACCGCCTCGTCGCCGAGGGCATGTCGAAGGAGCTCGGCCAGCCCGTGGTGGTGGAGAACGTGACGGGGGCGGGCGGCACCATCGCCGCGGGGCGCGTCGCGAACGCCCGGCCGGATGGGTACACGATCCTGGCGCATCACATCGGCCACGCGACCTCCGCCACGCTGTACCGGAACCTGCCGTACAACGTGGAGACGTCCTTCGCGCCGCTCGGGCTCGTCTCCGACGCCGCCATGACGATCGTGGCGCGCCCGGACTTCCCGGCGAACGACCTTGCAGGGCTGATGGCGGAGATCAAGCGGCAGGGGGACAAGCTGAACCTTGCCCATGCCGGGGTGGGCGGCGCGAACCACCTCTGCGGCGTGCTAATGCAGTACGCCGCGAAAACGAACCTCACCACCGTGGCCTTCCGCGGGTCGGCGCCCGTTCTGACGGAGATGATGGCGGGCCGCATCGACGTGTTCTGCGACCAGGCGACGAACACCACACCCTTCATCCGGGACAACCGGATCCGGAGCTACGCCGTCACGCTCGACCGGCGCGTGGAGGGGCTGAACCTGCCGACCACGGCCGAGGCGGGGGAGCCCTCCATCGCGATGAGCACCTGGCACGGGCTCTACGCGCCGGCCGGCACGCCGGAGCCGGTGGTGGAGCGGCTCTCCGTCGCGATCCGCGCGGCGCTGCGGGAGGAGCGGCTGCGGGCGCGCTTCGCGGAGCTGGTGACGGAGGTGGCGTCCCAGGAGCAGGCGACGCCGGCGGCGCACCGGCGCCACCTCGCGGCGGAGGTGGCGCGGTGGCGGCCCATCATCCAGGCCGCGGGCGTTTACGCGGACTGAGCGGCCGCGCCTCGTCGCCTCAGGCGGCGAGGCGCTTCTGCGGGCCGTAGATCTCCGGCATCTCGCCGATGTCGTGGCGGACGAGGCCGGGCAGGGGGATCATGCGGGTCTCGAAGCTGCCGTCGGGATGGAGGAGGTGCTCCACGAAGCCGACCGACTTCTCGCCCACCGTCTCCTGGTAGGCGTCGCCTACGATGAAGGCGGCGGAGGGGGCCCAGATCTGGCGCAGGCCCTCGCTGACGCCGCGGTCGCGCCACTGGTGGACGTGGCCGCTGGCGATGAAGGCGGGGCGCTGCGGCAGCAGCAGGTCTACCAGCCGGTGGCGCGGGCGGGGCTGGATGCACCAGTAGGTGCTGTCCGTCTCGTCCATCCGCTCCTGGCAGAAGGGCTTGTGCATGAAGACGGCGACGGCGCGGCCGGCGGTGCCGTGCAGGGCCTCCACCAGCATCTCCATCTGCTCCTCGGCCTCCGGCAGGTTCGTGGAGGTGATCTGGGTGTCAAGGCCGATCAGGCGCCAGCCCGGGATGTCGCGCACGAAGGTGTCGGGGCCGAGCTGGGCGCGCCAGCGGGCCAGGCGCTCCGCGCTCGCGGGCTGGCGGCAGCCGGGGAGGGGGTCGTCGCCGATGTCGTGGTTGCCCGGCACGGCGAGCCAGTCCAGGCCCAGCTCGTTGTGGGCCTCGCGGGCGAGGGCGAGGTCCTCGGCACGGTCGGCGCCGTCCAGCGAGATGTCGCCGGTGTTGATCACGAGGTCCGGCCGCATGTCCCGCAGGTGCCCGGCCAGCAGGTCGTAGTTCGCGCGAAAGCCGGGCACGCGGTCGGACAGGTGGGTGTCGCTGATCTGGGCGAGGCGGAAGGTCATGGGGGCCGTCCTTGTGAGGGGGGACGGGGCCGGCGGGTGGCCGGCCCCGGATCGGGTTCAGGAGCGGCGCGGCAGCAGGCGGCGCACCTCAGCGGCCATGTCGCGCTGCACCTCCTCCGGCGTGGCGCGGCCTTCGACGATGCGGGCGATGTTGTCCACCATCGTCTGGGTCACGCGCACGGAGTTGGTGCCGGGGAAGGCGTACCAGGGAATGGAGATCGGGATCTGCTTCACGGCGGCCAGGAAGAGCGGGTTCTCGCGGTAGAAGGCGCCGAGGTACTGCGGGTTGTCGATCGCGATCTGGTTGCAGGGCAGATAGCCGGTGTTGCGGACCATCAGCGCCTGACCTTCGGCGCCCGTGGAGAAGCGCAGGAACTTCCAGGCGGCGTCGCGCTTCGCGGGGTCCTTGGCGGTGAGCATGCCCGCGGCGCCGCCGGTGGGCAGGCGGCCCTTGGCCGGGTCGATCACGGGCATGCCGGTGGTGCGGAGGACGAAGTTGTTGCCCGCGCCTTCCTTCATGCCACGGACTAGCGCCGTGGTCTGGAAGATCATGCCGAGCTTGCCGGCGGTGAAGGCCTGCCGCGCCGCGGTGGCGGAGAGGTTGGGCATGCCGCCCTCCTTCACCATGCGGTCGATCAGGCGGAGCGCGCCCAGGCCCTCGGGGCCGGCGAAGCCGACGTCGCGCTCATCCTCCGTCAGCATCCGGCCGCCATGCCCGAATAGGAGGGCGGAGAACATCCAGTCATCGCCGTTCCAGGTGAACCACATGCCCTCCGTGCCGTCGCCCAGGCGATCGATCCGGCCGGCGAGCTGGAGCACGTCGTCCCAGCTGGTCGGGAAGTTGTCGGGGTCGCCGCCGGCGCGGCGGACGAGGTCGGCGTTGTAGTAGGAGACGGGGTTGGAGGCGGCGAAGGCGAGGCCGGACTGGAAGCCGCCGAAATGGCCGAGTGCCAGGAGGTTCGGCGTGTAGCCGATGGTGGCGGGGTCGGCGGCCTCGGCGCGCAGCAGCGGCGTCAGGTCTTGGGCGATGCCGCGCTCGGCGAAGACGCGGAGGCGGTTGAAACCCTGGTAGGAGAGGTCCGGCAGCTGGTTGGTGGCGGACTGGCGCAGGATGAGCTGCGCGCCCTCCTCGTAGTTGGGGGTGGTGACGTAGGTCACCTTGATGTTCGGTTCGCGCCGCGCGAAGGCGGCGAGGATGGCGTCGTAGGCCTCCTTGTAGATGAAGGGCTGGGCGTAGTGGACGGTGATCTCCGTCCCCGCCTGCGCGCGCAGGACGCGCGGCATGAAGAGCATGGCGGCGGGCGTGGCGAGCGCCGCGCGGCGGGTGGTCGCGATGGTCATAGATGTCTCCATGTCCGGCCTCATCCCTTGAGGCCGGTGGTTGCGATGCCTTCGATGAAGCGGCGCTGGGCCAGCAGGAAGGCGAGGACGAGGGGTGCGGTCATCAGCACCGCGGCCGCCATGAGGGAGCCGAAATCGTCGCCGGCTTCGTCCGAGCGGAAGTAGAGGACGCCGAGGGCGGGGGTGGCGTAGCCCGTGCCGCTCACGACGATCAGCGGCCAGAACAGGTCGTTCCAGTGGGCGACGACGGAGAAGATGGCGAAGGCCGTGGCGGCGGGCCAGGCGTTGGGCAGGACGATGCGCCAGACGATCTCCGCCTCGCCCAGCCCGTCCATGCGGGCGGCGTGGATCAGGTCGTCCGGCAGCGACTTGAAGAACTGGCGGAAGAGGAAGATGGCGAAGACGGAGATTGTCGCGGGGGCGATCAGGGCCGTGTAGCTGTTCAGCAGGCCGAGTTGGCTGAAGCCGACGTAGAGCGGCAGCGCGGGCACGTGGTAGGGCACGAGGAGGCCGAGCATCACGGCGCCGAAGGCGAGGCCGCTGCCGGGGAAGCGCAGCTTGGCGAGCGCGTAGCCGGCCGGCACGGCGAAGAGCAGCTGGAAGAAGAGGATGCCGCCGCAGACGACGACGCCGTTCCAGAGGTAACGCCAGACCGGGACCTTGGCGAAGACCTTGCCGTAGTTCTCCACGGCGTAGAAGCGCTCCGGCAGGAGCGATAGGGAGGCGCGGAAGATCTCGTCCAGCGGCTTCAGGCTGGCGGCGATCATCCAGATGTAGGGCATCAGCAAGATCAGGCCGAGGATCGTTAGCAGGGCCAGGCGTGGCAGGTCGCGGAGCAGTGAGCGGTCAGACATAGTGAATGCGCCGCTCCATCACGCGGGTCTGGAGCCACACCAGGGCGAGGACGATGGCGAGGAAGACAAGGGTGATGGCTGCGGAGTAGCCAAGGCGGAAGTAGGTGAAGCCCTCCTCGTACATCGCGTAGAGCAGCACTTCCGAGGCCTTGTTCGGACCGCCCTGAGTCAGCACCGCCACGCTGTCGAAGACGCGCACGGCGCGGGTCATGGTGATGGTGACGACGAAGAGGGTGGTGGGGCCGAGAAGCGGCCAGGTGACGAGGCGGAAGCGGTCCCAGGCGCGGGAGGCGCCATCCACCTCGGCGGCGGCGTAGAGCTCCCGCGGGATAGCGGTGAGACCGGCGAGGAAGAGGACGAGGTTGAAGCCGATGTTCTCCCAGACGCCGATGGCGGCGAGGGAGATCAGCACCGTGTCCGAGGAGGAGAGCCAGTTCGGGCCGGCGATGCCGACCGCGCGCAGGGCGGCGTTCAGCGGGCCGATGGTGGGGTGCAGCAGGTACTGCCAGGCGGCGGCCATGGCGACGGGGAGAGAGACGACGGGCAGGAAGAAGACGGCGCGGAACAGGGCGCGGCCGCGCGTGCCGGCCTCGATCAGCAGGGCGAGGGCGAGGCCGCCGAGGACGGAGGCGGGCGCGACGATGGCGACGTAGATGATCGTGTTGCGGAGCGCGATGGCGAAGCCGCGGTCCTGCAGGAGTTCCGCGAAGTTCTCCAGCCCGATCCAGTTCAGGGCCGGCGCGCCCAACTCGTAGTCGGTGAAGGCGAGCGCGACCGTGGCGAGCGTCGGCGCCAGCAGCATCAGACAGAACGCGACGGCGGCGGGGGCCGTCAGCATCCAGCCGGCCAGCGCCTCTCCGGTGGAGCGGCGCGAGGCGGGGAGGGCAAGGGCGGTGTCAGACAAGGGTGGGGGCCGAGAGGAGCGCGTGAACGGCCACGCGCCTGCCCGCGCCGTTGAAGACCAGGGCGCGGCCGAGGGGGAAGCGCAGCGCGACCTCGCCTTCCGGCGGCAGGGTGTCCCGGTCCTCCGGGGCGAGGCGCAGGACCAGGGGGGTGCCGAGGACGGCGTGGCGGAGGTGGACGAGAAGGCTCTCGCCGAGGAACTCCATGCCCTCCATCACTGCGGGCAGGCCCGCGCCGGCGGGCTGCAGGTCCTCCGGGCGCAGGGCGAGGGTCATGGGGCCGTTGCCGGCCACGCGCATCCCGACCGCCTGGCCGGCGACGCGCAGCACGCCGTCGGCGTCCGCTTCCGCCTGCAGCGTGTTGATGCGGGGGGAGCCGATGAAGGTGGCGACGCGCAGGTCCTGCGGGTCGGCGTAGATTTCGGCGGGCGGGGCGACCTGCAGGATCTCGCCGGCCTGCATCACCGCCACGCGGTCCGCCATCGTCAGGGCCTCCGACTGGTCGTGGGTGACGTAGACGGTGGCGACGCCGGCGGATCTGTGGATCGCCACGATCTCCCGCCGCGTCTGCACGCGCAGGCTGGCGTCGAGGTTGGAGAGGGGTTCGTCCATCAGGAAAGCGGCGGGGCGGCGCACGATGGCGCGGGCGAGCGCCACGCGCTGGCGCTGGCCGCCGGAGAGCTGGCCGGGGCGGCGGGAGAGCAGCGCGCCGAGGCCCAACGCCTCCGCGGCCCCGCGCACGTCGCGGGTGATGGTGTCCTGCGCCGCGCGGGTGCCGGGCAGCAGGGCGCCGAGGAAGGGCAGGCGCTGCGCCGCGCTCAGGCGACGCATGGCGAGCGGGACGGCGATGTTCTCCTCCACCGTCAGGTGCGGGTAGAGGGCGTAGGACTGGAAGACCATCGCCACGTCGCGCCCCGATGGGCGCAGCCCCGTCACCTCGCGCCCGCCGATGCGGATGCTGCCGGAATCCGGTCGCTCAATGCCGGCGATGCAGCGGAGCAGGGTGGACTTGCCGCAGCCGGAGGGACCGAGGAGGGCCACGAACTCCCCGGCGGCGACGGCGAGCGAGACCCCGCGCAGCACGCGCGTGCCGCCGAAGCCCTTGCCCAGGCCCTCGATCGTGATGCCGTCCACGCGCAGTCCCCGCCAACCCCGGGGCGGGGGTTACGGCGAAGTGCTGACACGGGTTTTGCGTTTCGGTGAAGGAGGCGTGACGCTTACTGGATCGCACGCCGGTGCGCGTCAGCGCCGCGCGCCGCCCCGCCTGAGGCGGATGAAGCCCAGCCCGGTCAGGACGAGCACGGCGAGGAGGGCGGCGCCGAGCATCGCCGCGATTGCCCACCAGGAGCCGCCGGGATCGGAGGTGCCGGGCAGGTCCGTGGTGTTCATCCCGAAGAAGCCGGTGACGAGGGTGGGCGGCAGCAGGATGGCGGTGAGGACGGAGAGGACCATGAGGCGCTGGTTCGTCCCCTCCGCCGTGCGGGCGGCCAGGTCGTCCTGCGCGATCCGTCCCCTCTCCCGCAGGGAGGCGATGGTGCGGAGGGCGGAGGCGAAGCGGGCGGCCGCGCGCTCCGCGTCGTGCCCGGCGGGGGCGAGCCAGGCGGGGGCGGCCTCGGCGATCTCCTCGTAGATCCCGGCCGCCGGCTCCACGCGGCGGTGGAGCAGCAGCACGTCGCGGCGAGCGCGCGCCAGCTCGGTACGGCCGACGGGGCGGTCCTGGAGGAGGCGGTCCTCGATCCCGTCCAGGCGCTGCGAGAGGGCGGCGGCGGCGCGGGCGATGCCGTCCAGGATGGCGCGCAGCATGATGTCCCACTGCTGCGCGGCCGTCTCGGCCGAGACGTGCTCCTCCCCGGCGAGCTGGGGCGCGCGGAGGGGGTGCCGGCGGGCGGTGACGAGGAGGCCCGGCGCCAGGGCGACGTGCAGGATGCCCATCTGCAGCGGGTCCGGCGTCTCGAGCGCCTCGTAGTGGAAATCCGGCAGGGTGCCCCAGAGGGCGCGGCCCTCCGTGTCGAGGTGGGCCATCTCCGCGCGCTCGTCCAGGGCGGCGCGGGCTTGTGGGGGCAGGCCGGGCAGGGCCTGGAGGAAGCGGTGCGCGCGGAGGTCCCGGAGATCGAAATGCAGCCACAGCTCCATGGGCGGGACGCCCCGCGAGAGGATTGCCGTCACGGCGGCCTCGTCCAGGATCTCCGGGCGGTCCAGGCGGCGGGCCCAGAGCAGGCCGTGGCAGGGGGGCAGGCTGGTATCGGGCATCGCGCTCCGTTCTCGTGTGGCGGCCGGCGGGCGGGGCTCCTGGCGCGGCCGGAAGCATGACCGAGGTGTCTCGGGCGATCAGGCGGCGGCGGCTTGAATTCAGCAAACCGTCACGGGCGGCAGGGTGGAAGGACCGCGGCGGATCACCTGGATGTGTGCGCGCTTTTGTCACGGATCTGTAAAGATACTGGCCAGGGTTACGGGAGGCACCGATGCTCGAACTGCAGCAGAAGCCGTTGGACGTTCGCCAGATCTCCCGATCGCTCGGGACCGTGCTGCATTTCAGGCCCGGCGATGCGATCTTCCGGGAAGGCGACCGGCCGAGCTGCATGTACGTCCTGCTCGAGGGCGAGGTGGAGGTGCGGCGGCGGGAGACGGTGATCGAGACGATCGGGCCCGGGCAGGCGCTGGGCATCGTCTCGCTGCTGGACGAGGAGGCGCGCACGGTGACGGCCGAGGCGCGCTCGGCCTGCGAGGTCGCGGCGATCGACCTGCGGAAGTTCCGCTTCGCCGTGGAGGAGGTACCGCACTTTTCCTGGTGGGTGATGGCCGAGCTGGCGCACCGGCTGCGGACGACGAACGCGGCGCTCTGAGGCGTCCCCCTGCCGGCCGGGTGGCGCGACGACGTGTCAGCCGGCCGCTCTTCCGGCCAGCCCGGCCATGGCCGCGCGGTAGCGCCGGGCGATCGCCTCCCGCCGGTGGTGGCGGCCGCCGGAAACCAGGGTGCGCCCACCCACCACCACGCTGTCCAGGGCGGCAGCGCCGGCGCTGAAAACCAGAGCGTCGAGCCAGCCATCCCCTTCCGCGAGGGAGAGGGATGGGTGGGACCTGTCCAGCACTGCCAGGTCGGCGCGGTGGCCGGGCTCGATCCGGCCGATGCGGCGGCCGCAGGCCGCGCTGCCGCCGGCCAGTGCCGCTTCGTAGAGGCTGCGCCCGGTGGAGGCGCCAGGGGCGGCCGCGAGGAGGTTGCGGCCGCGCCGCGCGAGGCGCTGGGAGTACTCCAGCATCCGCAGCTCGCCCGG
This sequence comes from Pararoseomonas sp. SCSIO 73927, assembly GCF_037040815.1. Classification (NCBI taxonomy): domain Bacteria; kingdom Pseudomonadati; phylum Pseudomonadota; class Alphaproteobacteria; order Acetobacterales; family Acetobacteraceae; genus Pararoseomonas; species Pararoseomonas sp. SCSIO 73927. The sequence goes on from NZ_CP146232.1 coordinate 3,844,834, forward strand.
GGCGGTGATCTCTACGTTCGAATCGGAGCCGACGCCGAGGCGGCCCCCGGCGGTGAGGAAGGCGGGTGCCTCGAAGACGCCGTCGCCGAGATTGGCCTCGGTGATCGGGCAGAGGCCGGCCACGGCGCCGGTGCGCGCCAGCCCCTCCACCTCCGCCGGGTCCATGTGGGTGGCGTGGACGAGGCACCAGCGGCGGTCCACCGGGGCGTTGGAGAGCAGCCAGGCGACGGGGCGCTGGCCGGACCAGGCGAGGCACTCCTCCACTTCGCGCAGCTGCTCGGCCGCGTGGATGTGGACGGGGCCGTCGCGCCGGATCTCCAGCATCGCGCGCAGGCCTTCCGGCGACACGGCGCGGAGGGAGTGGGGGGCCATGCCGAGCGCAGCGTCCTCCACCGGAGCGACCGCGCGGGCGGACGCGTCCAGCAAGCGGGCGTAGCCGTCCACGTCGTGGAGGAAGCGGGCTTGGCCGGGCGTTGCGGGCTGCGCGCCGAAGCCGCCCTGGCTGTAGAGGACGGGCAGCAGGGTGAGGCCGATCCCCGTCTCCGCCGCAGCCGCGGCGACGCGGGCGCCCATCTCGGCAGGATTTGCGTAGGGGCGGCCGGCGGGGTCGTGGTGGAGGTAGTGGAATTCCGCCAGCGCGGTGAAGCCGCCCTCCAGCATCTCCACCATCGCCTGGGCGGCGACGGCCTGCACCTCCTCCGGCGTGAGGCGCCCGAGGAAGCCGTACATGACCCCCCGCCACGTCCAGAAGCTGTCCTCCCCCGGGCCGCGGATCTCGGCCAACCCGGCCATGGCGCGCTGGAAGGTGTGGCTGTGCAGGTTCGGCAGGCCGGGAAGGGCGATGCCGGGGATCCGCTCGCAGCCCTCCGCCGCGCCGCCGGGCAGGACCGCGCGGATCCAGCCGGACTCGATCTCGAGGACCACGTCGCGGGCCCAGCCCGTGGGCAGCAGCACATCCTCCAGCAGCAGCCTGCGAGCCGTCATTCCCGCCTGTCCCCGGTTCCCGGCGCAGTTTAGGCTGGGCCGGGCTTCCGGGCCAAAAAACGGGCGGGAGCGACGCGCCCTCGTTCCGCTTGCGCAGGCGCGGAGCACTACCTTAAGCTGTGTTGGTGATCGCGCGGGGGTTGTAGGTGTCGAGCCAAGCCGAGCTTCCCAGTTTCGACACGGCGGAGGACGCCGAGGTGCGCCTGCTCGTCCTGGAGATGACGGTGGCGGCCATTGCCGCCCGCCTGCCGCAGATCGATTTCGAGGAGGTCGTCTCCATGCTCGTCTTCGTGGCGAAAAGCTCGGAGGCGGCGGCGGGCGGCATGGCGGAGCTGCCCTCCGGCGCGCCCCGGCTGCACGATGCCAGCCACTACGCCACGCGCATGTTGGACCGAATCGCGACGTCCCGGCGCGCGCCGCGCACCCCCGGGCGGCACTGAGCCGGGCTAGGGATCCTGCCGGGGCACGGCGGCGAGCCAGCGCGTCTTCATCGCCTCCCACTCCACCCGGTCGTCGCTGAACAGGCGCAGGAGGTCGTCCGGCACGCGCTCCTGCAGCGCGCCATCCCAGTTCTCGTGCAGGCTGCGTCGCAGCCAGAGGTCGAAGGGGTCGTCGGGGTCGGATCGGCCGGTGGCCTTGGCTTGCCGTGCGGGCATGGGGCCTCTCGTCGGAGCGATTGCAAATGAGAACGCCTGGAATTCGCTTCGGCTTCAGGTCGCGGCGATTCGCGGCGCCGTGTTCCCGCCCTGCCGCCCGGTCCGCCCCCACCCGCAGGGTGGGAGGGGCGCCGTTCAGGGCGACTCGCCATCCTCCCCCAGCAGGCGGGAGGCGCGGCGGCGCAGCCGTTCCAGCATGCCGCCGAGCAGCCGGATCTCCTCCGGCGTCAGCGCCTCGGCCAGTTCTGCCTGCAGGGCGTGCGCCCGGGGCACGATTCGTTGGTAGAGAGCCTCGCCATCCGGCGCGAGGCGCAGAACCTGGGCGCGCTGGTCCTCGGGGTGCGGGGCGCGGGCGACCAGCCCCTTGTCGGCCAGGCGGATCACGGCGCGGCTGACCTTCACCCGGTCCATCTCCGTCGCGGCGATCACCGCCTGGGTGGAGAGGGGTGCGCCTTCCCCGAGCACCGCCATGACGCGCCATTCCGGGATGGAGAGGCCGAACTCCGCCTCGTAGCGCGCGGCGAAGGCGCGGCTGACGCTCTCCGCCGCCACCGAGATGCGGTAGGGCAGGAACTCCGCGAGGCGGAGGGAGGAGGGATGCCGGGGGGCGATGACGTGCCTCTTGAAACGTCTCAGATGAGATGATACGAGATGATCATAACATCCCGGTCCCGCCCGTCGATGGGCAAGGTGGCCGGCACCCGGAGGAGTCGGTCTTGCACGTCGACTACCAGGCGCTCCGCTTCGAGTACCGGCGCTCCGCTGACCAGTCCGCGGCCTCCGTTCCCCGCCATCCCGTGGTGGTGGTGGGCGCAGGTCCCGTGGGGCTGGCGGCGGCGATCGACCTGGCGCAGGCGGGGCAGCGCGTGCTGCTGCTGGACGACGACCGCAGCCTTTCCAGCGGATCCCGCGCCATCTGCTTCGCCAAGCGCACGCTGGAGGTCTTCGACCGGCTGGGCTGCGGCGACGCCATGGTTGGGAAGGGTGTGACCTGGAACCTGGGTCGCGTGTTCCACCGCGACGATCCCGTCTACTCCTTCGACCTGTTGCCGGAGGGCGGGCATCGCCGGCCCGCTTTCATCAACCTCCAGCAATACTACGTGGAAGGCTTCCTGCTGGAGCGCGCCCGGGCGCTGCCGAACATCGAGATCCGCTGGGAGAACAAGGTCGCCGCCGTCTCGCAATCGGCCGATGCCGTGACGCTGACGGTGGAGACGCCGGAGGGCGAGTACCGGCTCTCCGCGGATTACCTCGTGGCGGCGGACGGGGCGCGGTCGCCGATCCGCCGCGCGATGGGGCTGGAGAGCAAGGGGCGCAGCTTCCGCGACCGCTTCCTCATCGCCGACGTGCGGATGAAGGCGGATTTCCCGGCGGAGCGATGGTTCTGGTTCGACCCGCCCTTCCATCCCAACCAGTCCGTGCTGCTGCACAGCCAGCCGGACGGCGTGTGGCGGATCGACTTCCAGCTGGGCTGGGACGCGGATCCGGTGGCGGAGCGGGCGCCGGAGCGGGTGATCCCCCGCGTGCGCGCCCTGCTGGGCCATGATGCGGAATTCGAGCTGGAGTGGGTGAGTATCTACACTTTCTCCTGCCTGCGGATGGAGCGGTTCCGGCACGGGCGCGTGCTGTTCGCCGGGGATTCGGCGCACGGCGTCTCGCCCTTCGGGGCGCGCGGGGCGAATAGCGGCGTGCAGGACGCGGAGAACCTGGCCTGGAAGCTGGCGCTGGTGCTGCGCGGCGAGGCGCCCGATTCCCTGCTGGACAGCTACGACGCTGAGCGGGTGGCGGCGGCGGACGAGAACATCCTGAACTCGACCCGCTCCACCGACTTCATCACGCCCAAGAACGAGGCCAGCCGCGCCTTCCGCGACGCGGTGCTGGATCTGGCGAAGGACTGTGCCTTCGCGCGGCGGCTGGTGAACAGCGGCCGCCTCTCCCTTCCCAGCACCTATCGCGGTTCGCCGCTGAACACCCCCGACGAGGACGCGTTCGAGGGCGCCATGGTGCCCGGCGCGCCCGCGCTGGACGCGCCGCTGGCAGATGGGGCGTGGCTGCTGGAACGGCTGGGCGGCGGCTTCACCCTGCTGCATTTCGGCGATGCCGCGCCGGTAGCAGAGGGGGTGCGCGTGGTGAACGTGACGCCGGAGGAGGACGCCGAAGGCCTTGCTGCCCGCCGCTACGACGCGCGCCCCGGAACCGCCTATCTCATCCGCCCGGACCAGCATGTCTGCGCGCGCTGGCGCCGGTTCGATCCCGTGAGGCTGCGGGCGGCCCTGGACCGTGCCACCGCCCGAGTGATGGAGGCCGCCGCATGCTGAACACCGAGCCCAACATCGCCTCGCCGGATGATTTCTACGAGGCGCTGATTGCCCTGCACGCCGACCTGACGCCGGAGCAGGGCCGCGCGGTGGATGCGCGGCTGATCCTGCTCCTCTCTAACCACATCGGCGATGCCGCCGTCCTGCGCCAGGCGATGGAGCGGGCGCGGCAGGGCATCGTGCCGGCGGGGCACGACACGGTCCTCGCAGCCCGCGCCTGACGCCCCCGCCAAGAAGGAAATCCGCATGTCCGGTTTTGCCAGCACGAACGACCTCGCCGAGAAGACCATCTCCTTCGACGAGCTCGCCCCCGGCCTCTACGGCTACACCGCGGAGGGCGACCCGAATTCCGGCGTGGTGATCGGCGACGACAGCGTGCTGGTGGTGGACGCGCAGGCGACGCCGCGCATGGCGGCCGACGTGATCGCGCGCATCCGGACGGTGACGGACAAGCCGGTGAGGCACGTGGTGCTCTCGCACTACCACGCCGTGCGGGTCCTCGGCGCCTCCGGCTACGAGGGGGCGGAGATCATCGCCTCCGACGTCACGCGCGACATGATCGTGGAGCGCGGGCAGCAGGACATGGACAGCGAGATTGGCCGCTTCCCCCGCCTGTTCCGGGGCAAGGAGAGCATTCCCGGCCTGACCTGGCCGCACGTGACCTTCCAGAAGAAGATGACGCTTTGGATGGGCAAGCGGGAGGTGCAGATCATCCATATCGGGCGTTCCCACACGGCCGGGGACACGGTGGTGTGGCTGCCGAAGGAGCGCGTGCTCTTCTCCGGCGACTGCGTGGAGTACGGGGCAACCCCGTACTGCGGGGATGCGCATTTCGCGGACTGGGCGGGCACGCTGGACGCTATCCGGGCGCTGAATCCCGTGGCGCTGGTCCCGGGGCGCGGGGCCTCGCTGACCACGCCGGATCAGATCGAAGAGGGGCTGCAGGGGACGGCGGACTTCACCTCCGACCTGTTCGGCATCGCCAGGAAGGGCGTGGCGGCCGGGCACTCGCTGAAGCAGGTGTACGATGAGGCGATGTCGGCCATGCGGCCGAAGTACGGGCACTGGGTGATCTTCGAGCACTGCATGCCTTTCGACGTCTCCCGCGCCTATGACGAGGCCAAGGGCCTGGACCATCCCCGCATATGGACCGCCGAGCGCGACGTTGAGATGTGGAAGGCGCTGGAGCACGGCACGGAGATGAAGTCCGCCGAACTGGATCGTTAGAGGAGGAGTTCCCGATGAACGCCCCATTTCGTCCGCAGCCGCTGGCGCCCGGCACTCCGGGCGCCCCCGGCGCCACCAACGAGACCGGCTACATGCCGGGCTTCGGCAACGGCTTTGAGACCGAGGCCCTGCCGGGCGCCCTGCCGATCGGCCGCAACTCGCCGCAGCGCTGCGCCTACGGCCTCTACGCCGAGCAGCTCTCGGGCTCGCCCTTCACCGCGCCGCGGGCGACGAACGAGCGGTCCTGGCTTTACCGCATCCGGCCGACGGTGGCGCACTGGGGCGCCTTCGAGAGGGTGGATGCCGGGCTGTGGCGCACGGCGCCCTGTGCGGAGGTGGAACTGCCGCTCGCGCCGATGCGCTGGGACCCGCTGCCGTTGCCGGAGGGCGAGGTCTCCTTCCTGGAGGGAATCCGCACGGTCACCACGGCGGGCGATGCCGGCAGCCAGTCCGGCATGGGCGCGCACATCTACCTCATCACCCGGTCCATGCGGGACGAGTACTTCTACAACGCCGACGCGGAGATGATGTTCGTCCCGCAGCAGGGCGGGTTGCGGATCGCGACGGAGTTCGGCGTGATCGACGTGCATCCGACCGAGATCGCGGTGATCCCGCGCGGCGTGAAGATCCGCGTGGAGGTCCCGGACGGGGCGGCGCGCGGCTACCTGTGCGAGAACTATGGCGGCGCCTTCACCCTGCCGGAGCGCGGGCCTATCGGCGCGAACTGCCTGGCGAATCAGCGCGACTTCCTCACCCCCGTCGCTGCCTATGAGGACCGGGAGGTGCCGTCGCAGCTCTATGTCAAGTCGGGCGGCACGCTCTGGCGCACGAGGATCGGGCAGTCGCCGCTGGACGTGGTGGCGTGGCACGGCAACTACGCGCCCTACAAGTACGACCTGCGCCGCTTCTCGCCGGTCGGGCCGATCCTGTTCGACCACGCGGATCCCTCGATCTTCACCGTGCTCACCTCGCCGAGCGAGACGCCGGGCACCGCGAACATCGACTTCGTGATCTTCCCCGACCGCTGGCTGGTGGCGGAGAACACCTTCCGGCCGCCCTGGTACCACATGAACGTCATGAGCGAGTTCATGGGGCTGATCGAGGGCGTGTACGACGCCAAGACCGGCGGCGGCTTCGCGCCCGGCGGATTCAGCCTGCACAACTGCATGCTGCCGCACGGGCCGGACATGGACGCCTTCGAGAAGGCGAGCGCGGCGGAGTTGAAGCCGCACAAGCTGGAGGGCACCCTGGCCTTCATGTTCGAGACGCGGCTGCCCCAGAAGGCGACGCGCTTCGCGGCGGAGGCCCCGCAGTTCCAGCGCGCCTACACGAATTACGGCCATACCCTCGCCAAGCACTTCAACCCGAACCAGCGGTAGAGAATGACCGACGCCACGCACGACCCCGCCCTGAAGAGCTGGGTGCAAACCGCCAACGGCCATCCGGATTTCCCGATCCAGAACCTGCCGCTGGGCGTCTTCATCCCGCTCGACATGGGGAGCGCCCGGGTGGGCGTGGCGATCGGGGACATGGTGCTGGACCTCACCATGGCGCCGGTGGCGGAGGATGTGCGGGAGGCGGCGGCGAGCCCTTCGCTGAACGCGCTCTTCGCGCTGGGGGAGGGGCCGCGCAGGGCGTTGCGCGCGCGCCTCTCCGAGATCCTGGCCGAGGGTAGCGAGCACCGGGCGGCGCTGGAGCAGCACCTGCACCCGATGGAGGCCTGCACGCTGCTGCTGCCGGCGAAGATCGGCGACTACACCGATTTCTACGTGGGCATCCACCACGCAACCAACGTTGGCAAGGTGTTCCGGCCGGATAATCCCTTGCTGCCGAACTACAAGCACGTGCCCATCGCCTATCACGGCCGCGCCTCCTCCGTGCGCGTTTCCGGCACGCCGGTGCGGCGGCCGAAGGGGCAGCTCAAGGCGCCGGATGCCGACGGGCCGCGCTTCGCCCCCTGCGAGCGGCTGGACTACGAGCTGGAGATGGCGGTCTGGATCGGGCCGGGCAGCACGCTCGGGGACTCCATCCCGGTGGCGAAGGCGGCGTCGCACGTCGCCGGGTACGGGTTGCTGAACGACTGGTCCGCGCGCGACATCCAGGCCTGGGAGTACCAGCCGCTCGGCCCCTTCCTGGCGAAGAACTTCGGATCGACCGTCTCCCCCTGGGTGATCACGCCGGAGGCGCTGGAGCCGTACCGCATCGCGCAGCCCGCGCGGCCGGAGGGCGACCCCGCCCCGCTGCCCTACTTGCAGGACGAAGCGGACCAGGCGGGCGGCGCCATCGACCTGGCGCTGGAGGTGCTGATCCTCACCCCGGCGATGCGGGAGAAGGGGCTGGCGCCGCACCGCCTGTCCCTCTCCAACGCGAAGCACATGTACTGGACGGTGGCGCAGATGGTGGCGCACCACAGCTCCAACGGGTGCGACCTGAACCCCGGCGACATGCTGGGCTCCGGCACCCTTTCCGCCCCGGATGCGGAGGGCTTCGGCAGCCTTCTGGAGACCACGAAGGGCGGGAGGGAGCCGGTGCAGCTCCCCTCCGGCGAGACGCGGAAGTTCGTGGAGGATGCGGACGAGATCATCCTGCGGGCCCGCGCCGCGCGGGAAGGCTTCGCCTCCATCGGATTTGGGGATTGCCGCGCCTCTGTTCTGCCGGCCAACTGATCGAAACGGGATGGGCCGGGCGGAAAGCCCGGCCCCGGGGAAGGAAAACCATGAAGGACATGATGCTCGGCCGCCGCGCCCTGATGGGCGCCGGCCTTGCCGCGACGCTGCCCCTGCCGGCCCTGGCCGCCTATCCGGAGCGCCCGCTGCGCTGGGTGGTGGCCTATGCGGCGGGCGGCGGCACCGACGTGCTGGCCCGCCTCGTCGGCGCCACCCTCTCGCAGCGCCTTGGCCAGCCCGTGGTGATCGAGAACCGCCCGGGCGGGGCCACGAATGTCGGCGCGGAGTTTACCGCCAAGGCCCCGGCCGACGGCTACACGGTGATGACGGCGGACAATGGCACGCTGATCTTCAACACCGCCCTGTTCAAGCGCCTGCCCTACGACCCCGCGCGGGACTTCCGGCCGGTGGGGCTGATGGCGCGCTTTCCGCTCTTCCTGGTCACGGGCGAGAGGCCGGTTGCGGCGAACGTGCAGGAGCTGATCCAGAAGACGAAGGCCTCGCCGGTGGATTGCGCTACGGCCGGCATCGGTTCCCCGCACCACCTGGCGATGGAGCGGCTGGCGCGGGAAGCTGGCGTGCGGTTCAACCACGTGCCCTATCGTGGCGCGGCGCCGGCTCTGAACGACCTGATCGCCGGCAACGTGCCGCTGATGGTGCTGGATTATCCCTCGGGCGCCGAGTACCTGCGCTCCGGCCGGGTGAAGGCGCTGGCGGTGTTCTCGCCGCAGCCGCTGGAGGACATGCCGGCCGTCCCCACCGTCCAGGCCGCGCTGAACCTTCGCAACTTCGAGGCCTTTGCGTGGCAGGGCGTGGTGGTGCCGAAGGCGACGCCGGACGCGGTGGTGGCGCAGCTGACGCGGGAGCTGGACGCCTCCGTGAAGGACGGGGCCGTGCGCGCCCGCATGCAGCAGATCGGGCTGGAGCCGCTGACCGGCGGCCCCGCGGAGTTCGAGGCGCTGCTGGAGCGCGAGCGCGGCGTGTGGCTGCCGTTGATCCGCGACCTCGGCATTACGCTGGACTGAGCGGGATGCTGCTACTGCACGGCTACTTCCGCTCCTCCGCCGCCTGGCGGGTGCGGATCGCGCTGAACCTGAAGGGGCTGGCGGCGGAGCACGCGTTCCGTCATCTCCGCAAGGGCGAGCAGCGCGCGCCCGACTACCTGTGCCTGAACCCGCAGGGGCTGCTGCCCTCGCTGGAGACGGATGACGGGGTGGTCCTCACCCAGTCCATGGCGATCGTGGAGTGGCTGGACGAGACGCATCCCGAGCCGCCCCTGCTGCCCGGCGATGCGCTGTCCCGCGCGCGCATCCGCGCCTTCGCCCAGGCCATCGCCTGCGACATCCACCCCGTGCAGAACCTGAAGGTGCTGGCGCGGCTGCGGGCCATGGGCCAGCCGGAGGAGGTGGTGACGGGCTGGGCGCGCGACACGATCCAGGAGGGGCTGGAGGCCTGCGAGGCGCTGCTGCAGGGCGGGAAGGGGCCGTTCTGCTTCGGCGCCACCCCGACGCTGGCCGATATCTGCCTCATCCCCCAGCTCGGAAATGCGAGGCGCTTCGGCGCGGAGGTCTCGGCGCTGGCGCGCATCGGAGAGGCTGCTCGGGCCTGCGCCGCGCATCCCGCCTTCACCGCCGCTGCGCCCGAGAACCAGGCCGACGCCGAATAACGAAACGGGGAGGGGAAAACTATTCCCTTTCCCCCGGCTTCGCGCAGCACGGGACTTCTGCGCTGCGCGACATCTTTGGGAATCCGCGCTCTTTGCCGCGGCGCAGCGCGTTCTTAGCCTAATAGCATGAACGACACGCCCCCTCACGCTGCACCGTTCTGCTGTCGCCCGGCCCTCTGTCGCGGCTGAACGCCGCAACTGAGCCGGCCGCCGCGCCCAGGCGGCACCCCGTAAAGCCCGGAGTTCCCATAGCATGTCCGAGCACGCCCTCGGCGCGCGCGGCGCCCTCGCGCCGTCCGAGCCCCTCCAAGCCCGCCTGCCGCGCCTCAACCTCTCGCAGTACCGCCGCTTCATTTCGCCGCTCGTGCTCGTCCTGCTCTGGCAGGCGGCCTCCATGGCCGGGCTGATCGCGCCGCGCACCCTGGCGGCGCCCAGCACCATCCTCGCCAGCGCCTGGGAGCTGGTCCTCTCCGGCGAGCTGCCGCGTCACCTGCTCGTCTCGCTCGGCCGGGTCGCCTCCGGCCTTGCCATCGGCGTCACCACGGGCGCCGCGCTAGCCCTCGTCGCCGGCCTGTCCCGACTGGGCGAGGAGGTGGTCGACGCGCCGATGCAGATGCTGCGGACGCTGCCCTTCCTCGCGCTCGTGCCGCTCTTCATCCTGTGGTTCGGCATCGGGGAGACGCCGAAGATCGCGCTCGTCGCGCTCGGCAGCGCCTTCCCGGTGTATCTCACCCTCTTCGCCGGCATTCGCGGCGTGGACCCGAAGCTGATGGAGGCCGGCCGGGTCTTCGGGCTGGACCGGCGCGGGCTGGTGCGCCACGTGGTGCTGCCGGCGGCGCTGCCCTCCGGCCTCGTCGGGCTGCGCTACGCCTTGGGCAGCGCCTGGCTCTCGCTGGTGATCGCGGAGCAGATCAACGCGACCGCCGGCATCGGCTTCCTCATCAACGACGCGCGGGACTTCCTGCGCACGGACGTGATCGTCGTCGGGCTGCTCGTCTACGCGCTGCTCGGCCTCTCCGCCGATGCCCTGGTGCGCGGCTTCGAGCGCCGCGCCCTGGCCTGGCGCCCCTCCCTGGTGAAGGGCTGATCCGATGACCGACAACCGCGCCGTCTCCGTTCGCGGACTGACCCGCAGCTTCGGCAGCAACACCGTCCTCAAGGCGCTGGACCTGGAGCTGGAGCCGGGTTCCTTCACCGCGCTGCTCGGGCGCTCCGGCTCCGGCAAGTCCACGCTGCTGCGGACCCTGGCGCGGCTGGATCCCGCGCCTGATGATGCGGAGATCAAGGTGCCGGCCTCCGTCGCCGTCGCGTTCCAGGAGCCGCGGCTGCTGCCGTGGAAGCGGGTCTGGCAGAACGTGACCATCGGCCTTCCCGGCAGCGGTGCCAGGGACCGCGCCGAGCGCGCCCTGGCCGAGGTGGGGCTGACGCGGCACGCGGAGGCCTGGCCCGCCACACTCTCCGGCGGCGAGGCGCAGCGCACGGCGCTGGCGCGCGCGCTGGTGCGGGAACCGCGCCTGCTGCTGCTGGACGAGCCCTTCGCGGCGCTGGACGCGCTGACGCGTATCCGCATGCACGCGCTGGTGCTGGACCTCTGGCGGGTGCACACGCCAACGACGCTGATCGTCACGCACGACGTGGACGAGGCGGTGCTGCTGGCGGACCGGGTGCTGGTGCTGGATGCCGGGCGCATCGCCGCCGACATCGCGGTGGAGATGCCGCGACCGCGCAGCCACGGCGATGCGCGCTTCGTCGCGCTGCGCCGCCGTCTGCTCTCCGAGCTCGGCGTGGAGGCCGAGGTGATCCGGGAGGCGGCGTGATGCTCTCGCGGCGCACCGCGCTCCTCGCCGCGCTGGCGGCGCCCGCCATCGCGCGGGCGCAGTCCCCCGTGGTCGTGCGGGCCGCGCAGTACAAGGCAGGGGACGGGCTGCTGCTCCGCCTCGCCGGCCTGGCCGACACGCCCTACCGGGTGGAATGGTCGGAGTTCGGTTCCGGCAACCTCATGCTGGAGGCCGCCAATGCCGGGGCGCTGGACCTGGCCTATGGCAGCGAGATCCCGCCCACCTTCGGCGTCGTCTCCGGCGCGCGGGTGAAGCTCGTCGCGGTGATCCGCGGTGACGTGAACGAGCAGACGGTGCTGGTGCCGAGGGACAGCCCAGTGCAGTCCATCCGCGACCTGAAGGGCAAGCGCGTCGGCTTTGTCCGCGCGACAACCACGCACTACTACCTGTCCCGGATGCTGAACGAGGTCGGGATGTCGCTGGCCGACGTGCAGTTGGTGAATCTGACGCCTGCCGACGGTGCGGCCGCCTTCCGCAACGGCTCGCTCGATGCCTGGGCGATCTACGGCTACTCCGTGCCGATCGCGCGGCAGTCCGGCGCGCGGGTGCTGCGGACGGCGCAGGGAATCCTCTCCGGCAACTATCCCTACTTCACCCGCGCGAACATCGGCGACGAGCCGGCGCGGGCGGAGGCGGTGCGCGACCTGCTGGACCGCATCAGCCGCGCGCTGCCCTATATCCAGGAGCACCCGGCGGAGTACGCCGCCGCGCAGGCCGCCGCGCTGAACGTGCCGGAGGCGACCATCCGCGCGCTGCTGGACAACGTGTCTCAGCCGCGCAGCCTCGCGCCGGTGGATGACGCCGCCATCGCTTCCCAGCAGGCGGTCGCGGACGAGTTCGCGCGTATCGGGGTGATCCCCCGCAAGGTGGATGTGGCGCCGATCTGGGACCGTGGCTTCTGGCGGCCGGGGCGCGCGGCGTGATGGACGGCGCCATCCTCTCCACGCGCCCGGACCCGGTGCGCGACCTCGCCCGCCGCTTCGCCGCCACGGCCGCGGGGCACGACCGCGAGGGCAGCTTCCCGCACGAGAACATCGCGGCGCTGCGCGGGGCCGATCTGCTCGGCCTCACCATCCCGGCGGAGCTGGGCGGCTTCGGGATCGACCTCGCGGAGGCCTGCCGCATCGTCGGCGGCATCGCGGAGGGCTGCCCGGCCACGGCGCTGGTGCTGGCCATGCAGTTCATCCAGCAGCGCGGCGTGGCCCGCAACGCCGCCATCCCCCGCGCCGTGCGCCTGCGGCTGGCGGAGGGGGCTGTGAAGCGCGGCGAGCTGATGAACGCGCTGCGCGTGGAGCCGGAGCTGGGCACCCCCGCCCGCGGCGGGCTGCCCGCCACGGTGGCGCGCCGGACGGCGGCGGGGTGGTCGCTCAGCGGCCGCAAGATCTACTCTACCGGCAGCCCGGCGCTGGACTGGGGCCTCGTCTTCGCCCGCACGGACGAGGAGGCGCCGCGCACCGGCCTCTTTCTCCTGCCGATGAAGGCGCCGGGCGTGCGGATCGTGGAGACCTGGGACCAGGCGGGGCTGCGCGCCTCCGGCAGCCACGACGTGCTGATGAACGAGGTGGCGATCCCGGAGGACCACGCGCTGGACCTGCGCGCGCCCGCCGGATGGAACGAGCGCGACGCGGACGCCGCCGCCTGGAACACGCTGCTCATCGCCGCCCTCTACACGGGCGTGGCGCGCGCCGCGCGGGACTGGCTGGTCGGCTTCCTGCGCAACCGGGTGCCCGCCAACCTCGGCCAGCCGCTCGCCACCCTGCCGCGCGTGCAAGAGGCGGTGGGGCGAATCGAGGCGCTGATCCTGACGGGCGAGCGCCTGGTCTCCGGCGCGACGCGGGAGGAGACGACCGCCGCCGAGCTGGGCCTGCTTAAGACGGTCGCCGCCGACAACGCCATCGCCGCGGTGCAGGAGGCGGTCGCCCTCTGCGGCAACCATGCCCTGGCCCGCAGCAACCCGCTGGAGCGGCACCTGCGCGACGTGCTCTGCGCCCGCATCCACACGCCCCAGCCCGATGTCGCCCTGGTCGCGGCCGGCCGCGCCGCGCTGCTTCCGATCTGAACGAAAGGGAACGCCATGACCCTCAACACCCTTCCCGCTGATGGCGTCGAGTTCATCGGCATGGTGCAGCCCCGCCAGCAGTCGGAGATCCATCCGCCGAGCGGGCCCTCGATCGACGTGGACTACCATGTCGCCTCGGCCCAGGCGCATGACGAGGGCGGCTTCGACCGCATCCTGATCGGCTGGTACTCCAACGGGGCGGACGGGCTGCAGATCGCGGCCCACGCCGCGGCGCATACTAGGAAGGTCGGCTTCCTCGTCGCCCACCGTCCGGGGTTCCAGAACCCTTCCACGGCCGCGCGCGCCTTCAACACGCTGGACCAGCTCTCCGGCGGGCGCGCCGCGCTGCACACCATCTCCGGCGGCGACGACGTGGACCAGGCGCGCGACGGCGACTGGCTGGGCAAGGACGAGCGTTACGACCGGACGGACGAGTATCTGACGATCCTGAAGTCCATCTGGGGCGCGAAGGCGCCCGTGGACCACGAGGGCACCTACTACCGCATCAAGGGCGCCTCGCCGGAGGTGCGGAGCGTGCAGCAGCCGCGCATCCCCCTCTACTTCGGCGGTGCGTCCGAGGCGGCGCTGCGCGTGGCCGGCAAGCACGCCGATGTCTACGCCTTGTGGGGGGAGACCCACGCCCAGGTGCGCGAGATCATCGCCCGGGTGCGCGCCGAAGCCGCGAAGCACGGGCGCGCCGATGGGGTGCGCTTCTCCCTCTCGTTCCGCCCCATCCTGGCCGGGACGGAGGAGGCGGCGTGGAAGAAGGCGGAAGAGATCCTGGAGCGCATCCGCGAGGTGCGCGGCAAGGCTGCCTTGGGGCCGGCCAACGGGGCGCCGGCCAATGCCGGATCGCAGCGCCTGCTCGCCGCTGCCGCCCTGGGCGACCGGCCGGAGGGGCGCCTCTACACCGCCATCGCGCGGGAGACGGGGGCGCGCGGCAACACAACCGCGCTGGTGGGGACGCCGGAGCAGGTGGCGGAGGCCTTCCTGGAGTACTACGACCTCGGCGTGACCACCTTCCTCATCCGCGGCTTCGACCCGCTGGAGGATGCGGTGGAGTACGGGCGCTCCCTGCTGCCCGCCACGAAGCGGCTGATCGCCCGGCGCCTCTCCCACAAGGTCGCCGCAGAATGATCGCCCGCCGTCTCCTTCTCGGGGCGGCGGCCGTGCTGGCCGCCCCCCGCATTCTCCGTGCCCAGGCGCCGCTGCGCGTGGGCGACCAGCGCGGCAATGCGCGCGCCGTGATGGAAGCTTCCGGCGGGCTCCAGGGCTTCGGCGACAAGCTTGCCTGGAGCGAATTCCCGGCCGCCGCACCGCTGGTGGAGGCGCTGAATGCCGGCGCGATCGACACGGGGCTGGTGGGCGACGCGCCGTTCACCTTCGGCGCGGCGGCCGGCGCGCCGATCAAGGCGATCGCGGCCACGCGGGAGAACCGCGAGGGCCTCGCCATCCTCGTGGCGAAGGACAGTCCGTTCCAGTCCATCCAGGACCTGAAGGGCAAGCGCATCGCCACGGGCCGCGGCTCCATCGGCCACCAGATCGTGCTGGCGGCGCTCGAGAACGCCGGTCTGCCGCTGGACGCGGTGCAACTCGTCTTCCTGCTGCCGGCGGATGCCAAGGCGGCGTGGAGCCGCGGCTCCGTCGAGGCCTGGTCCACCTGGGAGCCCTATGTGAGCCAGGAGGAGGTGCTGAACGGCGCCCGCCGCGTCGCGCACGGGCAGGGCATCACCCCCGGCCTAGGCTTCCAGGCCGCGCGCACGGACGCCATCGCGTCCCGGCGCGATGATCTGGCCGAGTTCGTCCGGCGCCTCGCCGCCGCGCGGGAATGGGCGAACGCCAACGTCTCGGGCTATGCGAAGACCTGGTCGGAGCTGATGAACGTGCCGGCCCCGGTGGCGGAGCACTGGTTCAGGCGCGCCGCAACCCGCGTCGTTCCCATCGACGACAGCGTCGTCACCGACGAGCAGAAGAACATCGACCTTTACGCCCGTGCCGGTCTCGTTCGGCGCCGGATCGAGGCGAAGGACCTGCTCGACCCCTCCTTCAACACGGCCATTCAGGCCGGAGCCCGCCGCGCATGAACGAGATCACCCGGATCGCGTCCGGTACGGACGCCAACATCCAGGACTTCGGCGACCTCCTCCGCAACGGCGAGCCGGCGCGGACGGTCGAGGAGGAGCGGCTGCACCGCAAGCAGCGGCTGGCCGCCACCTTCCGGCTTTTCGCCCGCGCGGGTTTCGACCAGGGGCTGGCGGGCCACGTCACCGCGCGAGACCCGGAGTTCCCGGACGAGTTCTGGGTGAACCCGCTCGGCCGGCACTTTTCGCAGATCCGTGTCTCCGACCTGATCCGCGTGAACCACGAGGGTGAGGTGGTGCATGGCAGCCAGCCGGTGAACCGCGCGGCCTTCGCGATCCACGCCGCCCTGCACAGGGCGCGGCCGGACGTGGTGGCGGCGGCGCACACCCACTCCACCTACGGCAAGGCCTGGGCCTCGCTGAACCGGCTGCTGGACCCGATCAGCCAGGACAGCTGCGCCTTCTACGAGGACCACGCCCTGTTCGACGACTTCACGGGCGTGGTGCTGGACACCTCGGAGGGCGAGCGGATCGGCGCGGCGCTCGGGGAGGGGAAGGCGGTGTTCCTGCTGAACCACGGGATCCTCACCGTCGGCCACTCGGTGGAGTCCACCGCCTGGTACTACCTGTCGATGGACAACGCCGCCCACGCGCAGCTCCTGGCGGAGGCGGCCGGCAAGCCGCGGGTCATCCCGCACGAGGTGGCGAAGCTCACCCACTCGCAGGTGGGATCGCAGAAGGGCGGGCTGCTCTCCTTCCAGCCGCTCTACGCCTCCATCACCGCCCTCGAACCCGATCTGCTGGATTAGGCCGATGCAGCGACGCGTCCTTCTCGGCGGGCTCCTCGCGGCGCCCGCGATCATCGGCCCCGCCGGCGCCCAGGCCGCGACCCTGCGCGTCGGCGACCAGCGCGGCGGCATCCAGCCGCTGATGGAGGCTGCCGGCGTCCTCAACGGCACGCCCTACCGCGTGGAATGGTCCCAGTTCGCCGGCGCCCCGATGCTGCTGGAGGCGCTGAACGCCGGGGCCATCGACACGGGCGGCATCGGCGACGCGCCCTTCACCTCCGCCGTCGCGGCGGGGATCGAGGGCAAGGCCGTTTCCGCCGTCCGCTCCGGCGGGGAGGTCACGGCTCTCGTCGTGCCCGGCAATTCGGCCATCCGCAGCGTGGCGGACCTGCGCGGCCGGACCATCGCGACCCTGCGCGGGCAGACCGGCCATTTTCTGACCCTCGCCGCGTTGGAGCGGGAGAAGCTGCCGCTGGATTCCGTGCGCTTCGCCTTCATCGCGCCGGACGCGGCCAAGGCGGCCATGGCGAACGGATCGGTGGAGGGGTGGGCGACCTGGGGCCCCTACATCGCCCTCGCCAAGGTCCAGGATGGGGCGCGGGAGATCGTGAACGGCGGCAGCGGGCTGATGAGCGGGCAGAGCTACCAGATGGCCTCCGACGCGGCGATCCGGGGCAAGCGTGAGGTCCTGGCGGACTTCCTCCGCCGCCTGCACCGCGCCCGGGAATGGGGACTGGCAAACCCAGAGAAGCAGGCGGAGGTCTGGAGCGCCGCCACGGGCTTCCCGCTTCCGGTGGGCCGCGAGGTCGTCACGGTCGCCTCCACCCGGACCGTGCCGATCGACGACGGCGTTGTTGCGGCGCAGCAGCGGGTCAGCGACTTCTTCGCCAATGTGAAGGTGATCCCCCGCGCGCACCGTGTGGCGCCGGCCTTTGATCCGGGCTTCAATGCGGCCATCTTCGCGGCCTGAGTGAGTAAGGAGCATCAACATGCCCGATGGTAGCATTACCAAGCAGCCTCCTGCCGGCTATGACTGGCGCAACAAGGGCATCCGCCACGTCTCCGCCGCGGATCGCAGCTGCGACACGCCGGAGACGCTGGGGATGAACCGTGAGGTCGCCATCTCCGGCAGCCGCACCGGCTCCACCCATCTCTGGGCCGGCACGAACCGGATCGAGCCGAACTCCCAGACCGGCCCGCACCACCACGGCCCCCTCGAGAGCATCATCTACATCATCTCCGGCACCGCCCACATGCGCTGGGGCGACCGGCTGGAGTTCATCACGGAGGCGAAGGCGGGCGACTTCTTCCAGGTGCCGCCCTACGTGCCCCACCAGGAGATCAACGCCTCCTCGACCGAGGTGCTGCACTGCGCGCTCGTCCGCAGCGGCGTCGAGGAGGTGGTGGTCAACCTGCCGGAGATGGACGCCGTCGAGACGCCGGAATGGGTGAACGTCAGCTCGGCCGCGATGCCGGGCAAGAAGCCTGTCTGATCCGGGCGGGCGGGGCGGGAGCCCCGCCCGGCGCGCGCGATGATGGACGAGATCGACCGCAAGATCGTCGCCCTGTTGCAGGGCGACGCGACGCTCTCCGTGGCCCAGCTCGCCGACAAGGTCGGCCTCTCGCCCACCCCCTGCTGGAAGCGCGTCCAGAAGCTGGAGGGGAACGGCGTCATCACCCGGCGCGTGGCGCTGGTGGACCCCGAGAAGATCGGCGTCGGGCTGATCGTCTACGTCGCCATCGAGGCGGGGGATCACACGCCGGGCTGGCTGGAGAGCTTCACCCGCACCATCGCCGCCATGCCGGAGGTGATGGAGGCCCACCGCATGGCGGGGGAGGTGGACTACATGCTCCGCGTGGCCGTGACGGGCATGGCGGAGTTCGACGCCCTCTACAAAAGGCTGATCGAGGCCGTGCCGATGCGCAACGTCACCTCCCGCTTCGCGATGGAGCAGCTGAAGTACACCACCGCCTATCCGCTGCACCGCGCCAACTTCCGGGACCGGGCCGGGCGGGACATGGAGGGCTCCGGCGAGGGGTGAGGGGACAACCCCGGCCCTTCCGGGCCGTTGTGCGGGCGTTCACACCGCCATAGGAGCTCCCGCATGAGCATGTTCCGCGACATCATGGGCAAGATCTTCGGCCACCCTGCCGCGGCCCAGGGGGCCCCGGGCGGCATCGGCACCCTGCCGGGCGCCAGCGCCTCAGACCCGACCGGCGCGGCGCCCGGCGGCCCCGCCCCGGGCAGCATGGGGGCGCCGATGCCCGGCGCGGCCCCGGCCACCTCCTCTGCCGCCCCCTCCGGCACCGCGCCTGCCCAGTCGGTGGACGTCGAGGCCGTGCTGACGGACATGGCGTCCAAGAACTCGCAGAAGCTGAACTGGCAGACCTCCATCGTCGACCTGATGAAGCTGCTGGGCCTCGACAGCGGCCTGGAGAGCCGCAAGGAGCTGGCGCGGGACCTGGGCTATTCCGGCAGCACCGATGATTCCGCCAGCATGAACATCTGGCTGCACAAGCAGGTCATGCAGAAGCTGGCGGAGAACGGCGGCAAGGTGCCGGACAGCCTGAAAGGCTGAATCACGCGACCCGGCGCCGCCCCCGGACCGTTCCGGGGGCGGCGCCTGCCTGCTGGACAGGAACGCGCCGAGGGTTCCAGATGCTGCTCCGCTTGAGGAGACAGCGCGTGGACGGCATGACCGGGGCCGGCTATCGGCCCGACTCGCATCGGCAGCTCACCTTCCACGATGCCGCCGTGGCCTTCGCCAAGGGCAGGGACACGCCGCGCGCCTATCTGGAGCGCTGCCTGGAGGTGATCGCGGAGCGCGACCCCGCGGTGAAGGCCTTTGTTGTGGTGAATGAGGCCGGTGCGCGCGAGGCAGCGGATGCCAGCGAGGCCCGGTGGAAGGCCGGCACGCCGCTCTCCCCCATCGACGGCATGCCGATCGGCATCAAGGACCTGATCGAGACCCGGGACATGCCGACCCAGATGGGCTGCGACGCCTATCGGGGAAGCTTCCCGAAGCGCGACAGCGCCATGATCCGCGCGCTTCGCGACGCCGGCGCGGTGATCCTCGGCAAGACCGTCACGACGGAGATGGGGCAGGGGCATCCCGGCCCGACGACCAACCCCTTCGATGCCCGACACACGCCCGGCGGCTCCTCCTCCGGTTCCGCCGCCGCCGTGGGGGCGCGGATGGTGCCGGCGGCCATTGGCACGCAGGTCGGCGGCTCCATCATCCGCCCGGCCTCCTACTGCGGGAACGTGGCCCTGAAGCCGACCCAGGGCGCCATCAACCGCGGAGAGCGCCAGGGGCTTTCCCAGAGCACGGCGGGGGTCCATGCCGGCTCCATCCAGGACATGTGGCTGGTCGCGAAGGCCATCACGACGCGGGCCGGCGGCGATCCCGGCTCACCCTCCCTCTTCGGGCCGAACACGCCGCCCGTGGCGAGCAAGCCCACCCGGCTGATCGTGATGGAGGCCGAGGGCTGGGCCGTCCTCGATGAGGAATCCCGCCAGGCCTTCCAGGGGGTGCTGGAAGGCCTCCGCTCCGCGGAGGTCGAGATCCTGACCCGCGCCGACGCGCCGGCCATCGAGGCTTTCGAGCGCGCCATCTCCGACGCCAAGGCGATGACGAACGACCTCTGCGGGTTCGAGACGCGCTGGAGCCAGCAGAACCTCATCGAGTCCAACCCGGACGGCGTGAGCCAGCGCTTCCAGGAGCGCCACGCGCGGGCGATGGCGATGACGCTGGACGACTACCGCGCCCGCCTCCTCCAGCGGGAGGCCATGCGGCGCGCCCTGGCCGACCTGCTCCCCCTGGGTGACGCCCTGATCGCTCCCGCCTCGCCCGGCCCCGCGCCGGTCTGGGAGGGCGACAAGCCCGGCCAGCCGCTGGCGCCGCGGCCGACGGGTGACATCGTCTACAACGCCGCGACCTCGGCGCTCGGCGTGCCCTGCGTGACGGTGCCGATGACGGCGGTGCGCGGCCTGCCCATGGGCGTGCAGGTCATCGGCCACCCGCACATGGATGCCCGCGTGACCGGCTTTGCGCGCTGGATGTTGGAGAAGGTGAAGCCCGTGGTGGTGTGACCGCGGCTCAAGCCTCCGCCCGCACCCCCATGGCGATCGTCCGCTCGTCCATGCGCGGGTCGTGGCGCAGGCCGCGCCGGAAGGCCCAGGTGTTGGTGAGCTGCAGGAGCTGGATGTAGGGCACGGTTTCCGCGTAGCGGGCCACCGCCTCCCGCAGCAGCGCCTCGCGCCCGGCGTCGTCCATGGTGGCGGAGGCGCGGGCCACCATCTCGTCCAGTGCCGTGTCCGAGTATCGCCACATGTTGTTCGAGCCGGTCAGCCTCTGCCGGTTCGGCGTGCCGGTGATGTTGACGAGGTAGTTCGTCGCCTCGCCGGTCGAACTGCCCCAGGCCGCCATCTGCATCGGGAACTCGTGGCGCGTGCGGCGCGGCACGAAGGCGGCGTAGGGCATGGAGTCCACCGTGGTTCGCACGCCCACGCGGGTCCACATCTGCGCCACGGCCTGGGCCAGCCGTGAGTCGTTCGGCCAGCGGTCGTTCGGCGTGGCGATCACCAGCCGGAAGCCCTGCGGGAAGCCCGCCTCCGCCAGCAGACGCTTCGCCGCATCCGGGTCGAAGCCCTCCGGCCTGACCTCCGGGTTGAAGCCGAAGGCGCCGCGCGGCAGCCACTGGCCGGTCGGCTCGGCCGCGCCCTCCATCACCCGCTCCACCAGCGCCTCGCGGTTGATCGCGAGCGACAGGGCGCGGCGCACGCGGAGGTCGAGGAAGGGGTTGCGCTGAAGCGGGGCGCCGCTGTTGTCCATCACCTGCGCGCTGCCGCCCTCCGGCGAGTGAACGGGCGCCATGAACATTGTCCGCAGGCTCGCGATCTCCGAGATGACGACGCGCGGGTCGCGCCTCAGCTTCGCCAGGTCGCTCGTCGGGATCTGGTCGATCAGATCCACGTCGCCGGAGAGAAGGGCGGCGGTGCGGGAAGCGTCGTTCGCCAGGAAGCGGTAGTTCACCCCCGCCCAGGGCTGCGCGCCGCCCCACCACCCGTCGTTGCGTGCCAGAACGGCGCGGTCGCCGGAGGCGTAGGAGACGAGGCGGTAGGGGCCGGTGCCGATGGCCGCCTTCCCGCTGTTGTAGTCCTCCGTCGCGGTGCCGTTCACGTGGCGGGCGATGATGCTGATCTGCGTCAGGTCGGTCGGCAGCAGGGGGTGCGGCTGCTTCGTGTGGATCCGCAAGGTGCGCGGGTCCGCCACCTCCACCCGCGCCACCTGCCGCAGGAAGCCGCCGAAGCCGCCGGGGCTGTTCGCCACCTCCGGCACCCGGGCGAAGGTGAAGACCACGTCGTCGGCCGTGAAGTCGCGGCCGTCATGCCACTTCACCCCCTGGCGCAGCCGGAACTCCCACTCCGTGTCGGAGACCACGCGCCAGCTCTCGGCAAGGCCCGGCACCGGCCGGGCCCGTGCGTCCCGGTCCACCAACCGGTCGAAGATGTGCATGGTGAGCGAGTTGTTCGGGCCGTTGTTGTGGAAGTGCGGGTCCACCGAGGTGGCCGGCGTGCCGACGCCGATGGTCAGCGACCCGCTTGCGGTGGGGGCGGGTGCCTGGGCCGTGAGCGCGACGGGCAGTCCCGCGAGGACCAGCCGCCGCGAGATGGAGATGCCACCGGCCATGATCCGCGCCCTTCGCCCTGCTGCGGATGCGAGGCTAGACGAGGCGCGCGGGCCGGGGATACCCCGAAGCGTCAACCCCTTTGGGCGAGCGCCTCCCCCAGCGCCGCCGCCTCGCCGAGGGAAGTGACGATGACCTCCGCCGATCCCTCCTCGCGCAGGGCGGCGAGCATGGGGCTGTCCGGGGCGGCGTTCCACAGGCCGACGATCACCTTCGCCTCCGGCAGCTGGCGCGCGATGCGGCGCAGGAAGAAGCGGATGCCAGCGACGCTGTTCCCCTCCTCCAGCACGGAGAGGAGCACCAGGCGGACGAGCGCCGGGTCGAGCCGGTTCAGGTTCGCCGTTTCCAGCACGGCGCTCGGCTCTGCCCGTGCGCCGAGCCCGGTGCGGTGCAGGACCAGCCCGGCCAGCCGCGCCGTGGTCTCGTCCAGCGGACCACGCCCGGCGATGCAGACCACCGCGCCCTCCGCCCGCCACGTGGCGGGCAGGGGGGAATCGGCTGCCAGGCCGTAGTCGGAGAGGTCGTCCAGCAAGGTGCCGACCTGGGCGCGGATCACGTCCAGCCGTTCCGGCTCCAGCGCCTCGCGCGACCAGTCGGTCTGGGCCAGGACCAGGCCCCGCAGCGCGATCCCGTCGCCGTAGGCGGCCAGCGTCGCGCCGGGCTCGTTCAGCGCCTCCCGCGCCTGGTCCACCAGCCCGTCCGCATCGCCGTCCAGCGCGCGCTGGTAGAAGCTCTCCTCCGGCTGCAGGGGCGGGCGGTCGCCCAGCAGCACGTCAAAAAACTCGAAGCGCGGGACATGGCGGCCGAGCACTACCAGCCCGACCGTGAGCGGCGTTGCGATCAGCAGGCCGATCGGGCCCCAGAGGAACGCCCAGAAGCTGGCCGAGAGCACGACGGAAAGGGGGGAGAGGCCGGTGCGGCGGCCGAAGAGCAGGGGTTCCAGCACCTGCCCCATCACCGCGCCGCCGAGGATGAACATGCCCAGCACCAGGGCCGCCATGGACCAGCCGGAATCCACCGCCAAGGCGAGGATCAGGGGCGGCGCAACGGCGATAGGGGTGCCGATGAAGGGCACGAAGCGCATCAGCCCGGCGAGGATGCCCCAGAGCAGCGGGCTGGGCAGGCCGATGGCCCAGAGGAGGGCGGAGACGATGACGGCATAGGCCGCGTTCAGCGCCACCTGCGCGAGGAAAAGGCGGGAGAGGCGGGCGGCGGCGTCGTTCATCGCCGTCATCGTCCGGTGCAGGTCCCGCGCGCCGGCGAGGCGGATGGCGCGGTCCCGCAGGTCCTCCCGGTAGAGGAGGACGAGGATGCTGAAGAGGATGACCAGCCCCGCCGTGGCGAGCGGGTGCAGGATCGGGCCGAGCACCGCCCCCACCACGTTCAGCAGCGCGGCCTCGGATCGCGGGGCCTGCGCCACCACCACCGTGCCGGGCGGGTTGGCCGGGGGCTCCAGCGGCCCGCCGATGCCGAGGCTGCCCAGCAGCCCTTCCGCCCGGCGGAGCAGGTCGCCCAGCCCCTGCAGGGCGCCGAGCTTGTCCCGCAGCGTGGCGGCGTAACGGGGGATCTCCGCCACGAGGTCCGCGCCCTGCGCGCCGATGGCGCCCATGATGGCCCCGATCAGGACGAAGGCGGCCAGCACGGCCGCCAGCACGGCGACGCCCTTGGGCAGCCCCAGGCGTTGCAGCACCCGGGCGATGGGCGCCAGCACGAAGGCCAGCAGCACCGCCAGCACCAGGGGCACCAGCACGTCCCGCCCGAAATACAGCGCCGCCACCACGACGGCGGCGGAGACGAGCATCGCCGCGCCCGCCACGGGGTTGCCCGGCGCGGCGGCGGGGGGGAGGCGTCTCTCGGTAGGGGCCATGCGGCGCGTCGGGTCCGGCTGAGGTGTCTCGCGCGGCGGGACCACGCCCCCCCTCAACCCGTCAGCCCCGCCGGCGTTGCGCCCGGGAGTGCCGCCGGGCTGTCAGGTGTTAAGCCGAGCTCCGGAGGAGGCGCCGAGCCGAGCCGAGGAAACAGAGTGCCCGATACCCAGGCGACCGAGGCCGCCCCCGGGCCGATGCCCGGCCCCTCCTCAATCCCCGCCACGCCGACATCGCGCCGCCTGCCGCGCGTGCCCCTGTTCGCCGCCGCCCTGGCCGTGGTGGCCGTGGCGCTGGGCGCCGTGAGCTACGCGCTGGACGACCGGGATGCAGATTCGATAGCGGCCGGCAACGAGCTCGTCGTGACGCTGGAGGGCGCCCTCTCCGCCCTGAAGGACGTTGAGACGGGGCAGCGCGGCTATCTCCTCGTCGGGCGGGAGGAGTACCTGGAGCCCTATCGCGACGGGCTGGCGGCGGTGGAGGAGCGGATGCGGGCGGTGGAGGCCCTGCGCGGCCCCGCCGGCCTGCCGCCGGAGGCGCGGCTGCGCGACCTCATCTCCCGGCGGATCGGGCAGGCGGAGCGCTCCATCGCCGCGCGGCGGGAGGGCGACGCGGACCGTGCCCGGGCCATGGTGGAGACCGGGCAGGGCCGCGAGCTGATGAACACCATTCGGGCCGAGGTGGCGGCCCAGCAGGGGACCGTGCGGGCGCATGTGGACGCGCTGAACCGGGCATCGGGGCGCCGGGCGCTCTGGCTCGGTGGCGCCGCGCTGGGGGCGGCGCTGCTCGCCTGCGGGCTGCTGGCGGGCTACGCGGTGAACCGGCGCCGTGCGGAGCGGCGGGCCAATGCCTTGCTGGATGCCGTGATGGCCGGTGCCCCGGTCGGGCTGGGCTTCATCGGGCGCGACATGCGGGTGTGCAACGCGAACCGCGCTTTCGGCGAGATCGCCCGCCGCGCCATCGGGCCGGGTGCCGCGAGCGGCGAGCCCCTGCCGCCCGAGGTGGCGGCGAGGCTGGAGCCGCGGCTGCGCGCGGTGCTGGAGGGCGGGCGCGCCCAGTCCGCGGTGGAGGTGGAGACCGGGCCGCGGCCGGGCGAGACGCACCACCTCCTCGTCACCCTTTTCCCCGCCGCCGGCATGGCGGCGGAAGGGCAGGGGGCGGGGATCGTCCTCAACGACGTCACCCGCCGCAAGCGGGCGGAGGAGCGCGTGCAGCGCAGCGAGGCGCGGTTCCGCAACCTCGCGAACTCGCTCCCGCAGCTCGCCTGGCAGACGGACGGGGATGGGCAGATCGAGTGGTACAACCGCCGCTGGTACGACTACACCGGCCAGGACTACGAGGCGATGAAGGGGGATGGCTGGACCAAGGTCCACCACCCCGAGCACGTGGATCGCGTGGTGGCCCGCTTCCGGCGGGCGATCGAGGCGGGGCAGCCCTGGGAGGATTCCTTCCCGCTGCGCGGCGTGGACGGGAACTACCGCTGGTTCCTCTCCCGCGCCGTGCCGATCCGCGACGAGCCGGACGCGGCCAACCCGGAGGGCGGCATCCTCGGCTGGTTCGGCACCAACACCGACATCACGGAGCTGCGCGAGGCGCAGGAGGAGGCGACCCTGGCCCGCGAGGCCGCCGAGGACGCCAACCGCGCGAAGAGCACCTTCATCGCCAACATGAGCCACGAGCTGCGCACGCCGCTCTCCGCCGTGATCGGCTACTCCGAGATGCTGGAGGAGGAGGCGGCCGACATCGAGGGCGGCGAGGTGCTGACGAAGGACCTGCAGAAAATCGGCGCCAATGCGCGCCACCTCCTCTCCCTCATCAACGACGTGCTCGACCTCTCCAAGATCGAGGCAGGGCGGATGGAGACGCATGTCGAGGCCTTCGAGGTCGGCACCCTCGTCTCCGAAACGGTGGCGACGGTGCAGGCGCTGCTGGAGCGCAAGGGCAACGCGCTGGAGGTGCGGGTGCCCGAGGAGCTGCAGGGAGAGCCGGGCACCATGCGCAGCGACCAGGTGAAGCTGCGCCAGTGCCTCATCAACCTTCTCTCCAACGCCAGCAAGTTCACGGAGAACGGGCGCGTGACCCTCTCCGCCGAGGCGGGGCGCGACGCGATGGGGCGGCGGGAGATCGCCTTCCGCGTTGCCGATACGGGCATCGGGATGAGCCCGGAGCAGCTGGCGAAGCTGTTCCGCCGCTTCACCCAGGCCGACAGCTCCACCACCCGCCGCTTCGGCGGCACGGGGCTGGGGCTGGCCATCACCCGCGCCTTCTGCACGCTGCTGGGCGGCGACATCAAGGTGGAGAGCGAGGAAGGGAAGGGGACCACCTTCACCATCCGCGTGCCGATGGACATGCGGGAGACCGGGCCGGAACCCAGCGCCGAGCAGGCCATGCCGGGCGTGCCGGAGGATGCGGGGGGTGCCGGGCTGGTGCTGGTGGTGGATGACGACCCGGCCTCCCGCGAGCTGCTCTCCCGCTTCGTGGTGCGGGACGGATTCGCCGTGCGCTGCGCCCATGACGGGGAGGAGGGGCTGCGGATGGCCCGCCAGCTCCGCCCCACCGCCATCCTACTGGATGTGATGATGCCGCGCATGGACGGCTGGTCCGTGCTCACCGCGCTGAAGGCGGACCCGGAGCTGGCGGAGATCCCGGTGGTGATGGTCTCCATCGTGCAGGAGAAGGCGCTGGCCGTCTCGCTGGGGGCGGCCGACTATCTCATCAAGCCAGTGCAGTGGCACCGGCTGCGGGGCGTGCTGGACCGCTACCGCGCCCCCGGCGCCGCCCTGGTGGTGGAGGCGGAGGCGGAGCCGCGCGTGGAGCTGCGCCGCCTTCTGGAGAGCGAAGGGTGGAGCGTGGAGGAGGCCGAGACGGCGGAGGCGGCGATGGCCCGGCTCTCCGCGCCGGCGGCGATCCCCTTCGGCCTCGTCCTCGTCGCCATCCCCGGGCCGGACGGGGACGGGCTGCACCTTGTCCAGAAGATCCGCGGCAACCCGGCCTGGCAGGAGATGCAGGTCATCGCGCTCGCCGGTGGCGGGGTGGCACCGGCGGAGCTGGAGGCGCTGCGCGGGCAGGTCCGGCGCGTCTTCCCTGCCGATGACGAGCCGCCTGAGGCCCTGCTGTCCGAGCTCCGCCGCATCGCGGCATCCCGTAACCCCCCGCCAGCCCCGCCGTTGAAGGCGCAGACGGAGATCGCATCGCCATGACCAAGATCCTGCTGGTGGAGGATCACGAGGAGCTCTGGGACTTCCTCTCCCGCCGCCTGCGCCGTCGCGGCTTCGACGTGGTGCTGGCCCATGACGGGCAGCAGGGCGTGGACGTGGCGCGCGCGGAGAAGCCGGACGTGATCCTGATGGACATGAACCTTCCCGTCATGGACGGCTGGACGGCCGCCCGCACCCTGCGGGCGGACCCGGAGACGGCGCGCATCCCCATTATCGCGCTGACCGCCCACGCCATGGCGGGGGATCGGGACAAGATGCTGGCGGCGGGCTGCGACGACTATCACCCCAAGCCCGTGGACTTCCCCCAGCTGCTGTCGCAGATCGACGCGGCAATGCTGGCGGCCGAGGGTTAAAGGAGGAAGGAGAGGGCCTCGCCGCAGGGCTGCTCGACCTTGAAGGCGAGCAGGTCGTCGGCGCGGGTCCGGCCGATGTTGACGGCCGCCACGGGCTTCCCGGCGCGCGCCGCCGCCTGGACGAAGCGGAAGCCGGACCAGACCATTAGCGAGGAACCGACGACCAGCACCGCGTCGGCCCGATCCAGCGCCTCGTTCGCGGCGTCCACCCTGTCGCGCGGAACGCCCTCGCCGAAGAAGACGACGTCGGGCTTCAGCACGCCGCCGCAGGCCGGGCAGGGCGGAACGTCGAAGGCCGCGAAGTCCTGCCCTTCCAGGTCCGCGTCGCCGTCCGGTGCCCGGGCGGCGTCCAGCGCGGCCCAGCCCGGGTTGCGGCGGGTCATTTCCGCCTGGAAGTCCTCGCGCGGCATCACGCGCTCGCAGCCGAGGCAGCGCACCCGGTCCAGGCGGCCGTGCAGATCCACCACCGCGCGGCTGCCGGCGGCCTGGTGCAGGCGGTCCACGTTCTGGGTCAGCAGGAAGCCGCTCTTGCCGCTCCCCTCCAGTCTGGCGAGGGCTTGGTGCGCCGTGTTGGGCCGCACCCGGCCGAAGCTGCGCCAGCCGACAAGGCTTCGCGCCCAGTAGCGCTGCCGCGCCGCGTGGCTGCCGGTGAAGGCCTGGAAGGTCATGGGCTGGGCGCGCTTCCACTGGCCTTCGGCGTCCCGGTAGTCGGGGATGCCGGAATTCGTGCTGCACCCGGCGCCGGTGAGCACGAAGATCCTGTCGTGGCCGTGGATGAAGTCCTGAAGGCGGGCGCTGTCGGGCATGGCGGGCATGTAGGTTGCGCCCGGCGGAACCGCCATGCCGCGGCGTCAGAGCCGGGGCGCGATCCCCTCCACCCCCGCCGCCTGCTCCAGCCCGGCCAGGGCGTTGAGGTAGGCGGCGCGGGCGGCGTTGGCGGCCACGCGGGTCTGGTTCAGCGTCCGCAGCGCGTCCAGCGTGTCCAGCAGGGTGCGGCCGCCGGCCAGGTAGGCGGCCTCGGTGGAGCGGTAGGCCTCCTCGGCCCGGCGGAGCGCGGCGCCGGTGGTCAGGTCCAGCAGGGCGCGGGCCTGGACGTAGGTGGCCCAGGCGGCGGCAAGGTCGGCCTGCGCCGAGGCCAGCGCGGCCTGCGCCTGCGCCTGGGCCTGCCCGCGCTGGGCGTTGGCCACCGCGATGTTCCCCTCCGTGATCCGGCTGGTGAAGATCGGGATGGAGACGCCGATGCCGAGCGTGTCGTTCGCGCGCAGGCGTCGGCTGGTTTCCGGCAGGTCCTGGCTCAGCTCCGTCCGCGTGACGCTGCCGGACACGGAGAGGTCGCGGGAGCGCGCGGCCTCGGCCAGGCGCGTGTTCGCGTCGGCCGCATTCACGTTGCGCGTGGCCACCAGCACGTCCGGGCGGTTCGGCAGGGCCTCGGCCAGGGTCTCCCGGCTCATGTCGAGCGGCGGGGTGTTGGTGAAGTCGCCGCGCAAGTCGAAGGGCATGCCGGCGAGGATGGCGGCCACCGGGTCGCGCCCGGCATTGCGCGCGGCCGCCTCGGACGTGCGGCTGGCATCCTGGCCCAGCAGCGCGGCCACCTGGGCGGCGGCCACGGCATAGGCCTGGGCGGCATTGGCCAGGTCCTGCTCGAAGGGCAGGCGGCTGGCCTGGAAGCGCAGCAGGTCCGATTCCGGGATGGCGCCGTCGCGCACCTGGCGGGAGAGCAGGCCTTCCGTGCCGTTGAGGCTGCCCCGGTTCGCCAGCGCCACCTGGAGGTTGGCGCGCGCCTGCAGCGCCGTGACGAAGGCCTGGCGCAGCGCGAGGAGCTGCCCGCGCAGCGCGTCCAGCACCTGCGCCTCGGCCACGCTGATGTTCTGGTCCGCCAGGCGCCGCCGCAGCTCCCGCTTCCCACCCCGCTCGATGGTGAAGGAGAGGTTCACCGAGGCGTTGTTGAGGGGAGAGACGTAGCGGCCGCCGTTGAAGCCGCTGAACCGGCTGCGCTCGTTCACCTGCGCCGTGGTCTGGCTGTAGCCCACGGAGCCGGCCGGGTTGGTGTCCGCCACCAGCCGCTGCGCGCGGGTGATGTCCACCCCGCGCCGGGCCGCCACCACGGCGAGGTTGCGGTCCAGCAGCATCGCCTCCGCCTCCCCCAGGGTCAGGGCCGGGGCGCGGATCGGGACATCCACCGTGGAGGGCGCGCGGGCGGGACGGGGGGCCGGAACGGGCCGTGGGGCGGGCACCGCCACGGCCGGCCCGGCGGGGGCTGCGGCGCCGGGAGCTGGGATGCCGGGCACCGCGACGCCGGGAACGGCGGGCACCACAGGCGCCGGCGCCGTCGGCACGGGCGCGGGGGAGCCGGCCACGGGCGCGGTCGCGCCGGGCAGGGCGGGGACCGGGCGCGTCGGCGCCGGGGCCGGCACGCCCTGCGCCAGGACGGCCTGCGCCAGCACGGGGGAGGCGGCCAAGGGGGCTGCCACGGCGGCGGCGAGGAGCGCGGAGGAAAGGCGGATCATGGTGGCAGGTCCTTCGCGGGTCTTGCGAGGATGGACGGGCGGGGATGGCCGGGCCCGCGGGGGGCCGGCGCGGTTCATCAGGTTGTGGGCCGGCTCACTCGGCGGGGCTGGGCCTCGCCAGCGCGTCGAGCTCCGCCCTCTCCTCCCGCTCGGCGCGCTTGCGGCCGAGCAGGTCCACCGTCACCGGCAGGACCACGAGGATGAAGATCGGCACCAGCCCGATCCCGCCCACCACGACGATCGCCAGCGGCTTCGTCACGTCCGCGCCGATGCCGTGGGCAAGGGCCATGGGCAGCAGCCCGCAGAAGGAGGCGAAGCAGGTCATCATGACCGGCCGCAGCCGGTCGAAGCCCGCGCGCGTCAGGGCCGGGGTCCAGGCTAGGCCCTCCTGCTCCCGCAGCTGGTTGAAGTAGGAGAGGAAGATGATCGCCTCCATCACCGTGATGCCGAGGAGCGCGAGGAAGCCGATGGCGGCGGGCACGGAGAAGTTCAGCCCCGCCCCGGCCAGCGCCAGCGCGCCGCCGGAGATGGAGAGGGGCAGCATGGCGAAGACGATCAGCGTCTCCCGCAGGCGCCCGAAGGCGACGTAGAGCAGCACCGCAATCACGGCGAGGGCGATGGGCACCACCACCATCAGCCGCGCCACGGCGGCCTGCAGGTTGCGGAACTCGCCCACCCATTCCAGCCGGTAGCCCGGCGGCAGCTGCACGTTGCGCTCCACCCGGTCCTGGCTCTCCAGCACCGCGCTGGCCGGGTCGCGCCCGCGGACCGCGAAGCGCACGGGCACGTAGCGGAAGGAGTTCTCCCGGTAGATGTAGGAGGCGCCGGAGATCATCTCGATCTTCGCCACGTCGCGCAGCACGGCGTTGTTGCCCACGGGCACGCGGCCGATCGCCTCCGGCCCGTCCCGGTACCTCTGGGAGAGGCGGACGACGATGGGGAAGTTGCGGTCCCCGCCCGGCTCGTAGAAGCGCCCGGCCTCCTGCCCGCCGACCGCGGCGGAGATGGCGGTGTTCACGTCGCTCACGGTCAGCCCCAGCCGCGCGGCCCGGGCGCGGTCCACGGTGACCGAGAGGGTCTGCTGGCCGACGCTCAGCAGCACGCCGAGGTCGGCGATACCCTGCACCTGCGACATCTCCCGCCGGATCATGTCCGCGATGCGGGAGGCGACGGCCGGGTCCGGGCCGATCACCTTCACCGCGTTCGCGCCCTTCACGCCGGAGGCGGCCTCCTGCACGTTGTCCGAGATCGCCTGAGAGAAGGAGAATTCCACCCCCGCGAACTCCTGCTCCAGCCGGTGATTGATGGCGGCCACCAGCCCGTCGCGGTTCGGGGCGGTCGTCCACTTCTCCTGCGGCAGGAGGGGGACGAAGAACTCGGCGTTGAAGAAGCCGGCGCTGTCCGTCCCGTCATCCGGGCGGCCCTGCTGTGAGGTGACGGTGATCACCTCCGGGAACTCCATCAGCACGCGGCGGACACGGTTCGCCACGGGGTTCCCCTCCTCGAGGCTGATGGTGGAGGGCATGGTGGCGCGCAGCCAGATCGAGCCCTCCTCCAGGGTCGGCAGGAACTCGGCGCCGAGGCGGGACATCACGCCCATGCTGCCGACCAGCATGGCGCCGGAGAGCAGCATCACCATGCCGCGCCGGCGCATGCCGCCGTTGAACATCCGGGTATAGGCCCAGCGCACGCCCTTCACGGCGAAGGTGTCCTTCTCCTCCGTGTCCGTCTTGAACAGGGTGGCGGCGAGGGCGGGGGTGATGGTGAAGGTGGCCAGCAGCGCGCCGCCGATGGCGTAGGCGTAGGTCTTGGCCATCGGGCCGAAGATCCGGCCCTCGATCCCGCCCATAGCGAACAGGGGGATGAAGGCGGCGATGATGATGAGGATCGAGAAGAGGATGGCGTTGTCCACCTCCCTCGCGGCCTTCAGCACCGTCATCGGCACGGGCCGCGGGGCCTCGCCGGGCTTCAGGTGGTGCCGGGCCAGGTGCAGGTGGCGGAAGATGTTCTCCACCATGATCACGGTGGCATCCACCAGCAGGCCGAAGTCCAGCGCTCCGAGGGAGAGGAGGTTCGCGCTCTCGCCCTGCGCCAGCATCATCAGCACGGCGAAGAAGAAGGCGAAGGGGATGGTGGCGGCGATCACGATCGCGCCGCGCAGGTCGCCGAGGAAGAGCCACTGGATCACGAGGATCAGCAGCACACCCTCCAGGATGTTGTGAACCACCTTCACCGTGGTGGTGCTCACCAAGTCCTCGCGGTCGTACAGCGGCACGATCTTCACGCCGGGGGGCAGCACGCCGCCCTCGTTGATGCGCTTCACCTCGGCCTGCACGCCGTGGATGGTGGGCAGGGTCTGCTCGCCGCGGCGCATCAGCACGGTGCCGAGCATCACGTCGTCGTCGTTCTCGTGGCCCGCCACGCCCAGGCGCGGCAGGTTGCCCACGCCCACCGTCGCCACGTCGGAGACGAGGATCGGGCTCCCGCCCTGGCTGCCCAGCACGACGTTGCGGATGTCGTCCAGCGAGTGGATCAGGCCGATGCCCTGCACCACCACGGATTGCGGCCCGACGTTCAGCGTGCCGGCGCCCACGTTCACGGAGCCCTGGCGGATCGCGTCCACCACGTTCGGCAGGGAGAGGCCGTAGGCGTTGAGGCGGGAGAGGTCCACCTGCACGGAGTAGGTCTTGGAGCGCCCGCCGAACGAGGTGACGTCGATCACGCCCGGCACGCGCTTAAAGCGGCGGTCCAGCACCCATTCCTGCAGGGTCTTCAGGTCCTCCAGCGGGAAGCCTGGCGGGCCGACCAGCCGGTAGCGCATGATCTCCCCAATGGGGGAGGCGGGGGAGATGCCGGGCTGGGCCCCGTTGGGCAGTTCGCCGAGCTGGCCGAGGCGGTTCAGCACCTGCTGCACCGCCTGCTCGTAGGAGTAGCTGAAGTTGAACTGCACGCGCACGTCCGACAGCCCGAACAGGCTGGTGGAGCGCACGGTGGTCAGGTTCGGCAGGCCGGACATCGCCACCTCGATCGGGATGGTGATCGTCCGCTCCATCTCCTCGGCGTTCTGGCCGGGGTTCTGGGTGATGATCACGACCGTGGGCGGCACCGGGTCCGGGTAGGCCTCGATGTTCAGGCTGCGGAAGCCGAGAACGCCCACGACCATGAACACGGCGAAGAACAGCAGCACGAGCGGCCGGCGCTCGAGGGCCTGGGTGACGAGGTGGCGCAAGGGGGCGGCTCCCGCGGGCGTGTAAGTCTTTGGACGCGTCTTCCGGCGGGGTGGGGCGTCAGGCCCTGTTACTCCCTGCCGGGCCGCCCAATTGGCGCGGCACGAAAGGAATCGGAAGCGGAAAATCGGCGTGTAAGCGGCGTGTAAGTTGACCGGCCCATAAGACCATCCACGGAGCGGCGTACCGGGGCCATCGGCACCGCGCGCCGGCGCCGGAACCCCGGAAGCCAGGACCGTGGGTGCCGCGTCCGCCAGCGGCGGCACGCGTTCACAGGGTGCAGGAAACAGGTGACGGCCATGAACATGATGACCCCGCCGCAGATCGCCGAGGTGGCCTCCCAGAGTGCCGCCGCCCACGCGGCCGCCCCGGCGGAGGCGCCCGCCCCGGCGCGCCGCCGCCTGCCCCTGCTGCTGGCCGGCATCGCCGTGATCGCGGCGGGCGGCTATGCCTGGAAGGAGTTCGGCGGGCACCAGGCCCCGGCCGTGATCTCCCCGGCCCAGGCCGCCTCCAACCTCGGCCGCCAGGCCGACGGTTCCTTCCGGATCACCCCGACCGAGGCGAAGCTGCTGCGCGTGGAGCCGGTGGCCGCCCGCGCCTTCCGCCCGGAACGCGTGGCCGAGGGCCGCATCGCCTTCAACGAGGAGCGGTCCACCCCCGTCTTCTCGCCGTATACCGGCCGCGTGGTCCGCGCCGTCGCGCAGCCCGGCCAGCAGGTCGCGGCCGGCGACACCCTCTTCGAGATCGAGACGACGGACCTGACGCAGGCCGCGAACGACCTTCTCTCCGCCCTGGATGCTGCCGGCAAGTCCCGCACGCAGGTGGACCTGGCCCGCCGGAACGACGCGCGGCAGCGCGACCTCTTTGCCGCCAAGGCCGCCGCCCGGCGCGACGTGGAGCAGGCGGGCGCCGACCTCGCCAACGCCATCTCCGACCAGCGCACCGCCGAGACCACCCTCTCCGCCGCGCGCGACAAGCTGCGCGTGCTCGGCCGCACCCCGGAGCAGGTCGCCGAGATCGAGCGGACCCGCCGCGTGAACGCCGTGGTGGCCGTGACCGCGCCGCTGGCCGGCACCGTGGTGTTCCGCCGCATCGGCCCGAACCAGTGGCTGAACGCCGGCAATTCCGACCCGATCTACACCATCGCCGACCTGTCCCAGATGTGGCTGGTGGCGGGAGTGCGGGAGATGGACGCGCCGATGGTGCGCCCGGGCCAGACCGTGCAGGTCACGGTGGACGCGCTGCCCGGCCGCACCTTCAACGCCCGGATCGCGAATGTCGCCAACTCCCTGGACCCGGCCACCCGCCGCCTGACCGTGCGCGCCGCCGTGGACGACCCGGAGCACCTGCTGAAGCCGGAGATGTTCGCTTCCTTCCGCATCGCCGTGGGCGAGGCCAGCGACGCAGTGGCGGTGCCGGCCGGCGCCCTGATCTACCGCGGCGCCAACACCTCCCTCTGGGAGGCGCTGGGCGACGACCGCTTCGTGATGCGGAGCGTGCGCACGGGCCTGCAGTCCGACGGCATGGTGCAGGTCACGGAGGGGCTCAACCCCGGCGCCCGCATCGTGACCGGCGGCGCGCTGTTCATCGATCGGGCAGCGCAGGACTGAGGGGGCGGACCCAGGGGGCCTTGCCCCCTGGAACCCCCACCAGGAGGCTGAGCCTCCTGGACCTGCATCGGGCTGCCGCGGGACTGACCGGATGGGTCAGCCCTCCACGACCGGCACCCTTCCTGCCCCCGCAGTCGCCTCGGCTCCAAGAGCCGAGGCGCACCGTCAGCCGGGCAAAGGCCAAAGCCTAGAAGAAGATGATGGTGAGGGGTCCGGGGAGAGGAAGAATTCCTTCTTCCTCTCCCTGGCCACGGACCGGAACCGAAGGATCAGTCCCCCGCCGTGGCCGGTGCCGGCGCCGGGGCCAGCGGCAGGTTCAGCGAGAAGAGCGCCCCGCCTCCGGTGGCCTCGCCCACCTCGGCCGTGCCGCCATGGGCGCTCACGATCCGCTCCACGATGGAGAGCCCTAGCCCCAGCCCGCGGCGGCGCACGTCCCCCGCGCGCCAGTGGCGGCGGAACACGCTCTTCCGCTCGGCTTCCGGCACGCCCTTGCCCTGGTCCGCCACCTCGACCACGGCCATGCCTTCCCGGGCGGCGGCCAGGCGAAGGGTGACGGTGCCGCCCGGCGGGGAATGGGCGATGGCGTTCTCCACAAGGTTTCGCAGGGCGCGGCCGATCGCCTCCCGCTCTCCGCGGACCCAGACCGGGGCGTTGGCGGGCGGGGAGGACAGCGGGTGGCCTTCCCTGGCCGCGATGGGGGCGAAGCGGCCGGCCACGTGGGCCACGAGCTCGGCGAGGTCGAAGGCGCCCTCGGCCACGGGCATGTCCCGCGCCGCCTCGGCGGCCTCCAGCAGGTCGGAGACGAGTTCGGCCAATTCCTGCACGTCGCGGCGCAGCCGGTCCGTCACGGCGCCCGCGTCCAGCAGGTCCAGCTCGGCCTGGATGATGGCGAGCGGCGTCCTCAGCTCGTGCGCCACCTCGGCGGAGAAGCCACGCTGCCATTCCAGGCTGTCGTCCAGCCGGTCCAGCGCGCCGTTCACGGCGCCGATCAGGGGCAGCAGCTCGCGCGGGATGCCCTCCTCGTCCAGCCGGGGCGGGCCACCATGGCCGATCCGCTCCGCCTCCCTCGCCGCGCGGCGGAGGGGGGATGAGAGCAGGATCAGCAGGCCGACATTGGCGATGAAGAGCAGCACGCCGCCGGCGATCAGCACCAGCACCACGGGGCCGAGCGCCGCCGCCGGCACGTCGTCCAGCACGATGTAGGACCGCTCCATGTCCTGGGCGATCTGCACGGCCAGGCGCTTCCCGTCCGGCGCGGTGACCCAGTGCGTGACGCCCCAGAGCCGCGTGCCGTCCTGCCCCTGCTGGAAGGTGGAGGGGATCAGCCCGTTCTCTTCCACGCGCGGCAGCTGGCTGCCAACGCCGGGCGAGACGGCCAGGCGGTCTCCCCTGGCGTCGGTGATGGCGTAGAGCATGGAGCCGGTCGAGGCGTCGAAGCGCCGGCCGCTCTCCCCGCCCAGCGGGCGGGAGAGGCCGGCCAGCCCTTCGCGCTCCATCCGGCTCGTCACCTCCGCCCCGGCGGCGAGGATGCCGCGCTGGTGCTCCAGCCAGACCACGCGGCTGAGCGTCTGGTGCAGGATCACGCCGCCGACCACGAGCGCGCCGAGGCCGATCACGGCGTAGGCGGCCGCCAGCCGGGCGACGAAGCTGTGCGGCCCCGGGGAGCCGGGCCGGGCCTCGGCGCCCTCCGCCGGGGTTCGGCGGGCCGGGGCGGACGGGTTGCGCAAGGTCAGGCGCCCCACGCGAGGGGAGGGGCGGGAAGAGAGGTGCGGCGGGGGTGCGGCATCGGCGGCCTCATCATCCTGCGATCCGCCCGCGCTATGGGGGCGGCATTTCCGGGCACCGGCGCTTGGCAGGGCCGGCCCGCCCGACGCAATCTCGCGCCGGACCCGGAGAGGATGATGGATGCGCGTTCTGCTGGTGGAGGACAATGCCCGGCTCGCGGCGCTGCTGGCCGAGGGGCTTCGCCGCGCGGGCTGGCAGGCGGAGACGGGCGGCTCCATCGAGGAGGCGGAGGCGGCGCTGGCGACCGGCGACTACGATGTGGTGGTGCTGGACCGCGGCCTGCCGGACGGCGACGGGTTGGACCTGCTGCGCCGGCTGCGCCACCGCCCCGGCGCGCCGCCCGTGCTGATGATGACCGCCCGCGGCGAGGTGGCGGAGGTGGTGGAGGGGCTGGACCTCGGCGCCGACGACTACATGGTGAAGCCCGTGGCACTGGGGGAGCTGGTGGCGCGGCTGAACGCGGCCCGCCGCCGCGGCGGGCGCGGCGTGGCGCCGACGGTGCTCGGCGCCATCGCGCTCGACCCGCTCTCCCGCGCCCTTACGGTTGGCGGCCAGCCCTTCGACCCACCGCCAAGGGAGCGCACCCTTTTGGAGGTGCTGCTGCGCGCGGCGCCGCGCCCCGTCTCGAAGGAGACGCTGGAGGGGCGGCTGGCGGGACCGGACGGCGCGGTGCAGCCGAACGCGGTGGAGGTTTATGTCCACCGCCTGCGCGCGCGGCTGGGAAGTGCGGGGGCGGGGGTGGTGATCCAGACCGTGCGCGGACTGGGCTATCGGCTGGAGGCGGCGTCCGGGCCGGCCGGAGGTGCGCCGGCCCCTTGATCGGGCGATCGTCTGGTCCGCATTGTGCCGCAGCCCGGCGCGCCGCCCCTGCGTTGCCGATGCGGACAAAGGGAAGGTGATGATGCGCGGATGGATGATGCGCTTGCGGCCGGCGGGACGGATGCCGGGACGGCTGGCGCTGGGCCTGGCCGCGGCGGCGCTCGCCGCCTGCTCGTCCAACCCGCCGCCGGCGCCGATGGGGGCGATCCCCCTGCGCGCGCCCTCGCTGCCGCCCACTGTCCTGTTCGTCTCCCTGCCAGGTGTCGCGCCCGTGCCGCACGCGCTGCGGGCGGAGCTGACGCGGGGCGGGGAGGCGGTCTGCGCCCCGCTCCTCGGCACGGTGCTGGAGCCGGCGGGCGAGGACCGGTTCCGGGTGGTGGTGAACGCGCCCGGCTTCGCCGCCACGCGGGAGAGCGTGCTGCGCCGCACGGTGGGCGGGCCGCCCGGCGGGCCCGAGCTGGCGCTGGACGGGGCGAATAACGGGCGCTGCGACTACGTGTTCCGGATGGCGGCGCTGCGCTGAACGGGAAGAGGGCCGGGTGCCGCTGGGGATACGGCCCCCTTTCCCCGGCCCCGCATCGGACCTCCTGATGAGGCATTCCTGACATGAGAAGGGCCGGGCGCCTCGCGGCGGCCCGGCCCCTCTCGGGTGGCGGCGGCACAGGGCCGCCGCCACCCAATTCAGACGGAGTAGTACATCTCGAACTCGACGGGGTGCGGGGTGTGCTCGAACTTGAACACGTCCTGCCACTTCAGCTCGATGTAGCTGTCGATCTGGTCCTTGGTGAACACGTCGCCGGCCAGGAGGAACTCGTGGTCGGCCTCGAGCTCGCCCAGGGCCTCGCGCAGCGAGCCGCAGACGGTCGGGATGCCCTTCAGCTCCTCCGGCGGCAGGTCGTACAGGTCCTTGTCCATCGCCTCGCCCGGATGGATCTTGTTCTTGATGCCATCGAGGCCGGCCATCAGCATCGCCGCGAAGGACAGGTACGGGTTGGCCGTCGGGTCGGGGAAGCGGACCTCCACGCGCTTCGCCTTCGGGCTCGTCGCGTAGGGGATGCGGCAGGAGGCGGAGCGGTTGCGGGCCGAGTAGGCCAGCAGCACGGGGGCCTCGAAGCCGGGGATCAGGCGCTTGTAGGAGTTGGTGCTGGGGTTGGTGAAGGCGTTCAGCGCCTTGGCGTGCTTGATGATGCCGCCGATGTACCACAGCGCGTAGTCCGACAGGTCCGCGTAGCCGTTGCCGGCAAACAGCGGCTTGCCGTCCTTCCAGATGGACTGGTGCACGTGCATGCCCGAGCCGTTGTCGCCGTAGATCGGCTTCGGCATGAACGTCGCGGTCTTCCCGTAGGAATGCGCCACGTTGTGGATGACGTACTTGTAGATCTGCATGTGGTCGGCCTGCGTCAGTAGCGGGCCGAACTTCGTGCCGAGCTCGTGCTGGCTCTGCGCCACCTCATGGTGATGCTTCTCGCCGAGGACGCCCATCTCCATCATCGTGGAGAGCATCTCGGCGCGCAGGTCCTGCTCGGAGTCCACGGGCGGGACGGGGAAGTAGCCGCCCTTGACCAGCGGGCGGTGGCCCATGTTCCCCTCGGGGAAGTCCTTCATGGAGGCGCCGGGGCCCTCGCCGGACTCGAGCCGGAAGTGGCCGTAGTTGCCGCCCGTGCCGAACTTCACGTCGTCGAACACGAAGAACTCGGCTTCCGGGCCGAAGAAGGCGGTGTCGCCGATGCCGGAGGACTTCAGGTAGGCCTCGGCCTTCTTCGCCGTGCCGCGCGGGTCACGCGCGTAGAGCTGGCCGGTGGAGGGCTCGATGATGTCGCAGAAGACGATCAGCTGCGGCTTGGCGCTGAACGGATCCATGCAGGCGTTCAGCGTGTCCGGCATCAGGATCATGTCGGACTCGTTGATCGCCTTCCAGCCGGCGATCGAGGAGCCGTCGAACATGATGCCCTCGGCGAAGGTGTCCTCCTCGATGGTGGAGACGTGCTGGGCGGTGTGCTGCCACTTGCCCTTCGGGTCCGTGAACCGGAAGTCCACGTACTCGACGCTGTTCTCCTTGATCATCTCCATCACCTTGGAGACGCTGTCCTTGTCGTTCGCCATTGCCGGGTCCTGTTCCCCTTGAGATGCGCTGATAGTCGGGGGGCATAGCCTGCCCCGCCCTGGCCCGCTACCGGCCCCGCTCCGGGTCTCGCCTCGGGGCAGGGGCCGGCCGCGGGAAACCGCTAGACGGCGTCCTCGCCGCGCTCGCCGGTGCGGATCCGCACCACGTCCTGCACGTCGGTGATGAAGATCTTGCCGTCGCCGATCCGGCCGGTGCGCGCGGCGGCGGTGATCGCCTCCACGGCGCGCTCGGCCAGGTCGTCCGAGCAGATCACCTCGATCTTCACCTTCGGCAGGAAGTCCACCACGTACTCGGCGCCGCGGTACAGCTCGGTATGGCCCTTCTGGCGCCCGAAGCCCTTCGCCTCGACCACGGTCAGGCCCTGAAGCCCGATCTCGTGCAGCGCGTCCTTCACCTCGTCCAGCTTGAAGGGCTTGATAATCGCTTCGATCTTCTTCATCGGCTCCGTGTCCCGGGGGCGCGGGGCGCCCCCGCTCCTCCCGCGTCTTGGCCACGGCCCGGAGTGGCGGGCCGCTGGCGGGCGGACGTTGCACGGCCCGTGCCGCAGGGGCAAGCTTGGCGGCATCCCATTTTTCGCCGCCCGGCGGCTCTCCCGCCCCGGCTTGAAGCATTCTGCCTAAAGCGCAGGCATTTCGGATCCGCGAGATTGCGCCGCGGCCGGTGCGACCCCATCATGGTGCCTGCCCCGGCGCGCCCGTCACCCCGGGCGGGCCGATGTTCGCCTTTCCGGAAGCGCCGATGCCCATGAACGCCCCGCTCAAGCCCCAGAACGCCCTTCTCTCCTCCACCGGGACCACGGTGTTCACGGTGATGTCGGCGCTGGCGGTGCAGCACGGGGCGATCAACCTCGGCCAGGGCTTCCCGGACTACGAGGGGCCGGAGGCGGTGGTCCGCACCGCGGCGGATGCCCTGTTCGACGGCCGCAACCAGTACCCGCCGCTGACCGGCGTGCCGGAGCTGCGGGAGGCCGTGGCCGCGGCCAATCGGCGCTTCTACGGGCTGGAGATCGACCCGTTGTCGGAGGTGGTCGTCACCTCCGGCGCGACGGAGGCCATCACGGCCTGCCTCATGGCCGTGCTGGACCCGGGCGATGAGTGCGTGCTGATCGAGCCCCTCTATGACACCTACCTGCCGGTGGTGCGGATGCTCGGCGCCGTGCCGAAGCTGGTGCGCCTGACCCCGCCGAAGTGGGAGCTGCCGCGCGCGGAGCTGGCGGCCGCCTTCGGGCCGAAGACCAAGGCCATCCTCCTCAACTCCCCCATGAACCCCGCCGGGAAGGTGTTCACCGCCGCCGAGCTGGCCTTCGTGGCCGAGCTGGTGGCGCGCCACGGCGCCTACGCCATCTGCGACGAGGTGTACGAGCACCTGACCTTCGACGGCTGGTCGCACATCCCCCTGATGACCCTGCCGGGCATGCGGGAGCGGTGCATGCGGATCGGCAGCGCAGGCAAGACCTTCAGTCTCACGGGGTGGAAGGTGGGCTACATCACCGCCGACCGGTCGCTCGCGCCCAGCATCGCCAAGGCGCACCAGCTCCTCACCTTCACCACCCCGCCCAACCTGCAGCGCGGCGTCGCCGTGGGGCTGGGAATGGAGGATTCCTACTTCACCGGCATTTCGGCCACCTTGCAGGCGAAGCGGGACCGGCTGGCGGCCGGGCTCACGGCGCTCGGCTTCGGGGTTCTGGAGGCGCGGGGCAGCTACTTCGTAACCGCCGACTTCCGCCCGCTGGGCTTCGCCGGGGACGACGTAGCCTTCTGCCGGCACATCACGGAGACGGCAAAGGTCACCGCCATCCCCGTTTCCGCCTTCTACGCTGGCCCGGACGCCCCGAACCACTACGCCCGCTTCGCCTTCTGCAAGGCGGATGCGGTGCTGGACGAGGCGCTGGCCCGGCTGGCCGCCTGGAAGGCCGCCCGGGTGGAGGGCGTGCGCGAGGCCGGGTGAGGGGATCGGCGGTTGACGCCGGGCGCCCGTCGCCCTAAATCCCGCCCGCCTTCCGGGGCTTCTATGGCGGCCTTAGCTCAGTCGGTAGAGCGCCACGTTGTGGTCGTGGATGTCACGGGTTCGAATCCCGTAGGTCGCCCATTCTTCCCCCGCGCCGGTGGCCTCCCGTGATCCTCGTCAGCAGCATCTTCCACCGGAAGCCGGAGCTGATCCGGGACCAGTTGCTGCTCTACAACGCGGCGATGGGCGGCGAGGCCGCCTGCCACCACATCATCCACCTGAACCGCGAATCCGTGCGCCACGGGATCCTGGACGGGCTCGTCCTGCCGCCGAACGCCACGGTGAACCCGGTCCACCTCGAGACCCACCGCCCGACTTTCCTGGGCTGCCACGTGCTGAACCTTCTGCACGCGATGCGGGAGGGGTTGGGGTACACCCATGTCTACCTCCACACGGAATCCGATATCCCCTACCGCCCCGGGCTGGGCGAGCACATCCGCGCCCACGATCTGGGCCTGGCCGAGCCGCGGGTGGCGAAGCTGGCGAAGAGCACGAGCGCCTGGGCGGAGCCGGTGGCGAACGACTTGCGGCTCCGTGCCTTCGTCGAGCGGATCGGGGACGGCCGCATCCTCACCTCCCGCTACGAGGGGATGTTCGCCACCCGCGCGCTGATGACCGAGATCTTCTTCCAGATGATGGCGGTCTGGCCCTTCGACGAGAACCACTGGCGCGGCGACTACCCGTACGAGGAGTTCGCCCTGCCGACGGTGGTGGAGGCCGTGGTCGGGAAACGCAGCATCCGGCGCGTCCGCCACGCGGTGATGACCGCCTCCTCCTCACGCCGCTACGAGTTGGCGGACCGGGCGATGCTGCGGGCCGAGCACATCCCGCTGCTGGAGCGGGAAGGGCCGGAGATCTTTTGCGCCAAGTTCGCGCCCGGGGATCTGCACTCCCCCGTCCGGGCCTGGGCGCGGCGCACGCTCGGGGTGCCGGAACCGGGCTGAGAGGCGATCGTTGCGGGCTGCCGGGGCGGGCCGGACGATCGCGCCCGGGCGGCGTTACGGCGCCATGATGGATCGCGCCGAAGACCTCTCCTCCCGGTTTGGGAGCCCCGGCCAAGCGCCGCCCGCCGTGTCCGGGGAGAGCGATCCCGATCCCCACCTGCTCCGCGCGCGGTTCCGCACGCTGGCGGAGGCTATCCCGCAGCTTGTCTGGCTGTCCTGCAGCCGGGGTCTCTGGACCTGGGCCTCGCCGCAGTGGCTCGACTTTACCGGGCAGCACCAGGCGCAGAGCCACGGCCATGGCTGGCTCTCGGCGGTCCATCCGGAGGACCGGGGCGTCGCCATGCGGGCCTGGGAGGAGGCGCAGGAGCACGGGCTGCTCGATGTCGTGCTGCGCATCCGGCGGGCGGGGGACGGGGCCTGGTGCCGTTACCAGGTCTGTTCCTACCCCGTGCGCGGCGCCCCGGGGCCGGGCGGGCGCGAGGGGCCAATCCACGAATGGGTCGGGATCAGCACCCCCGCCGGCGATCCGCCGCGCGGTTGACAGGGCGGGCCGCGGCCCGCGAACTGCCGGGCGAGAAGGAAGCGGAGACCTGTCTTGCAACTCACGCTCGAGGGCCGCCGCGCCCTGATCACCGGCGGCTCGCGCGGGCTCGGGCTGGCCATGGCCCGCGCCTTCACCGGGGCGGGCGCCCGCGTCGCGCTCGTCGCTCGCGATCCCCGCGCGCTGGAGGAGGCGGCCGCGTCGCTCCCCGGTGCCGTGCCCGTGGCGGCCGACATCGCGACCGCGGAGGGCTGCGCGCGGGCCCATGCGGAGGCCGAGGCGGCGCTGGGCGGCATCGACGTGCTCGTGAACAACGCCGGCACTTCCAAGCGCGGGCCCTTCATGGAGGTGACGGACGCGGAGTGGCAGGCCGACCTGGACCTGAAGCTCTTCGCCGCGGTCCGCCTCACGCGTCTTGTCTGGACGGGCATGGCGGAGCGGCGCTGGGGCCGGATCGTCAACGTGCTGAACGTCGGGGCGAAGGCGCCCCTGCCCACGGGCGCGCCCACCGCCGTCTCCCGCGCCGCCGGGATGTCGCTGACGAAGGTCCTGGCGGGGGAGGG
The DNA here is from genome assembly GCF_037040815.1 of Pararoseomonas sp. SCSIO 73927. Taxonomy (NCBI): domain Bacteria; kingdom Pseudomonadati; phylum Pseudomonadota; class Alphaproteobacteria; order Acetobacterales; family Acetobacteraceae; genus Pararoseomonas; species Pararoseomonas sp. SCSIO 73927. The sequence continues at coordinate 3,888,372 of NZ_CP146232.1, forward strand.
GGCACCGCTGGGCATCAACGTCAACGCGCTTCTCGTCGGCAAGATCGACAGCGACCAGTGGGTGCGCCGCCACGCCGCCAATCCCGGGGGGCAGAGCTACGAGGAGTGGATGGAGGAGGCCGGCAAGCCGATCCCCATGGGCAGGATGGGCAGGGCGGAGGAATTCGCGGCGATGGCGCTGGCGCTCGTCACCGCGCCGGGCGACTACGTCACGGGCACCGCCATCAACGTGGATGGCGGGCTCTCGCCGGTGGTGTGACGGGCGGCCTCGGGAGGGACGGCCGCCATCGGGCAGGCGGTCGTGCCGGGCTTCCCGGCGAAGGTGAACGTCGCCGCCGCCCTCGCCCCGGCCGGTGTCGGGCCGGAGCGGGTCGGGCTGGCCTCCAGGCTGGGGTGGGGAGCCAGGGCTCAGTCCGCCCGCACCGCCGCCTCCCGGATCACGCGGGCCCAGCGGTCCGTTTCGGTCGCCATCAGCGCGGTGAGGGCGGCGGGCGTCAGCTCCGGCGCGACCTGCATCCCCTGGCTTTCCAGGAATTTCCGCATCTCCGCCTGCCCGATCACCGCGGCGAAGGTGGCGCGCAGCCGCTCCCGCGCCGCGTCGGGCGTGTTGGCGGCCAGGACCAGGCCGAAGAAGACGGAGGCGTCGTAGCCCGGCAGCCCCTGCTCCGCGACGGTCGGCAGGTCCGGCAGCACGGCGGAGCGCTCCGCGGTGGTGATGCCGAGCGCCCGCACGCGCCCGCCCTGCAAATGGGGCAGGGCGGTCAGGACATCCGTGAAGACCATGGCGACGTGCCCGGCCACGAGGTCGTTCAGCGCCGGCCCCGTGCCGCGATAGGGGATGTGCTCGATGTTCGTCCCGGCCATGGTGTTGAACAGCGCGCCCGCGAGGTGGGAGGAGGCGCCATTGCCGGAGGAGCCGAAGGAGAGCCGCTGCCGCTTCGCGAGCGCGATCAGCTCCTGCACGTTCCCCGCCGGCACGCCCGCGTTCACCGCCAGCACGTTCGGGATGCGCCCCAGCGGCGCGACGGGGGTGAAGTCCTTCACGGGGTCGTAAGGCTGGCCGGGGTAAAGCATCTTGTTGATGGCCAGTGGGCCGGAGGTGCCGAAGAGGATGGTGTGGCCGTCGGGCGCGGAGCGCGCGACGAACTCCGCGCCGATGTTGCCGCCCGCGCCGGCGCGGTTCTCCACGACCACGGTCTGGCCGAGCCCCTCGCCGAGGCTCACGGCCAGGCGTCGCGCGATCAGGTCGGTCGGCCCGCCGGGCGAGAAGGGCACCACCAGTGTCACAGGCCTCGCGCCGGGCTGGGCCAGGGCAGGGCGAACCAGGGCGGGGCGGGCCAGCGCGCCGAGCGCGGCGGCGGCCAGGAGCGTGCGGCGGTCCATCAGGCGTTCTCCTCCTTCTGCGCGCCGGGATCGTTCAGCAGGTCCCGTGCGTCGTCCTCGTCCCCGTCCGTCGCCAGCGGATCGCGCGGCAGCACGCGGTGGCGCAGCACCATGCGCGCGAGCGAGAGGCGCTCCGGCATGCCCAGCCGCCCGGCCTCCCAGGCCATCGCGGCGGCCGAGGTCACGTGGTACAGCGCCGAGGCCGCCTGGCGCGCGAGCGCGGGATCGGCCTGCGCCGCTTCCGCCAGGGCGATGGCCCGGTCCAGCGCCGGCGCGGCCTCAGGCAGCGCACCGGCATTTCCCAGCAGGCCCAGCACATGGCCGCGCAGCACGGGCAGGGATCCCTCCCGCGTCGCGGCGCGCAGCACGTCCAGGGCCACGATGTTGCTCGTGCCCTCCCAGATGCTGCCGAGGTGGGAGTCCCGCAGCAGCCGGGCGTCGGACCACTCCTCGATGTAGCCGCAGCCGCCGCGCACCTCCATCGCGTCGCCCGTCACCTTGCGGGCGTCTCGGCAGGCGCGGAACTTCAGCAGCGGGGTCAGGATCCGCAGCAGCGGGTAGGCGCCCTCCTCCCCGGCATCGGCGCGGCGCAGCGCCTCGGCGGTCTGGAACACTATCGTGCGCGCCTGCTCCATCGGGAGCGTCATCTTGAGGAGCTGCCGGCGCATCAGCGGCATCTCCACCAGGCGCCTGCCGAAGGCCACGCGACGATGGGCGATGAACAGCGCCTCCGTCACCGCGCGCCGCATCATCCCCGCCGCGCGCACGCCGTTGGAGAGGCGGGAGTTGTTCACCATGTCCGCCATCTGCCGGAACCCGGCCTCCGGCTCCCCCACCATCCAGGCGACGGCGCCGTTCATCGTCACCTCGCCCGAGGCCATGGAGCGCGTGCCGAGCTTCGGCTTCAGGCGCACGATGCGGTGGTGGTTCGGCGTGCCGTCCGGCAGCGTGCGCGGCAGGAGGAACAGGGAGACGCCGCGCAGCCCCGGCGCATCCTCCCGCCGGGCCAGCACCATGGCCAGCTCCGCGTCGGGGTTGGAGCAGAACCACTTGTCGCCCGTCAGCGCCCAGGTGCCGTCATCCCGGGGCGAGGCGCGGACGACCGTGGCGGCGATGTCGCTGCCCGCGCCCTGCTCCGTCATGAACATCGCGCCCTGGTTCAGCGCGTCCAGGTCCTGGCTCGTCAGCGCGGGCAGGTAGCGCGCGACGAGTTCGGGCGAGCCGAACTTCCGGAGCGTGCGCGTCAGGCTGTCCGTCATGGAGACGGGGCAGCACAGGCCGAACTCTGCCTGCACGAAAAGGTAAGTCAGCAGGTACTTCGCGGCGGGCGGCATCGGCGCGTCCCAGCCCAGCACCCCGGCGCGGTGGGAAAGGGCGGCGAGGCCGAATTCCCCGAAGGCCAGCCGCTCCATCTCGCGATAGGCCGGGTGGTACTCGACGCTCTGCGCGTCCTCTCCCCGGCGGTTCCGCTGGTGCAGCACGGGCGGGTTGCGGTCCGCCGCCGCGGCCAGCGCGTCCAGCGTGCCGCCCGCCAGGGCGCCCAACCGGTCCAGGTGCGGCGAGAGGTGCGCGGCCAGCTCCTCCGGCAGGTAGAGCGCGGCCATCCGCGCCAGCACCGGATCGGCGCGGAACAGGTTCAGCCCGTGGCTGTCCGGGATCGCGGCGGCGCCGGCCAGGGGGGCATGGTCCGGGCCGGGGGGGCGGATGTGCATGGCGCTTCCCTCTCTGTTTGCCGGGAAGCTGATCCTGCCGTTGCGCGCCGCCAATCGATTTCTTCGCCGCCGCTATTGAGCTAGGCTCAACGCCCGATGACCTACCGGCGCCTGCCCTCCCTCGTCGCCCTTCGCAGCTTCGAGGCCGCGGCGCGCCACCGCAGCGTGACCCGCGCGGCCGGGGAACTCTCGGTGACGCCCGGCGCAGTGAGCCGCGGCGTGCGCGCGCTGGAGGAGGAGCTTGCGACCTCCCTCTTCGCGCGGAGCAGCACCGGCCTTGCCCTGACCCCGGCCGGGGAGGCCCTCTTCGCCGCGGCGCGGGAGGGGCTGGACCGCATCGCGGCCGGGCTCGCCGCCATGCGGCAGGCCGGGCCGCGCCGGCGGCTGCGGATCGGCGCCTACACGCTCTTCGCCAGCCGCTGGCTCATCCCCCGCTGGAACCGGCTGCGGGAACGGCATCCGGAACTGGACATCGAGCTGGAGACCAGCGCCGACCCGCTGGAACTCGTCCCCGGCGCCTTCGACGCGGTGATTGCGGTGGCCGATGCCCGTCCGCGCCCCGGCCTGACCGCCCTGCCGCTGGTGCCGATCGAGATGATGCCGGTCTGCGCCCCGGCCCTGCTGCCGGGTTTCGAGTGGGCGCGCGCGACGCTGCTGCATTCCCGCCAGCGCCCGGATGACTGGCCGCGCTGGCTCGCGGCGGCCGGGATCGAAGGGGTGGACGCCGCGCGGGGGCCGCGCTTCGAGAGCATCGCCCTGGCGCTGGACGCGGCGGCGGAGGGGCTGGGCATCGCGCTGGCGATCCGCGCCCTGGTGGGGCCGGACCTCGCCGCCGGGCGGGTGGCCGTGCCGCACCCCCTGATCCGCCCGACGACGCGGCGCTTCACCCTGCTGCACGACGCGGAGAGGGAAGGGGATGCGGCCCTCTTCGCCCTCCGCGCCTGGCTGCGGGAAGAGGCCGGCGACCCGGCCGCTTAGTTCACGCCCCGCGCCTCAGCCCCTCCGGGGGAGCTGCTGCTCCACCAGCGTCGCCCACCAGGAGGCGCCGACGGGCAGCACCTCGTCGTTGAAGTCGTAGCGCGGGTGGTGGACCTGCGGGTCGGCGCCCGACCGCCCCCCGCCGAGCATGAGGTAGGCGCCGTCCTTCGCGTTCAGCATGAACGCGAAGTCCTCGCCGCCCATGGTGGGCTTCGGCAGCTCCTTCACCCGCGCCTCGCCAGAGACGGCCTTCGCGGCGTTGGCCGCCAGGCCCGTGCTCTCCCGCTCGTTGATCGTGGCGGGGTACATCCGCTCGAAGATCACCTCGGCGGTCGCGCCGAAGGCGGCGGCGATGCCGGAGGCGAGGGCCTTCACCTTGGCTTCGAGGATGTCCCCCACCTCCGGCTGGAACCAACGGGCCGTGCCGCGCAGCGTCACCGTCTCCGGGATCACGTTGAAGGCGTTGCCGCCCTTGATCTCGCCTATCGTCACCACCGCGCCCTCCACCGGCTCCACGTTGCGGGCGACGATGGACTGGAAGGCGGTGACGATCTGGGCCGCGATCACGACGGGGTCGTTGCCCGTGTGCGGCATGGCGCCGTGCGTGCCGCGGCCGGTGATCGTGATGCGGATGTCGGCCACTGCCGCCATGACAGGGCCGACCCGCCAGTAGAACTCGCCGGCCGGCAGGCTCGGCCAATTGTGCAGGCCGTAGACGCGGTCCATCGGGAAGCGCTCGAACAGGCCCTCCTTCACCATCACCTCGCCGCCGCCGCCCATCTCCTCGGCGGGCTGGAAGATCATGTAGGCGGTGCCGGAGAAGTTCCGCGTCTCCGCCAGGTAGCGGGCGGCGCCGAGCAGCATCGTGGTGTGGCCGTCATGGCCGCAGGCGTGCATGACGCCGGGGGTCTGGGAAGCCCAGGGGGCGCCGCTCTCCTCCAGGATCGGCAGGGCGTCCATGTCGGCGCGGAGCCCGATCGCGCCGCCCTCGCTGCGGCCGCGGATCACGCCGACGACGCCCGTGGTGGCCATGCCCGTGATCACCTCGTCGCAGCCGAATTCGCGCAGCTTCTCGGCGACGATCCGGCTCGTCCGCACCTCCTGGAAGTTCAGTTCGGGGTGCTGGTGGAAGTCGCGGCGCCACGCCGTCATGTCGTCGTGGAACTCGGCGATGCGGTTGATGACGGGCATTCCGGACCTCTGCGTGTGCCCCGAAGGGCTAGCGCGCCGGGAAGGTCAGGGCCAGCCCTTCCTTCAGCCCGATCGGCTCCACGCCGAGTTCGGCCAGCATCGGGGCGATGTCGAACGCCTTGTCCTCCGTCAGGCGGCGCAGCTCCTCCGCCCGGACGCGTGGCAGGCCGGGGACCAGGCGCAGCAGCGGCGCGGCGGCGACGAGCGGGGCCAGGGGCAGCGGCACCACGGGCGGGGGCCGGAAGCCCGCGGCCCGGCAGACGGCCCGCACGAAGTCGGCGTAGGGCAGGGGTGCCGGGCCGGCGATGGTGATCGCGCGCGGCCCATCCCAGTTCCGCCGCAGGGCCGCGATCACGCTTCGGGTCACGTCGCCCTGGTGGATGGGCTGGACGAGGAAGCGCCCGCCGGAGGGAAGGGGAGCCACCGGCAAGCGGCGCATCAGCGCGGCCAGGCGCTGCACGTTGTCCTCGCCCTGGGCGCCGTAGATCATGGTGGGGTGCAGGATGGCGCCGGGCCGGCCACTCTCCAGCAGGGCCGCCTCGCCGGCCCGCACCCCGTCGCCGTGCTCGTCCCGCCACCTCGAGTACCGGCGCGTGCTGCCGAGCAGGACGACTGGCGCCGCGCAGGAAGCCAGGATCTCCGGCGCGTGGCGGGCATGGGCGCAGGAGGCGACGCGGGAGGCCCCGGCCAGCGCCGCCCGGAGCGCCGGCGCATCGCCCAGATCCGCGATCGCCGGTTCTCCGGGCAGGCCCGTGGCCGCCCACTTCGCGGCGTCCCGCACGACCGGGCGATACGGGATGCCCCTTTCCCCCAGGGCCCGGCACAGCGCCGACCCGGACCGGCCGGAGGCACCGATCACGGCGACCACCTCGTCATCTAGCGGCACGTGCCCCAGCCTCCCCGATCCAGGTGGAAATGGTCGCGATGGGCGGCGTTGTAGTCCGGGCCGAGCACCGCGCCGAAGACCCGGCAGGCGGCATCCCGCACCGCCCGCAGGAAGGGGCCGTTCGGGGCGGGGTCGTCCCAGTCCCCCGGCAGGCCGACGGTCCGGCCATCCGCGAGGGTGAAGCCCGCCACGTCCAGGGCGTTCGCCGTGGCGTGCTGACTGCGGCGGGCATTCGCCTGGTGATAGACGTTGCGGCAGTTGTAGGCGCCGAGGTGCCGCACCGCGGTCACCCTCTGCCCGAAGGCCTCCTGCGCGGCAGGCTGCAGCCCGTGCCGCTCAAAGATCGCCCAGGCGGCAGCGAGAGGGCAGTTCACCACGGGGGCGGATGGGGAGAAGCGCAGCGGGCCGGGCATCCGCACGGGATCGGCGATGCCGCAGCCGTCCCGCATCGGCTGGGGCGGCAGGGACTGCACGGGGATGCCGGACATAACGAAAGATTCTGTGCAGAGCCCCGGCTCCCGCGCCATGCGGGAGAGTTTGTAGCGGGTCAGCAGCCCCGGCGGCTCCCGCAGGTCCAGCGGCGCGGTGGGATCGAGCGAGGGCGGCAGCACGACGGCGCGCGGGATCAGCACGATCAGCAGCGCCAGAATGGGCAGGAGGAGAAGGGGCAGCCAGCGGCGCATCGCGGCCGAGATAGGGGCTCCGAGCCCCTCGTGTCAGGGGTCGGACCCGCTGTGGTATGGCGCTACCACCATCTTTTCCTTGACCCGGGCGGCCACCCCGTTCATATCCGGCGCCGCACTGCACACTGAACACGACGGATCATGCTGCAAACCCAGACCCGCTCGATCAAGCCGGCCGAGGTCCAGAAGGACTGGATCCTGATCGACGCCGAGGGCCTCGTCCTCGGGCGCCTCGCCGCCATCGTCGCCAACCGCCTGCGCGGGAAGCACAAGACCACCTTCACGCCGCATGTCGACTGCGGCGACCACGTGGTCATCATCAACGCCCACCGCGTGCGGCTGACCGGCAACAAGGCCGAGCAGTCCGTGTTCTACTGGCACACGGGCTACCCCGGCGGCATCAAGGGCCGCACCACGCGCGAGACCCTTGAGGGGCGCTTCCCCGAGCGCGTGATCGAGAAGGCCGTAGAGCGCATGATCACGCGCAACAACCTCGGCCGCCAGCAGATGCGCAACCTGCACGTCTATGCGAGCGCCGAGCACCCGCATGCCGGCCAGAGCCCGAAGGCGCTGGACGTGGGCGCGCTGAACCGCAAGAACGTTGCCGCCGCGAAGAAGGCCGCCTGATCATGAGCGAGCAGACCACCGCCACCTCGCTGGCCGACCTCAAGGACCTCGTCGCCGGCACCCCGGCCTCTCCGGAGAACGCCGTCGCGCGTGAGCCGAAGAAGGACTCCCTGGGCCGCGCCTACGCCACCGGCCGCCGCAAGAACGCGATCGCCCGCGTGTGGATCAAGCCCGGCAAGGGCACCGTGGAGATCAACGGCAAGCCGGCGGCGAAGTACTTCGCCCGCCCCGTGCTGCGCATGCTGATTGCCCAGCCCTTCCTGGTGGCGGACCGCTACCAGCAGTTCGACGTGTTCTGCACGGTCGTCGGCGGCGGCCTCTCCGGCCAGGCCGGCGCGGTGCGCCACGGCCTGTCCCGTGCGCTGACCAACTTCGAGCCGGGCCTGCGCCCGATCCTGAAGAAGGCCGGGTTCCTCACGCGCGACCCGCGCGTGGTCGAGCGGAAGAAGTACGGCAAGCCGAAGGCCCGACGTTCCTTCCAGTTCAGCAAGCGCTGACGCTGGCGGGCCGGCGTTACGCCGGTCCGACATGGACTGTTCATCAGGAGGGGCGGCCCGCAAGGGTCGCCCCTCTTGCGTTTCCGCCAACCCCAACCCCCATATTCACTCCCCCCTTCAAGGAGGGCCGCATGGCCAAGGGCAGCATCCCCAGCGTCTTCATCGACGGCGAGTCCGGCACCACCGGGCTGCAGATCGTGGAGCGCCTGCAGGGGCGCCGAGACGTCGGGCTGCGCTCCCTCCCGCCGGAGCAGCGCAAGGACCCGGCGGCCAAGCGCGCTCTCTTCGCCGAGGTGGACGTCGTGATCCTCTGCCTGCCCGACGCGGCGGCGAAGGAAGCCGCGGCGCTGGCGGCCGGGCTCGGCCCGCAGGCACCCCGGCTGGTCGACGCCTCCACCGCGCACCGCGTGGACCCTGACTGGGCCTACGGCGTGCCGGAGCTTGCCCCGGACCAGCCCGCGAGGATCGCCGCGGCGGCGCGCGTGGCGAACCCGGGCTGCTACCCCACCGGCGGCATCCTGCTGCTGCGGCCCCTGGTGGATGCCGGGCTGCTGCCGAAGGACTATCCCGTCACCGTCAACGCCGTCTCCGGTTACTCCGGCGGCGGCAAGGCGATGATCGCGGAATTCGAGGGCGGCGGCGCACCCTCCTTCGAGCTCTACGGGCTCGGCCTGGAGCACAAGCACCTGCCGGAGCTGCAGCACTACACCGGCCTGACCCGCCGCCCGATCTTCGTCCCCAGCGTGGGCGACTTCCGGCAGGGCATGCTCGTCTCCGTGCCGCTGCACCTCGACCTGATGACGGGCAGCCCGGCGCCCGAGGCGCTGGAGGCGGCGCTGGCGCGCTACTACGAGGGCGCGGAGTACGTCCGCGTGGTCCCGACTACCGGCGAGGCGAAGATCGAGCCCGAGGCGCTGAACGACACCAACCTCGTCGAGCTGCGCGTCTACGGCAACGCCGCCCGCGGCCAGGCCGTGCTCGTCGCCCGCCTGGACAATCTCGGCAAGGGCGCCTCCGGCGCGGCGGTGCAGAACCTGGAGCTGATGCTCGGTCTCACGGCGGCGCAGAGCATCGGGAAGGCCGCGTGAGCGGCCCACTCTACCCGTTCAAGGGGAGCATGCCGGCCATCCACCCCACTGCGTGGGTGGCCCCCTCCGCCTCCGTGATCGGGGATGTCTCCCTCGAGGAGGAGGCCAGCGTCTGGTATGGCTGCGTCCTGCGCGGGGACACGAACTTCATCCGCGTAGGCGCCCGCAGCAACGTGCAGGACGGCACCATCATCCACGTCAACGCCGGCACCATGCCCGCCGTGATCGGCGCGGACGTCACCATCGGCCACGCCTGCATCATCCACGCCTGCACGCTGGAGGACCGCGCCTTTGTCGGCATGGGTGCCACCGTGCTGGACAAGGCGGTGATCCGGGCCGGCGGGATGCTCGGCGCCGGGGGACTCCTCGCGCCGGGCAAGGTGATCGGGCCGAACGAGCTGTGGCTCGGCTCCCCCGCCCGCCTCGCCCGGGTGATGACGGAGGAGGAGCGGGCGCAGTGGGACAAGACGGCGCCGCACTACGTCGCGCTCTCGAAGGAGCACCGCGGCAGCCTTTGATGGTGCGCCTGGTCTTGTGGGTTCGGAACCAGGGGGCGCCGCCCCCTGGAACCCCCGCCAAGGGCCTGAGGCCCTTGGATCCCCGTCTGGCTGCCGCGGTGCCGTCCTGAGACGGTGTCTCCGCCTGACGGGCCTCCTCCTGCCCTTGAAGTCGCCTCGGGTCATTGACCCGAGGCGCACCGTCAGCAGGGTGAGACAAAAGCCTAGAAGAAGATGATGGTGAGGGGTCCGGGGAGAGGAAGAATTCCTTCTTCCTCTCCCTGACCACAGACCGGAAGCACGGGATCAGCCCGCGTCGAAGTCGCGCGGCCGGATCCGGGTGAGGTGGTCCTCGGAGGCCGTGTCCCCGATGCGCCCGCGGTGGTAACCGCGCTGCCAGCCCTCCGCCCGCGCGGCGCTGCCGGGCTGTTTCAGCCCGGCGTTGAAGGCGGCGCGAGACCCGCTCCAGTCGCGGTAGGCGGCCTCCAGCTCCGGATCGTCGCCGATGGGGCGCGTGACAGGGCGCACGCGGGCGATCAGGTCGCGCGGGATGGGGAAGAGCAGGCAGACCGGCTCGCCCGGGGCGAAGCGCACGGGGTGGCGCGCGCGGGTGAAGCGCCAGTTCATGGTGAAGGTGGCGGGGGACCAGTCCGTCTCGACGAGGCCGGTGAGGGGAGCGATGCCGTCCTTCGGCAGGTTGGTCGGGCCGGAGACCCAGAGGCTGATGCCAGGGTCCGTTCGGAAGAGAAGGTCGATGTGGAAGGTCAGCACGCCCGAGCCGAAATGGCTGACGGGGGTGGGGCGGCCAGGCCGCTCGATGCGGATGGCGATGTCGGCGGGGTCGGGGCCGCCGTTCCAGACGGCCTCGAAGCCGCCCTCGGTCACCACCTCCCAGCCATGGGCGTTGGCGATGGTGAGGGGGAGGCAGCGGTTGGCGAAGCCTTCGGGGGTGGCGTCCATCCAGTCCCGCCGCGTCGGCGCGGGGCGCAGGCGCGGCGGGGCGTCGTTGAGGGTGTGGGCGGTCAGCCGGAGGGGGGGCGCTTCGTCCGGCATCGGCCCTCGCCTAGTTGCCGGTGGTGCAGCGCTTGAGGGGGCTGGGGAACTCGGCGCAGTTCGGGAAGAAGATCTCGTTCGGCCCGCGCCGCTCCACCCGCAGTGCGTTGGGGTTGGCGCAGCCGAAGGCGCTGTCGGGCGGCAGGCGGTTGCCGAGCGGGGGGATGGCCGCGCCGGCAGGGGCCAGGCGGAAATCCACCGCGTCCGGGCCGCCGGACACGGTCTCGATCAGGCGCTGACGGTAGGGCACGTCGAGCACCGACACGCGCATGACGACGTCCCGCGTGAAAACGACGGTGGGCTGGGCATTGCAGGCCGCGCCCTCCGTCTCCGTAGCGGGGAAGATGCCGCCGGTCCAGGTGCCGAAGAGCCAGGCGTGGGGTGCCGCCTGCGCGGGGGCGTTGGCCGGGGCAGCGCCCTGAGCTCCCCCCTGGGGCTGCTGCGCATCGGCCGCCGCCAGGGGCGCGGCGAGGGCCGCCACGAGAATCCACTTCGCCCAACGCTGCATGACGCGCCCCTCAAGGTCTGGAACCGCCGCAGAAAAGGGGAGGACGGGCCGCCTGTCCACCCCGGGACGCGCTTCGTTTCAGGCCGAAGGCCCGCTTACCCGACGAAAGGCCGGTCCGGCCGCCGCGCGTAGCGGGGGCTGAGGGTGGGTCAGCGCGGTGGCCGCCGGTTCCGGATGACGTCCTCGGCGGAGAAGTCCAGCGAGCCGCCCTCGAGGATGCTTCCATCATCCATGAGGACGACAGGGCCGTTCCCGACCAACATCGCCTGCATGTCGCCCGTCTCAATGAACTCCGTGGCCTGGTAGTGGAAGCTCCATGCCCCGGGGAGGCGCCGTGCCGTGCCCGGGACCTCGGCCAGGGCATATCCGTGGGTCCTGCGCTTCCCGGCCAGGAACTCCACAAAGATGGATCGTGCCTCGGCCTCCTGCATGGTCTGCGCTAGGCGGCTGCCGGCCGGATGGCCGGCGCGGGCTCGCGCAGCGGCAGGTGAATGAGGGCGGCGAAGATCCCGGCGGCGATGGAGATGGTCCACATCACGTCGTAGCTGCCGGTGCGATCGAAGATGAGGCCGGGGAGCCAGGCGCCGAGGAAGCCGCCGACCTGGTGCCCGAGAAAGACGAGGCCGAAGATCGTGGCGAGCCAGCGCGTGCCGAAGAGGCGGGCGCAGAGGGCCACCGTGGGCGGCACGGTGGAGAGCCAGAGGATCCCCATCAGGGCGGAGAAGACGAGGATGGAGCCGGTCGTCTTCTCCGCGGCGAAGAAGAACACGGCCATCACCAGGGCGCGCAGGCCGTAGATGGCCACCAGCAGCTCCCGCCGGCGCCACCTCTGCGTCAGCTCCCCCGCCCCGAGGGAGCCGGCGATGTTGAACAGCCCGATGAGGGAGATCGCCCAGGCGCCGACGCTGGTGGGCAGGTGGCAGAGGGCCACGAAGCCCGGCAGGTGGACCGCCAGGAACGAGACGTGCAGCCCGCAGACGAAGAATCCGAAGAAGAGGCACCAGAACATGCGGGAGCGGAGGGCGCGGGAGAGGGCAACGCGGGCGGGCTCGTCATCGGTGGAGGCGGACTTAGACGGTGCGGGGCGCCCGGCCAGCGGCAGGGCGAGCGGGATCATCAGCAGGGCGGCGCCGGCCATGCCGAACAGGGCCGCCTGCCAGCCGAAGCCCGTAAGGGCGGCGCCGGAGAGGGGCACGACGAGGAACTGGCCGAGGGAGGAGCCGGCCGTGCCCAGCGCCGCCGCCCGGCCGCGCATGGAATCCGGAAGCTGGCGGGTGAGGGAGGCGACGATGACTGGCATCCCTGCCGCGGACACGGCGACGCCCATCACCAGCCCCGCGAAGAAGGTGAAGGTGCCGAGGCCGGGGGAAAGGGCCATGCCCGCAATTCCCGACGCGTAGAGCAGGGCGCCGCCCATGACGACGACGCGCCCGCCGAAGCGGTCGGCCAACTGGCCGACGATCGGCTGGCTGAAGCCGTTCAGCAGAACCTGCACGGCGATGGCGAAGGCGAAGCCGCTGGTGGACCAGCCGAGGGAGGCCGTCATCGGCGCGAGGTAAAGCCCGAAGGACTGGCGCAGCCCCATGGCGAGGGCGGCGCAGCCGACGGCGAGGGTCAGCAGGAGGGCGAGTGACCGGCCTGGCATGGTGCTTCGCTCTCCCGATCCGCTGGACGGGGGCTTCCCCGATCCGTTTCGATCGAGGCTAGCGGGAGGCGGTTGCCCGGTCCAACGCGCCGCGCGCGGGGCAGGCGTGCCTTCAGGCAGCGCCGAGCAGCAGGGCGGCGTGCTCGGCGGGCTTCACCTTGCGCCAGATCGCCTTCACCGTGCCGTCCTCGCCGACGAGGAAGGTGCTGCGCTCCATCCCCATGTACTTGCGGCCGTACATGGATTTCTCGACCCAGGTGCCGTAGGCGCCGGCGAGGGACTGTTCCGCGTCGGAGGCCAGCGGGAAGGTCAGCCCGAACTTCTTTGCGAAGGCGTCCAGCTTCTTCACCGGGTCGGGCGAGACGCCGATCACGGTGATGCCGGCCTTCATCAGGGCTTCCAGGCTCTCCTGAACCCCCTGGGCCTGGACGGTGCAGCCGGAGGTATCGGCCTTCGGGTAGAAGTACAGCGCGTAGCGCTTGCCGCGCAGGGCGCCGGCGCTGATCCGGCCGCCCCCGTTCGCCGGCAGGTCGAACTCCGGCGCCTTGTCCCCGACCTCGATCATGCGGCCCCCTTCAGCGACAGCGGCCCCAGATGGCGCTCGAAGGATTCGCGCACCTCGGAGGCGGTCCGGCGCATCCTCTCGCACAGGCAGGCCAGGTCAACGGGCGCGCCGCCCTCTCCCCCGCCGCAGGCCGGGGCAAGGCCGTGGATGAGGACGGGAACGGCGGCCGCGGGCAGCTCCTCGCCGCGCGGGCGGCCGACGGTGAGGCGGAGGAGGGAGAGGAGGCTGCGCCAGAAATGGTCGGCCCGGATCAGGGCCTCGGCCTCCTCCCGCGGCAGGATTCCGGCGCGGGCGAGGTTGGCCAGGGCGTCGCGCGTGGCGGGGGCGACGAGTTTCGGGTGCTCCGCGGCGTGAGCGCATTGCAGGGCCTGGGCAATGAACTCCACCTCCACCAGCCCGCCCGGGATCGCCTTCACGTCCCAGGGGCCCTCGGGCGGCAGGTCGCGCAGCATGCGCCGGCGCATCGCCAGCGCGTCCGCGATCGCCCCCGGGCCGGCGTGGATGGAGAGGGCCTCGCGGCAACACTCGGCGATGCGCTTGCGGAGCGCGGGCGGGCCGGCGACGGGGCGGGCACGGGTGAGGGCCATGCGTTCCCAGGTCCAGGCCTGGCCGCCATCGCCGACCTTCGGGCCATGATACCGCTCGAAGGCGCCGATGCTGGCGGCAACCGGGCCTTTGTTGCCGGAGGGACGGAGCCGCATGTCCACCTCGTAGGGCTTGCCCTCCGCGCCCGGGGCGGTGAGGGCGGCCACGAAGGCGGTGGCCAGGCGGGCGAAGTAGGTCGGGACGGGCAGGGGCTTCGCGCCGTCGCTCTCCGTCGCGCCCTCCGCGTGGTCGTAGATGAGGACGAGGTCGAGGTCCGAGCCCGGCAGCATCTCCCGGCCACCGAGCTTGCCCATGGCCACCACGGCCACCGCGCCGCCGGGCACCTTGCCGTAGCGGGCGGCGAAGTCCCGCGCGACCACGGGAAGAAGCGTGGTGATGGCGGCGTCCGCCAGCTCGCTGCGGGCGATACCGGCGGCGTCCGCATCCAGCGCGCCCTCCAGCGCCGCCACGTCCACCTCGAACTTGCCCTCCGTGATGATGCGGCGGGCGGATTCCAGCGCCTCCTCGTAGTGGCGGGCGGTGCCGACGAGCGCGGGCAGGGCGGCGGCGGAACCGCCCCGGACGTTGGTGAGCAGGCCCTCCAGCGCGGCGGGGTCGCGGGCCAAGTGGTCCGCCAGCGCCGGCCCGGCGCCGAGAATCCCGGCCACGCGGTCCAGCAGGGCGGGGTTCCGCTGGAAGAGGGAGAGGATCTGCACGCCCGCCGGCAGGCGCTCCAGCAGGGCATCGAAGCGGGAGAGGGCGGCGTCCGGCTCCCTCTGCCGGGCGAGGGCGGCCAGCAGGGCGGGCATCAGCGCCGTCAGCAGCTCCCGCGCCCGCTCGCTGCGGGTGGCGCGGCGGTGGCCGTGGTGCCAGGCGCGCACCGTGGAGGAGGCAGCGCCGGGGTTGGCGTATCCCATGCCTGTGAGCGTCTCGAGCGTGTCCGGGTCGTTCTCCGGCCCGGTGAAGACCAGGTTGCCGCCGGGGGAGGTCTCCCCACCCGGAAGGGAGAGGGCCGGGGCGACCTCGAACTGGCGGGAGTACTGGCTGGCAACCCGGCGCAGGTGAGCGGTGAGGGCGGCGGCGAAGGCCTCCGTGTCCGGGTACCCCATGAAGGAGGCGATGCGGGCCAGGCCGTCCGGGTCCTCCGGCAGCCTGTGCGTCTGGCGGTCCGCCACCATCTGCACGCGATGCTCGACGTCGCGCAGGAAAACATAGGCGTCGGCCAGCTCGGCCGCGGCGCGCCGGTCCATGCGGCCGGCCGCGGCCAGGGCCGCGAGGGCGCCGAGGGTGGTCGGGTCGCGCAGGCTCGGATCGCGCCCGCCCCAGACGAGCTGGGCGACCTGGGCGGTGAACTCGATCTCCCGGATGCCGCCGCGGCCGAGCTTCACGTCGTGCCCGGCCACCGCAATCTCGGCGCCCGCCCCGCGCTTGTTGCCGTGGACCGTGTGGATCTGGCGCTTGATGGAGTGGATGTCCGCGATCATCGCGAAGTCCAGGTGGCGCCGCCAGACGAAAGGGCGGATCTCCGCCAGGAAGGAATCGCCCAGGGCGCGATCCCCGGCGACGGGGCGGGCCTTCAGCATCGCCGCCCGCTCCCAGTTCTGGCCGAAGCTCTCGTAGTAGGCGATGGCGGCGGGGATGGAGACGGCCAGCGGCGTCGCGGCCGGGTCCGGGCGCAGGCGGAGATCGGTGCGGAAGACGTATCCCTCCGCCGTGCGTTCCTCCAGAAGGCGCACGAGATCGCGCGCCAGGCGGACATAGGCCGCCTGGGCGCGGTCCGGGTGCACCGCCGCCGCAGGATCGAAGAGGACCATCAGATCCACGTCCGAGGAATAGTTGAGCTCGCGCCCGCCGAGCTTGCCCATGCCGAGCACGACGAGGCCCGAGCCGCGCGCGAGGGCCTTCGGGTCGCGCTTGGCCGCGTTGGGCAGGCCGATCTCGCCGCGCCCCGCCGATTCGCGCAGCAGGTGGGCACAGGCGAGGTCGATGCAGGTCTCGGCGAGGGTGGAGAGGGCGCCCGTGACCTGGTCCAGCCCCCACTCGCCGGAGAGGTCCGCGGCGGCGACGATGAGGGCGGCCTGGCGCTTGGCCTGGCGCAGCGCGGCGCCGAGTTGGGTGAAGCTGGCCGCGGGATCGGCGCGGCCCAGCGGGTCCAGCGCGGCGGCGAAGGCCGCATCGGCCCCGCGCTCCGCCAGGCGCAGCAGGGTGGTGGCCTCCCGCAGGGCGAGGTCGGCCAGGAAGGGCGAGTTCCCCCCCAGCGCGGCGAGCAGGCCGGCGCCGGCGGGGGAGGCGGCGTAGGCGGCCTCCGCCGTGCCGCGCTCGGCGAAATCGGTGGTCAGGCGCTCCGCGGCCCCGGGGTCGTATGGGGCTGGCGGGCGGCGGCGGACGGGCTCGGCTTCGGGCATGCGTGGGAAGGCAAGGCGTGAGGCGGCCCTTCGGTCAAGTGGGGCTCTTCATCGGCCGGTCCGTGCTGGGGGGAATTTCCTTCCTGCTGCGGCTGGCGATGCTGCTCGTCCTCGTGGCCGGGGCGGGGGTCGCGGCGCTCGGCTGGCGGCTGGCGCAGGGGCCGCTGGCGGTGCCCTCCATTCCCGGGGTGAACCGGGTGGTGGCGGAGAGGTTGGCGGGGCTGGCGCCGGGGCTGGAGTTCGGCTGGGGGCAGGCCTTCGTGGCCTGGAAGGGCTGGGAGGGCGGCGCGCCGCATCCGCTGGAGCTGCGGCTGGATGGGCTGCGGGCAGTGGACGGGGCGGGGAGCACGCGCGCCTCGCTCGGTTCGCTGGAGGCGAGCGTGGCGCTGCCGCCGCTGCTGCGCGGCATGGTGGCGCCCGTGCGCGTGGTGATGCGGGAACCGGTGGCTCTGCTGCGGCGGGACATGGGCGGGGCCCTCTCGCTCGATCTCGGCGTGTCCTCCGGGCCGCTCGACACCGCGGAGCCGGGGGGGGCCGCGCCGGAGCAGGGGGTCCGGGCGGGCACGGACGCGCTGGCGAAGATGCTGCGCGGCGACGACCCGGCCTCGCCCTTTTCCGCCCTGCGCGAGTTCCGGGTGGAGAACGGGGTGGTCCAGGTGCGGGACGATCCGCTGCGCCTGGCCTGGGCCATCCACGGGGTGTCGCTCCTCCTCACGCGCGGCGAGGAGAGGGCGGTAGGGATCGCGGGCTCCGGCGGGCTGCGCCTGGCCGGGCAGGAAATCCCGGTGCGGATCGCCGGACGCGCCGGGGGGGAGCCGCTGGTCGCGGAGGCCTCGCTGGAGATCGAGTCCGTTAGCCCGCCCGCGCTGGCGACCGCGCTGCCCTCGCTCGCGCCGCTGGCGGCGCTGGAGGCGGAGCTGGGGGCGCGGTTCCAGGCCCGCTACGATTTCGGGAACGGGGACTTCTCCGGGCGGGCGGAGGTGCGCTCCTCGCCCGGGCGGATCGCGGCGGGGGAGAGGCGCACGGAGTTCCGGGAGGCGGAGCTGGTGCTGGCGGGGGACGGGCGGCGCATCGCGGTGGAGCGCTTCGCCCTGACCCTGCCGCCTGGCGCGCCGGGGCGGCCCTCGCCGCGCGTCAGCCTCTCCGGCGGAGCGGACCGGCAAGGGGAGCGATGGCGCGGCCGGGTGGAGCTCGGCATCGACGCGATCGCGGTGCCGGACCTGCGGACCCACTGGCCTCCCGGCGTCGCCGAGGGTGGGCGGCGCTGGATCACGGAGAACCTGACGACCGGGCTGGCGCGGGACGGGCGCTGGTTCGCGGAAGGGGAGGCGGCGGCCGACTTCTCCGACCCGCAGGTGACGGATGCGGGCGGCACGCTGCGGGCGGAGGGGCTGACGGTGCACTGGCTGCGCCCGGTGCCGCCGCTGGAGGGGGTGGACGGGACCGTCACCTTCTCGATGAAGGAGATCGTCATCCAGGCGCGCGCCGCGCGGCAGAGCGGTACGGCGCTGGCAGTGCCGGAGGCGCGGATCCGCATCTACGACCTCGGCGTGCCCCTACCGAACGTGGAAAAGGCCGACATCGAGGGACGGATCACCGGCCCCTTCGCGGACGCGATCGCGCTGGTGCGCCACCCCCGGCTGAACCTGACGGAGAAGGTGCCGGTCCGGCCGGAGCAGCTGGGCGGGGCGCAGGAGACGCGGCTGACCATCACCGCCCTGCCGCTGCTGAACGACCTGCCGATCGACGAGCTGAAGCTGGAGACGCGGACCCGGATCACCAATGGCCGCGTGGCGAACGTGGCGGAGGGGATCTCCGTCGAGCGGGCGCAGCTCGATGTCGGGCTGACGGTGGAGGGGATGACGGTAGCGGGTAGCGCGCGCGTGGGACCGGTCCCGGCGCGGCTGAGGGCGGAGCTGGACTTCCGCTCGGGGCCGCCGGCCCAGGTGACGGAGCGTGTGCAGGTGGAGGGGCGCGCTATGGCCGCGGATCTGGCGCGGTTCGGGGTGGATGTGGCGCCTTACCTCGGCGGCGCCTTCGGCTTCTCCGTGCAGGGGGAGCGGCAGCGGTCCAAGGCGGTGCGGGCGACGGTGGCGGCCGACCTGCGGGAGGCGCGGATCGCGCTGCGGCCTTTCGACTACGCCAAGCCCGCCGGGGCGCCCGCGCGGGCGGAGGCGGTGGTTCGGCTTCGCGGCGAGGAGCTGGTGGCGGTGGAGGGGCTGCGGGTGGAGGGGCCCGACCTCTCCGTGCGCGGCGGGGTGAGCTTCCGGCCGGGCGGCGCGCTCGCCGGCGCGGAACTGCTGGAGGCGCGGATCGGGCCGAGCCGCCTGGCCGGACGCGTGGTCTCGCCGGGCGCCTCGGGCGAGCCCTGGGACATCCGGGTGCGCGGGACGATGCTGGACGCGGAGGGGCTGCTGCGCGACCTGGGCGGTGCCGAGGATACGGGGCGCTCCGGACGGGAGAGCGGCTCCACCCCGCTCCGCGTGGATGCGGCGATCGACCGGATGCGGCTGGGCGGCGGGCGGGAGCTGGCGCCGGTGCGGGCCCTGCTGTTCCGCGACGCGCGGGGCGTGATCCGGGAGGCGGCGCTCAGCGCCCGCGGGGTCCGCGGCGGCGGGGTGGAGGCGGCGGTGGTGCCGCGCGGCGCCGGGCGGGCGATGGAGGCGCGGGCGGAAGGACTGGGAACGCTGCTGCGCGACCTCGGGGTCTTCGACGCGGTGGACGGGGGCGACTTCCACGCCTCCGGCACCTGGGCGGGGAACGAGCCGGACTCGCCGCTGACGGGGGTTGCGGAGCTGCGCGAGTTCGGGGTGCGGGAGGCGGCCTCGATCGGGAAGTTCCTGCAGGCGCTCTCCATCTACGGCATCCCGGAGGCGGTGCAGGGGCCGGGGCTGCGCTTCACGGTCGCGAGCGCCCCTTTCACCTACACACCGCAGGTCCTGACGCTGACGGAGGCCCGGGCCGTCTCCGCCTCGCTCGGCTTCACCGTGGGCGGGCGGGTGATGCTGGAGGCGGAGCGGCTGGACCTGCGGGGGACCATCGTGCCCTCCTACGCCGTGAACTCGGCCCTGGGCCGCATACCCGGCATCGGGCGGCTGTTCACGGCGGAGCGCAATGGCGGGCTCTTCGCCGCGAACTTCCGGGTCTCGGGCAAGCTGGACGATCCGGACCTCCAGCTGGACCCGCTCTCCCTTCTCGCGCCCGGGGCGCTCCGCGGGCTGCTGCCAGGGGGGCAGGAGCGCTGAGCCGCGCTTGACCGACGGAAGGCGCAGGGCCAAACCGGCCCTAACGAAATCCGGAGGACGCCCGATGGCTTCCCGACGCAACTTTCTTGCTCTTCCGCTCGCCGCCGCCCTGCCGCTGCCGGCCGTCCGCTCCGCGCGTGCCCAGGCCGCGACGGTGATGCGGCTCTCGCACCAGTACCCGCCATCCCACCATATCGCGGGCGTGCTGGCGCGTTTCGCGGAGGAGGTGAAGACGCGCAGCAACGGCGCGGTGGACGTGCAGGTCTTCCCCGCCGAGCAGCTGGCGAAGGTGGCCGAGAACTTCCCGGGCGTAGCGCGCGGCGCCTTCGAGGCGGCGGTGGCGACGAACTTCACCTGGGGCAACACCATCCCCGAGATGTCGGCCCAGACCATCCCGTTCTTCTTCGCCGACCTGGAGAGGAACCGGCGCTTCCCCGCATCCGAGGCGCGGAAGTTCCTGGACGGGGTGACGGCGCGGCGGGCGGTGCGCTCGGTGGCGTGGCTGTTCACCACGAACCGGGCGATCTTCACCTCGCAGCGCAGGCCGCTGGTGGCGCTGGAGGATTTCCGCGGCATGAAGATCCGCGGGATCAACAGCCTGATCGACACCGCGCTGACCGCGGCCGGTGCGGCGCCCGCCGCGACGCCGGCGCCGGAGGTGGTGGGCGCCCTGCAGTCCGGCGTGCTGGATGCAGGGCTGACGGACGTCTCGGCCGCCGTGTCCCGCCGGTTCTACGAGGTGCAGAAGTTCGGCACCGTCTCGCCCTTCTTCGCCGTCTCCACCCAGGTCTACGTGAACCCGCGCTGGTGGGACCGGCTGCCGGCGGAGGGGCGCGGGGTGATCGAGGCGGCGCTGGCGAAGGCGGAGACCGAGGCGGTGGAGGTGACGGTGCGGACCGCCGACGCCGCCGTGGGCGAGCTGCGCGAGAAGGGGATGACCGTTCACGAGCAGACGCCGGAGCAGGTGGCGGCCTGGCAGGCGGTGATGCAGAAGCCCGTCATGGACGCCTTCCTGAAATCCGCGCCGGAGAGCGGGCCGCGGCTGCTGGACCTGCTGCGGGCGGTCTGAGCGATGCAACGCGCCGTCGGCCTCCTCTCCCGCCTTGCCTGCGGGCTGGCCTCGATCTCCACCATCGTCTGCCTCGTGCTGATCGGGTTCTCCGTCGCGGCGCGCTACCTGTTCCACGCGCCGCAGCCCTGGGTGGACAAGGTGGCGGGGTGGCTGGTGGTGGCGCTGGTGCTGCTGGCGGCACCGGAGGCGCAGCGGCGCTTCGAGCATATCGGGGTGGATGTGGCGGTTTCGCGGTTGGGGCCGAGGCTGGCGCGGGCGGCGAACGTGGTCGGGGCGGCCTCTGTCGCGCTCGTGGCTGGCATCCTGCTCTGGGCGGGGTGGGAGACGGTGGAGTTCTCCCTGATGGTCGGGATGATGACGGACATCCCCGGCGTTCCGGAGTGGTGGGTGCAGGTACTGCTGCCGATCGGGGCGGCGGTGCTGCTGCTGGTCTCGGTGGCGCAGTGCCTGGTGCTGCTGGCGGGCGGGACGCCCGACTACCTGCCCACAGGCGACGAGGAACTGCCGCGCGACACGCTGGCGCGGGGCGAGTAGCACGGCGGATCGCGGGAGGGCCGGGGGCCCGGACGCGTGAATTCGCCGACCTGACCGAGGTCTTTCGATGTCCTTCCTGATCCTGATGGCCGCTCTGATCGGCCTGCTCTACCTCGGTCTGCCGATGTTCGCGGCGCTGTTCCTGCTGCCGCTGGGCGTGCTGCTCTATGTGGAGGGGGGCGTGCCCGCGCTGGGCGAGATCGTCCTCGGCAACCTCAACGGCTACCTGCTAGTGGCCATCCCGCTTTTCATGATGATGGCGCATGTCATGGTGCGCGGGCGGGTGGTGGACGACCTCTACGGCGCCGCTTTCGCGATGCTGCGGAACGTGCGGGGCGGGGTGGGCATCGCGACGGTGGTGGCCTGCACGATCTTTGCGGCGATCTGCGGCTCCTCGGTCGCGACGGCGCTGACCATCGGCAAGATCGCCATCCCGCAGATGCTGCGCTACGGCATGTCCCGCCGTGGGGCCTTCGGGGTGGTGGCGGGGGGCGGCACGCTCGGCATCCTCATCCCGCCTTCCGCGCCCATGGTGCTCTACGCCTTCGTCACGGAGACGAGCGTGGGGGCGCTCTTCCTGGCGGGCCTGTTGCCGGGGCTGATGATGGCGGTGATGTTCGCAGGCTACGTCTGGATCACCGAGAAGCGCGCCGTGGCGCCGGCGGACGAGCCGCCGCCGGAGCGCGTCGCGACCTCCTTCCGGCGCGCCGGGTGGTCCATGACGCTGCCGATCTTCGTGCTGGGTGGCATCTACATGGGGGTCTTCACCGCGACGGAGGCGGCGGGGGCGGGGACCATCTACGCCATCCTCATCGCGGGCGCGATCTACCGCACCATCACCTGGCGGGACCTGTGGGACGGTGTGCAGGACGCCACGCGGACGAGCGCGATGCTGCTGCTGATCATCGCGGGCGCGGCCGTGTACGGCTACATGCTGACGAAGCTGCACATCCCGCAGGAGCTGGCGGCGCTGGTGACGGAGATGGGCCTTTCCCGCACCGGCTTCCTGGTGGCGATGATGGTGCTGCTGTTCCTGCTAGGGCTGGTGCTGGAGAGCTTCTCCATCATCCTGCTGACGATGCCGGCCATCCTGCCGGCGATGGCGGGGCTGGGCATCGACAAGGTGTGGTACGGGGTGCTGCTGACGCTCTCCCTCGAGATGGCGCTGATCTCGCCTCCCGTCGCGATGAACCTCGTGGTCATCAAGGCGATCACGGGGGCGCCGCTGAGCGAGGTGAACCGCTCCATCATCCCCTACATGCTCATGCTGGCGGCCGGCACGGCGCTGCTGATCGCGTATCCCGGCATCGCGCTGTGGCTGCCGCGGCAGGCGGGGTATGGCGGGTAGGGTTCTCCGGAGGCCGCTTCACGCTTCCCGGCAATGCCGCCCTGCAGGGATCCGTTCTACGCTTTCGGGAGGGGGCCGGGGCGCGCGAAGAGGTAGCCCTGCGCCATCTCCACGCCGAGGGAGGCCATGACGGCGGCGTGCTCCTCCGTCTCCACCTGTTCCGCGATCACGCGTGCGCCGACGGCGAGGCTGAGATCGACCATGCTGGCGACGAAGGAACGGTCCTTCTCGCTCCGCAGAGCCGCCTGGACGTAGGCGCCGTCCACCTTCACCCAGTCCACCGCGAAGTTGCGGAGGTAGCGGAACGCGGCGGCGCCGGCGCCGAAATCGTCGATGCAGAGGGCGATGCCGCGGTCCCGCAGCATGTCGATGGTGGCACGGGCCTCCGCCTCGTCCTCCACCTCCACGGATTCGGTCAGCTCGACCATCAGGCGCGGGACGAGGGCCGTGCGGGCGTCCAGCCGGGCCTCCAGCGCCTGCCGGAAGCGTGGGGACTGCATGGAGAGGCCAGAGACGTTCAGGGCGATGCTGGCCCGTGGAGAGAAGCGCAGCGCGTCCAGCACCGTGTCGGCCACGGCGAGGTCCAGTTCCTCCGTCAGCCCCACCGTCTCGGCGCAGCGGACGAACTCCTCCACCCCGCCCTCCCGCGGGCGCAGCAGCGCCTCGTGATGGTGGGTTCCGCGCCGCTGCAGGTCCACGATGGGTTGGTAGAGAAGGCTGAAGCGACGTTCCGCGATCGCGCGCCGGACCTCGCCCGCGCGCGAGGCGATCTGGCGAAGGGACTCCGTCAGCCCGCCTTCCGGCACGCCCTCCACCCCGTGCCCGGCGAAGCGGGAAAGGGCGTGGCGCAGGGCGCGCGTGGCCTGGGCCGGGGTCAGCCCCGCCGTGTCCAGGGAGAGGCTGCGGGCCGAGACGTCCCCGGGCAGCCCGTGCGAGCCGAGCACCGCCTCGATCCGGGCGACGAGGGCGGCGAGGTTCCCGGGCTCGGCCCCCATCACCAGCCCGTAGCGGCCCCGCGCCAGGCGGCCGGCAAGGCTGCCGCCGGGCTCCGCCAGCAGGGCGGCGTCCAGTGCGCCCTCCACCTCCGGCCGGGCGCCGATGGCCTTCCGCACATCCTGCGGCAGGTCGATCAGCGCCAGGGTGCCGTGCCCGGCCGCGCCGGCCGCGGCCCGGGTGAAGACCGTGCGCGAGGCCATGCTGGCGGCCTGGGGCGGCGCGGGAAGGGGGCCGAGGGTGAGGCAGAAACGGCCTCCGGGACCGGCGGGGGCGAGGCCGGCGAGGCAGAAGTTCGGCCGCCGCGGGCCGTTCAGCCGGGTGGCGGTGGGCGGCAGCCTTCCGCGCGTGGCGAGGATCTGCATGGCCAGGCCGAGCGCGCTCCGCTCCTCCGCCGCGAAGAGGCTTTCCAGCGGGCGGCCGACGAAGGCATCCGGCGTCTCGCCGAGATGGTGGCGGAAGGCGCCGGCCGCGAAGGTGACGATGCCCTGCGGGTCGGTCTCCACCAGCAGGTCGGCCGCGGCAAAGGCGAAGGTGACGAAGATGTCCCGTGGGTCCGCCGCCGTCCGGCGAACAGGGCCGGGCGGTGGGGGCGCGCGAAGGGGTTCCATACCGGCAGGTTGGACGGCCCCGCTGAATCCCGGGTTAAGGCCGCGGTCAACGGATCTTGAGCGTCTCCTCGCCTTTCTGCCAGTTGCAGCCGCAGAGCTCGCCGGTGAGGAGGGCGTCCAGCACGCGCAGCGTCTCCTGCGGGTTCCGGCCCACGGCGAGGTCGTGGACGGAGACGTGCCGGATGACTCCCTCCGGGTCCACGAGGAAGGTGGCGCGGAGCGGCACGCCCTCCACCGGGTCGAGGATGCCGCACTCCCGCGACAGGTTGCGCCGGACGTCGGAGAGCATGGCGAAGGGAAGGTTGCGGAGCTCCTGGTGATGCACCCGCCAGTGCATGTGCACGAGCTCGCTGTCCAGCGAGACGCCGTAGAGGACGGTGTTGCGCGCCTCGAACTCCCCGGCGAGCCGGGCGAAGCCGAGGATCTCCGTCGGGCAGAGAAGGCTGAAGTCCTTCGGCCAGAAGAAGACGAGCTTCCAGCGCCCGGCATCATCGGCGTCGCTCAGCGTGGTGAAGGCGGTCCTCGGGTCCAGGCCGCGCGGGCCGCCCTCCACCGCCGAGAGCCGGAAGCTGGGAAAGCGGTCGCCGATGGTGAGCATTCGGGTCGGGTTCTCCTGGTCGCCCGGTTGGGACCGAGGGGGAACGGGCCGCGCGACGCGCCGTTTCCCCACGTGCCGAAGTGTGAGCGCGCGGGAACCGCCCTTTGATGCGGGAGAGCGGCCCAGAATCTCCTGCCGCTCCTGAAGGGGTGACGGGGATGGTCATCGAGGACTGGTACGAGCGGAGGGGCGTTCCGGAGGAGTTGGCGTGGCGGACGGCGCCCACCGAGGCGGCGATCGTCCGGGATACCAGCGCGGAGGTGCCGCGCGGCGCCGCGCGCGACGGGACCGGGAGGGAGCGGCGGGAGGCGAGGCTTCGGTTCCGGGGAACCCCGCGCGGGATGCGCGTCTCCGTCATGGCGGCACGGCCGGGCGCGGCCTGACGGGATTCAGGCTGGCCGGGCGAAGCTGACGGGCCGCGGTGCGGCGTTCACGCGGCCATCCGGTCCACCCTGTCGCGTAGCCGGTACCAGCCCCCGACGAGTGGCAGGAACCAGGGGCGGCCGGAGTAGCCGGGGGCGGTGGGGAAGGGCAGGTCGGCCAGGGCGAAGGGCTGGTTTTCCGCCCCGGCGATCCGCAGCGCTGCCCGGTGCCCGAGCCAGCTCGCCATGGCGACGCCGGAGCCCTGGCAGCCCGCGGCGTAGTGGATGCCCTCCTGCGTGCCGATGTGCGGCAGGAAGTCGAAGGTGAAGGCGACGTTGCCCGTCCAGGCGTGTGTGATGCGGGTCTTGGCCAGTTCCGGGAAGACGGCGGTCATGAAGCCGTGCAGCACGGGGGCCGCCTTCTCCGGTGTGGTCGGGCCGAAGGAGGCGCGGCCGCCCCAGAGCACGCGCTTTCCGTCCGGCGAAGGGCGGAAGTAGTTCAGCACGCGCTTGGTGTCGCTGATCATCCGGCGGCCGGGGAAGAGGCGGTCGATCGTCTCGGCGGGCAGTTCCCCCGTGGCGATGGTGTAGGAGCCGACGGGGATCAAGCGGCGGGCCAGCCAGGGCATGGCGCTTCCGCCCGAGGCATCGCGGCTGTAGCCGTTGGTGGTGACGAGGACGGCATCGGTGCGCAGCGCGCCGCGCGAGGTCTTCAGCACGAAGCCGCCGCCCTCCTGCGCGATGCCCTGCACGCGGGTGGAATCGACGAGCGCGGCGCCGGCCTTCGCGGCGGCCCCGGCGAGGCCGCGCGCGTACTTGCCGGGGTGCAGGCTGCCCGTGGCCGCGGCGAGCATGCCGCCATGGTAGTGGTCGCTGCCCAGCGCCTCGTGCTGGCGTTCCCGCGGCAGCATGGAGGCGGGAAGGCCGGTCGCGCGCTCGATGAAGGCCACCTTGGCGGCCTGGGCGCGGTGGTGGGCGGGGGTCCAGGCGGCGGCGAAGCGGCCGCAGCGTGTGTAATCGCAGTCGATCGCCTCCCGCGCGATCAGCTCCTCGATGAAAGGGAAGGAGGCGGCGGCATCGCGCGCGATGGCGGCGGCGCGATCGGTCCCGTGCGCGCGCTCCAGCTCGCCAGAGGCCAGCTTGAGGCCGCCCGAGACCATGCCGCCGTTGCGGGAGGAGGCGCCCCAGCCGATCCGCTCCGCGTCCAGCACTACGGGGCGGTGGCCGAGGCGGGCGAGGGTGAGGGCGGCGGAGAGGCCGGCGTAGCCGCCCCCGACCACCGCGACCTGCGCGCGATCCGGCAGATCGGCCGGGCGCGGCGCGGGCTCGGCGGCCTCCCACCACCAGGGGGTGGTCCGGGAGCCGTCGGCGAGGAGAGGATGGCTCATTGCGTCGGCGCCCCGGCTGGTATCAAACTTGCTGAGAAGCTTCCCAGGCGACGATGAGGGTCGCGCCGCATCGTCGTTCCGGCAAGCCCGGGGCAGAGGGGGAGAGAGGCATGTCTCAGAGCTTCCACGAGGACTGCGCCGAGCTGGCGCGGCGCGCGGCCGAACGCGGGGTGCTGCCGCGGCGCGGGGCGCTGAAGGCACTCGGCGCCCTCGGCCTGCTGCCCGCGACCGGCGGAGCGGCGCGGGCGCAGGCGGCAAAGGAGTTGGTGATCTGCAACTGGGGCGGGCTCGCCAACGAGGGCTTCTCCCGCAACTACGGCGCGCCCTTCGAGGCGGCGAATCCCGGCTTTAAAGTCGCGATGAACAGCACCGGCCCCTCGGCCGGGCGGATCAAGAGCATGGTGGACAGCCGGGCCGTCACCTGGGACCTGTGCGACAGCTCCGCCTCCGCCTCCCGCGTGCTGGGGAAGGACAACCTGGTCTCCAGGATCGACTACAACGTCGTGAAAAAGAGCGACGTGATCTCGGAGGCCTTCGCGCTGGAGTACGGGGCGGCGCCCTACTCCTTCTCCTCCGTGCTGGCCTATGACAGCGCGAAGTTCCCCAATGGCGGGCCGCAGAACTGGGCGGACTTCTTCGACACCCGCAGGTTCCCGGGCACGCGGCTGCTGCGGCGCGACGCGCTCGCGGTGCTGGATGCCGCGCAGATAGCGCTGGGGAAGGATCCGGCGAGGCTCTATCCGCTGGATGCGCGCGCCTGCCTGGCGAAGATCCGGGATATCCGGCGCAACGCCGTGTTCTGGAACAACGGCTCGGAGAGCGAGCAGTTCCTGCGCACGGGCGAGGCGACGATGGGCATCATATGGCACACGCGTGCGAAGGTGCTGGAGGACGAATCGAAGGGCCGGATCAAGTTCACCTGGAACCAGGGGCTGCTGCAGGCCGGGATCTTCGTGATCCCGCGCGGCAACCCGGGCGGGGCGGACGCGCAGCGGCTTCTGGCGAGCATGCTGGCGAACCCGGAGCCGCAGGTGGAGCTGCTGAAGCTGCTGGGCAACGGCCCGACCAACCCGCGCGCGGCGGCGCTGGTGCCGCAGGAGTTCAAGCGCTTCAACCCGACCGACCCGGCGAACGCCGCGCAGCAGGTGACGCTGGACGGCAACTGGTGGGGTGACAACTACACCGAGCTGAACCAAGAGGTGATCGACATCATCACGGGTTGATCCATGCTTGTCGTGAAGGCTCCGGGCACGCGCTACATGAAGCAGTGGTGCGACAACCTGGCCCATTTCGTGCCCGGTCTCGAGGTCCGGCCAGGAACCGAGGAGTTCGCGCCGGAGAAGGTGCGCTACGCCGTGACCTGGGAACCGCCGCTGGGCTGGCTGGCGAGCCTGCCGAACCTGGAGATGGTCGTCTCCATCGGGGCGGGGGTGGACCACATCACGCGCGACCCGAACTGGCCGCGGCACCTGCCGCTGGTGCGGATGGGGGGCGCGGAGATCGGGCAGCGCATGGGCGAGTACGTGGCCTGGGCCTGCCT
Organism: Pararoseomonas sp. SCSIO 73927; assembly: GCF_037040815.1. NCBI lineage: Bacteria > Pseudomonadati > Pseudomonadota > Alphaproteobacteria > Acetobacterales > Acetobacteraceae > Pararoseomonas > Pararoseomonas sp. SCSIO 73927. The sequence continues at coordinate 3,916,366 of NZ_CP146232.1, forward strand.
GCACCTGCTGCGCCTCGGCCGCACCTACGCCGTGCAGCAGGCGGAGGCGCGCTGGCACTACGTGAACACGGAGTCCACGGCGGAGGACCTGACGGTCGGCATCATGGGCATGGGCACGCTCGGCGCGCAGGTCGTGCCGATGCTGCGGGCGCTGGGCTACTCCGTCGTCGGCTGGTCGCGCGGCCGCAAGCAGGTGGCGGGCGCCGAGAGCTTCGCGGGGCCGGAGGAGTTCGACGCCTTCCTCCGCCGCAGCAACGTGCTGGTCTGCCTGCTACCCTCCACGCCGGAGACGACGGGGATCATCGATGCGGACCTGCTGGGGAAGCTGCCGGAGGGCGCGGCGGTGGTGAATGCCGGGCGCGGGCCGCATCTGGTGGTGCCGGACCTGATCGCGGCGCTGGATTCCGGCCATCTCTCCGGCGCGGTGCTGGACGTGTTCGAGCCGGAGCCGCTGGCGGCCGACAGCCCGCTCTGGGCGCATCCGAAGGTGACGGTCACGCCGCACGTGGCAAGCGTGTCGCGCGTGCGGGAACGGGCGCAGTTCGTGGCCGACGTGATCGCGGCGTTCGAGGCGGGGCGGCCGGTGCCGAACCTCTTCGATCCCGTGCGGGGGTACTGAGAATGCCGCTTCCCCCGCCGCCGGTGCGGCCCGATCCGAATCACGTCCCGACCGAGGCGGAGCTGCGCCGCGACCTGGCCTGCGCCTACCGCCTGATCGCGCATTTCGGGATGACGGACCTCGTCTACACGCATCTCTCGGTGCGCGTTCCCGGCGAGGGGCACCGCTTCCTCGTCAATCCCTACGGCCTGCTCTTCGAGGAGATCACGGCCTCCTCCCTCGTGCTGGTGGATGCGGAAGGAGCGCCGGCGCAGGAGACGAGCTGGCCGGTGAACCCGGCGGGCTTCGTCATCCACTCCGCTCTGCACATGGGCGCGCCGGGCGCGCACTGCGTGATGCACACGCACACGCTGGCGGGCATGGCGGTGGCCGCGCAGAAGGGCGGGCTGCTCCCGCTCAACCAGATCAGCACGGAGTTCCACGACCGCGTGGCCTTCCACGACTACGAGGGCGTGGCGGCGGACGACAACCTCGGCGAGCGCGAGCGGCTGGTGCGGGACATGGGCGACAAGCCGGCCATGGTGCTGCGCCACCACGGGCTGCTGACCGTGGGGCGGACCGTGGCCGAGGCCTTCTACTGGATGTACTACCTGGAGCAGTCCTGCCGCATCCAGGTCGCGGCCCAGTCCTCCGGCGCTGAACTGGACATCCCCCCGGAGGATGTGGTGCTGCGCGCGCGGGAGCAGGGTGGGAACAGCCCGGTGAAGGGCTGGCTCGTCTGGCAGGCGCTGCGGCGGAAGATGGACCGCGAGCAGCCGGACTACATGGCGTGAGCGCCGCCGCTGGGCACGCGCTCTCGCTCCAGGGAGTCGGGAAGCGCTACGGCGATTTCGTGGCGGTTCACGACGCCTCGCTGGAGGTGGCGAGCGGAGAGTTCCTGACGCTGCTCGGGCCATCGGGATCGGGGAAGACCACGATCCTGATGATGGTCGCGGGCTTCGTGGAGCCGAGCGCGGGGCGCATCCTGCTGGATGGGCGCGACATCACCGCCCTGCCGCCGGAGCGGCGTGAGTTCGGCATGGTGTTCCAGGGCTACGCGCTGTTCCCGCACATGACTGTGGCGGAGAACGTGGCCTTCCCGCTGCGGGTGCGCGGGCTCGGCCGGGCGGAGCGGGACGCGAAGGTGCGGGCGGCGCTGGACCTCGTGCAGCTCGTGAGATTCGCGGAGAGAAAGCCCTCGCAGCTCTCCGGCGGGCAGCAGCAGCGCGTGGCGCTGGCGCGTGCGCTGGTTTTCGACCCGGCGCTGCTGCTGCTGGACGAGCCGCTCTCCGCTCTCGACAAGAAGCTGCGCGCGGAGCTGCAGGAGGAGCTGAAGGCGCTGCACCGGCGGGTGGGGCGCACTTTCATCAACGTGACGCACGACCAGGAGGAGGCGCTGAGCCTCTCCGACCGGATCGCGATCCTGAACCACGGCAACCTCGTGCAGGTCGGCACGCCGGAGGCGCTGTACGAGCGGCCGGCGACGCGCTTCGTGGCGGACTTCCTGGGCAAGTCCAACTTCATCGAGGGCGAGGCGGAGGCGGATGCGGGCGGCATCGCCCTGCGGCGCGGCGGCGCGCGCGTGCTGGCGCGCGGCTTGGCCAGCGGGCGCGCCGTGCTGTCCCTGCGGCCGGAGAAGATAGCGCTGCTGCCAGAGGGCGGCGCGGAGGACAACGTGGTGGAGGGGCGGATCGCCTCCTGGTCCTATCTCGGCACGGGGTACGGGCTGGTGGTGGAGACGCCGGATCTCGGGCCGATCCGGGTGCACCTGCCGGCCTGGCGCGCGGCCGTGGCGCCGGCGGAGGGCCTGCCCGTGCGGCTGGGCTTCTCGCGCGACGCCGCCGTGGCCGTGACGGAAGACGCGGCTTGAGCCCCAGGGGCCGCGCTGCGCTGGGCTGGTGGGCGCTGATCCTCCCCGCCTTCCTGCTGCTGACCGCCTTCTACCTGGCGCCGATCCTTCAGGTGCTGGCGATCAGCGTGACGGAGCCGCGGCCCGGCCTCGGCAATTACGAGCGGCTGTTCACGAGCGAGAGCGTGCAGCGCGTGATCGTCACCACCCTGCGGATCGGGGTGGTGACGACCACGATCGCGCTTCTGCTGGGCTACGTGCTGGCCTACCGCGTGGCGATGGCCGGACCGCGCGCGCAGCGCTGGTGGCTGCTGGCGGTGCTGGTGCCGCTCTGGATCTCCGTGCTGGTGCGGGCCTTCGCCTGGGTGACACTGCTGCGCCGGCAGGGGCTGGTGAATGAGGGGCTGCTGGCGGCGGGAGTGATCCAGGAACCGCTCGCCCTGGTGTGGAACGAGTTCGGCATCGTCGTGGGGATGGTGCACTACATGGTGCCCTACGCGGTGCTGCCGATGCTCTCCGCGATGCGGGAGATCGATCCGCGCGTGCTGGCGGCGGCGCGGGGGCTCGGCGCCTCCCGCGGGGCGGCCTTCCTGCGGGTGTTCCTGCCGCTTTCCCTGCCCGGCGTGATCGCGGCGGGGGTGCTGGTCTTCATCTTCAGCCTCGGCTTCTACATCACCCCCGCCCTGCTCGGCGGCGGCAAGACGCTGATGGTGGCGGAGTGGATCAAGCTGCAGATCCTGGACCTGATCCGCTGGGGGCTGGGCGCGATGATGGCGACGGTGCTGGTGGTGGCGATCCTGGCGACGCTGGCCGTCTTCTCCCGGCTGGTGAACCTGCGGCGGCTCTTCGGGGCGGGGGGTTAGGATGGGCGGTTACCGGCCGGGCCTGCTGAACGGCGCCGTCGCCTGGGCGACGGTGATCTACCTCATCCTGCCCATCACGATCATCCTGCCGGTCTCGCTGACGGACCAGCGCTTCCTCTCGCTGCCCCAGCAGGAGATCTCCGGGCAGCATTACCTTCGGCTGCTGACCACCCCGGCCTGGACGAACGCCATCCTGCAATCGGCCTGGATCGCCACCATCTCCACGGCGCTGGCCGTGGTGCTGGGCACGCTCTGCGCGATCGGGTGCTGGCGGCTGTCCCGGCGCAGCACGGATCTGGTGCGGGCGCTGATGCTGCTGCCGATCATCATCCCCAGCATCGCCTACGCCATCGGGCTCTACCGCTACTTCGCGACCCTGGGGCTGCTGGACAGCTTCCTCGGCGTGGTGATCGCCCATGGCGTGACGGGGATGCCCTATGTCGTCATCACCGTATCCACCGCGCTCGCGGCCTTCGACACACGGCTGGAGAGTGCGGCGCGCGGGATGGGCGCGTCCCTCCCGCAAACCCTGCGCTGGGTGATCCTGCCCCGGATCGCGCCAGGGATCGTCTCCGGCGCAATCTTCGCCTTCATCCATTCCTGGGATGAGCTTGTTGTGGTTCTCTTCATCGCCTCACGCCGGGTGTTCACCCTGCCGCGCAAGATCTGGGACGGGATCAACGAGAACCTGGACCCGGCGATGGCCGCGGTGGCCGTGCTCCTGGTGGGGATGACGGTCCTGCTTCTCTTGCTGGACCTCATGCTGCGCCGCCGACGTGAGGAGTGACGCCCCGCAGCGGGGTGTAAGGAGAGGGAAGCCGTGACCGAGAAGCACCCCGTCACAGCCCGCAAGGGCGTGGTGGTGACCAACCATCCCCTGGCCTCGGGCGCCGGGGCGGAGATGCTGCTCGCCGGCGGCAATGCCGTGGACGCCGCCGTCGCCGCGCTCTTCGCCCTGACGGTGGTGGAGCCGATGATGGTGGGGATGCTCGGAGGCGGGGTGGCGCACCTGCGGCTGCCGGATGGGCGGCACGTGGTGGTGGACGGGCTCTCCACCGCCCCCGCGGCCGCCCGGCCGGACATGTACCGGCCGGTCTCCGACACCCTCCCGGACTACCAGGAGACGGAGGGGCGGGCGAACCATTTCGGGCCGCTGGCGATGGCGGTGCCCGGGGCGCTGCGGGCCTGGTGCCACACGCTGGAGCGCTACGGCACCCTGCCGCTGGTTGACGTGATCGACCCGGCGATCCGGATCGCCGCGCGGGGCTGGCGGGTCACGCCCTACCTGGCGGACTGCGTGGCCGACAACGCGGCGGAGCTGGCGACCGATCCCGGGCTGACGAGCGTGTTCCTGCCGGGCGGCTCTCCGGTCCGGGCGGGGCAGAGGATCGTGCGGGCCGACCACGCGGACAGCCTGCGGCTGGTGGCCAAGGCGGGGCCGGACGCGCTCTACGACGGGCAGCTCGGCGACGCGCTGGTGGGGCACATGGAGGCGACGGGCGGGCTGATCTCGGCCGCGGACCTGCGCGGGGTGGCGCCGATCGAGCGGGAGCCGGTGCGGGCCACCTACCGCGGCCACGAGATCCTCGGGCCGCCGCCGCCCTCCTCCTCCGGCGTCCACATCGCGCAGATGCTGAACGTGCTGGAGGGGTTCGATCTGCGGGGGATCGGCTTCGGCACGCCGGACGGGGTGCACCTGCTGGCGGAGGTGCTGAAGATGGCCTTCGCGGACCGGGCCGTAGCCACCGCCGACCCGGCCTTTGTAAACGTGCCCGTGGCGCGGCTGACGGACAAGGCCTACGCCGCCGCGCGCCGCGCCGAGATCAGGATGGGGCGGGCAGGGGAGTGGCAGCCCGGCGCGGGGCTGCTGGAATCGGCGAACACCACGCACGTAACCGTGGCGGACGGCGCGGGCGGCATCGTCTCCACCACCCAGACGATCAACGGGCTGTTCGGCGCGCGCTTCACCGTGCCGGGCACGGGGATGATCGCGAACAACTACATGTACAACTTCGATCCGCATCCCGGAAAAGCACTCTCGGTCGAGCCGGGGAAGCGGGTCTTCACCTCCATGGCGCCGATGATGGTGCTGCGCGAGGGGCGGCCGGTCGCGGCGCTCGGGCTGCCCGGCGGGCTCCGGATCTTTGGCTCGGCCATGCAGGCGATCATCAACCTGCTGGACCACGGCATGACGCCCCAGGAGGCGGTGGAGGCGCCGCGGGTCTGGACTCAGGGCCACACGCTGGAGCTCGAGCCGGGCATCCCGGCGGAGACGGAGGCGGCGCTGGCCGCGCGCGGCCACCGGGTGGAGCGGGTGCGGACGATCGGCGGCGGCATGGGGGCGATCGCTTTCGACGGGGACGGGACGCTGACGGGCGCGGCCTGCTGGCGGGCCGACGGCACGCCGGTGGGTATCGGCGGCGGGCTGGCGCGGGCCGGGGTGCGCTTCAACCCGGAGGCCGGGGTACCGAAAGGCTGATCCGCCTTTCCGCGTGACCCCCGCCGGGCATCCGGGCTAGAGGGTCCGGCCCTCCGCCCGCCCCTTCTGCCCGCCCCTTCTGGCCGCCTGCGACTGACGGACCCCTATGCCCTCCATCGAGACCCAGGTCGTCGAGCACCTTTACCGGTCGCTTCTCGGGCGCGAGCCCGACGAGGGGGCGGCCGTGAACTGCGCCGCCCACCTCGCCTCCGGCGGTACGGTGGAGGAGCTGCGGGCGATGATCACCGGGTCCGAGGAGTACCGGGTCCGGCAACGGCCGAAGAGCGACCACCCGCTGGCCCATATCGGGGCGGTCTGGCGGGAGGAGAACCTCTCCTACTTCACCCATCGCGGGCGCTACCGGCCGCTGAGCCTCACCATCGAGACGGTGAACATCTGCAACAACGATTGCGTGATCTGCCCCTACTCCGCGCAAACGCGGCGCAAGCAGGCCATGCCGATGGACCTCTTCGCCCGCGTCGTGGACGGGTACACGGAAATCGGCGGCGGGCCGGTGGGGCTGACCCCGATGGTGGGGGAGATCCTGCTGGACAAGCTGCTGCTGGAGCGGCTGAAGATGCTGCGCGCCGCGCCCGCGGTCACGGCCGTGTCCGCCATCAGCAACGCCAGCATGGCGCACCTCTACACCGACGCGGAGCTGGCAGAGATCCTGTCGCATTTCGACCGGCTGGCGATCTCCATCTACGGTCTGGACGCCGAGGAGTTCCGGCTGATGGCCCGCAAGGACGGCTACGACCGCTTCCGGGCGGGGCTGGTCCGCATCCTCGCCATCATGGGCCCGGAGCGGGTGACGCTCGGGGCGCGGCAGCTGAGGCGGCGGCCGGCGGCGGAGGTGGAGGAGTGGGGCGCGGCGGTGGCGCGCGACGCCGGGGTGGATCCGGCCGCGGTGACCGTCCACACGACCAGCACCTACGCAAACTGGGGGGTCTTCGACACCGGCAAGCCCCTGCCGATGGACGCGGAATGGCTGCCGGTGCGGCAGAACACCGCGCAGTGCGCGCTGCCGCTGATCAGCCTGCAAATCCTCTCGGACGGGACGGTCTCCTTCTGCGGCTGCGCCAATTTCGACGGCACCTCCGAGCTGAACCTCGGGAATGTCAGGGACATCTCGCTGCGCGACCTCCTGGGGAGCGAGCGGGTGCGGCGGCTGTGGAACTGGGACGAGTTCGGCATCCCCGACTTCTGCAAGAGCTGCAGCTTCCACATGCCCGTGCAGGCCCTGGCCGGCCTGCCATCCGCCTTCCCCGAGCCGCTCCGCACCTTCGGCGGCTGACGCCTCAGCCCACGAGCAGCGGCGCCACCGCATCCCGCAGCGCCGGCGGCAGCGGCGTGGGCCGGGTCTGGGTGGCGCGGTCCACGTAGACATGGACGAAGTGGCCCTCGGCGCTCGCCTCGTCCTCCTCGTTGCGGAAAATGCCGATCTCGTAGCGGACCGAGGTGTTGCCGATCCGGGCCACGCGCAGCCCGGCGGTGACGAGGTCGGGAAAGGAGATCGGGGCGAGGTAGCGGCAGCCCGTCTCCACGACTACGCCGATCAGGGGGGAGGTCTTCAGGTCGATGGCCCCGGAGGCCAGGAGGAAGCGGGACACCACCGTGTCGAAGAAGGAGTAGTAGGTCACGTTGTTCACGTGGGCGTAGGCGTCGTTGTCGCCCCAGCGGGTCGGGATTTCCAGGAAGTGCCGAAAATCGGCGCGTTTCGGGCGGTTTCTCTCGCGTGGCGCGGCGCTCATGCCGGGTTCCTGTGTCCAGGGGGTCGCGCCCCAGGGTTCCCGCAGGCCGGATCGCGCGCAAGGCTTCGCCTCCCGGACACTTCCCTGTAATGTGAGCGGCGAACCGCTTCCCAGGACCTTCTCCACCCGCATGTCCTCCCCCGCGTCCGAAGCCCGACTGGAGCCGTTCCGGCTTCGCGGGGGCAATTTCAACCTGCTGGTGCTGCGGCTGCTCGACCCTCGGGTGGAGGTGATCGTGCCCGCTCTGGCGGACCAGTTCCGCCGCGCCCCGGGCTTTCTACGGAACGCGCCCATCGTGCTGGGGCTGGACGACCTGGACCCCGCGGCGGTGCCGGATTTCGGCCACCTGATCGCCCAGCTTCGCAACGTCCACATCGCCCCGATCGGCACGACGGGCGGCGCGACGGACGTGAAGGCCGCGGCCCAAGCTGCCGGGCTGCCGCCCCTGCGCGCCGCCGGGGCGGAGCTGCCCGTGGCCGCGCCGGCCGCGGCCCCCGCCCCCGAACCGGCGGCGGAGATGCCGCCCCCGCCCTCGGACTGGCAGCCGACCATGGTGGTGGACCAGGCCGTGCGGGCCGGGCAGCGGATCTGGGCCCAGGGCTGCGACCTGATCGTGCGCGGCACGGTGAACCCGGGTGCCGAGGTGATCGCGGATGGCAACGTCCACGTCTACGGCGCCCTGAAGGGCCGGGCCATCGCGGGCGGGGCGGAGAACCTTTCCGCCCGGATCTTCGCCCTGAACTTCGAGCCGGAGCTGGTCTCCATCGCCGGCTATTATGCAGTGCGGGACGGGCTGGGGGATGCCCCGCTGGGAAAGGCCGTGCAGGTCTGCCTCATCGGCGAGAGCATGCGGTTCGACCGGCTGGGCTAGGTTGAGGGCCGGGATTCCCCTTCCAGGGGCAGGGCCGGCCATGCGAAGGAAGCAACGTTTCGCCGGCCCGCGAGGGGGCGGACGGCGGGGCAGGGGGTTGGAGAAGAGCGCATGGCGCAGGTGATCGTGGTGACTTCGGGCAAGGGGGGCGTGGGCAAGACCACCTCCTCGGCCGCCTTTGCGACCGGGCTGGCGCAGGCCGGCAAGAAGACCGTGGTGATCGACTTCGACGTGGGCCTGCGGAACCTCGACCTCATCATGGGGGTGGAGCGCCGGGTGGTGTTCGACATCGTCAACGTCATCACCGGCGAGGCGAAGCTCAGCCAGGCGCTGATCCGGGACAAGCGGGTGGAATCCCTCTCCATCCTTCCTGCCAGCCAGACACGGGACAAGGACGCGCTGACGAAGGAGGGCGTGGCCACCATCATCGAGGAGCTGTCGAAGGAGTTCGACTACATCCTCTGCGACAGCCCGGCCGGGATCGAGAAGGGCGCGCTGCTGGCCCTGTATTTCGCGGATCAGGCGATCGTGGTGACGAACCCTGAAGTCTCCTCCGTCCGCGACAGCGACCGCATCCTCGGCGTGCTCCAGTCCCGCTCGAAGCGGGCCGAGGACAAGAAGGAGCCGGTGAAGGAGCACCTCCTCGTCACGCGCTACGATCCGGCGCGGGTGGAGAAGGGCGAGATGCTGAAGCTGGAGGACATCCAGGAGATCCTGCGCATCCCCCTGCTCGGCGTGGTGCCGGAGAGCGAGAGCGTGCTCAAGGCCTCCAACACCGGCAATCCCGTGATCATGGACGCCGAATCCTCCGCCGGGCAGGCCTACAAGGACGCGGTGGCGCGCTTCCTAGGCGAGGACCGGCCGATGCGCTTCACGGACGCGGAGAAGAAGGGCTTCCTCTCCCGGCTGTTCGGCGGGAGGGCGGCATGAGCTGGCTGAAGCTGTTCCGCGGCAAGCAGGCGGAGATGCCGCAGACGGCGGCCGCGGCGAAGGAGCGGCTGCAGATCGTGCTGGCGCACGAGCGGATCGGCCGCAAGGGCGACGACTTCCTGCCGAAGCTCCAGAAGGAGATCGTCGAGCTGGTGGCGAAGCACGTCTCCATCGACCCGGGGCGGGTGAACATCTCGCTCGAGCGGGGCGGGGATCTTTCCACCCTCGCCATCGCCGTGGAGCTGCCCGGTCCGGCGGAGCCGGCGCGCCGGGCCTCCTGAGCGGCGCGGCTTAACCCGGGATAAAGGACGCCCGCGCCATCCTCCCGCCCTGACCGGAACGGGAATCGGGGTGGATGGCAAGGCGGTTCTTCCCGCAGCAGGGCCTGCGGTCGCGGCTGATCCTCCTCTCGGCCGCGCCCTCGTTCCTCTGCCTCGTCGTCACCGTGGCGGTGCTCCTTCTCCCCGCCGAGACGGCCGCGCCCACCGGCGACGCCACCGGGAGCGCTCTGGGCCTCGTGGCCCCATCCTTCGCCGCGATCTTCCTGGTCGGGACGGCGTATGCCGCCGCAGCGGCGCGGCGGCTCGGCGGGATGCTGACCGGGCTGACGGAGGCGCTGCGCCGCCTGGGCCGCGGCGACCTGACCGTCCCCATACCGCCGCCGCCGCGCGGCGCGCCGCGGGAGGTCGCCGAGCTGACGGACGCCTGCATTCAGTTCCGGGATGCTTCGGCCGAGCGGAGCCGGCTCTCCGAGCGGCTGCGCTGGCTTGCGAACTTCGACGGACTGACGGGGCTGCCGAACCGCGCCCTGCTGGGGGATCGGCTGGAGCTGGCCTTCGCAGCAGCCCGGCGGGACGGCACGCACCTGACGGTGCTCGCCATGGATCTCGACCACTTCAAGGAGGTGAACGACGCGCTCGGCCACGCCGCGGGGGACGAGGTGTTGCGGGTGGTCGCGGGCCGGCTGCGGGACTGCCTGCGCGCGACGGACACGCTGGCGCGGGTGGGCGGGGACGAGTTCGTGCTCGTCGCCCCCGACCTCGGCCGGCCGGAGGCGCTGAGCGCCTTCGCCGCCCGGCTCCTGGCGGCGATGGAGGAGCCGGTGCTGCTGGGGGCGGAGTTCCGGGCGGTCGGGCTCTCCATCGGCGCGGCGGTACTGGCGCCCGGCTCCTTCGACGGGCGGCCCGAGGCCCTTCTGCAGGACGCAGACCTGGCACTGTACCAGGCGAAGGCGGAGGGCGGGTCCTGCTTGCGGGTTTTCGAGCCGGAGATGGACGAGCGGCTGCGGACGCGGCGCCTGCTCGTCGCCGACCTGCGGAACGCGATGGCGCGGCAGGAGCTGACAATCCTGTTCCAGCCGCAGGTCTCCACGGCAACGCGGCGCATCAAGGGGGCGGAGGCGCTGCTGCGCTGGCATCACCCGCAGCGCGGCATGATCTCGCCGGACGTCTTCATCCCCATGGCGGAGGAGACGGGGCTGATCGTGCCGATCGGCGCCTGGGTGCTGGAGCAGGCCTGCCAGGTGGCGCGGGGCTGGGGCGGGCTGAACCTGGCAGTGAACGTTTCGGCGATCCAGGTGCGGCAGGCGAGCTTCGTGGCGACGGTGGAGGGCGCCCTGGCCCGGTCCGGCCTGCCGCCCGCGCAGCTGGAGCTGGAGATCACGGAGGCCGCGATGCTGGCCAACAGCGCGGAGACGCTGGGCATCCTCTCGCGCCTGCGCTCCCTCGGCGTGCGGCTGGCGATGGATGATTTCGGGACCGGCTACTCCTCGCTCGCCACGCTGCAGCGCTTCCGCTTCGACAAGATCAAGGTGGACCGGTCCTTCATCCGGCACATCGCGATGGACGCCAAGGCGGTGGCGCTGCTTCGGGCCGTGATCGCGCTGGGCAGCGCCCTGGACGTGACGACGAATGCCGAGGGGGTGGAGGATGAGGGACAGCTCTCCATGCTGCGGGCGGAGGGCTGCGAGGAGGCGCAGGGCTTCCTCTTCGGCCGGCCGATGGCGGCGGCGGATTTCCAGGCCCTGGTCGGCCGGCAGGATGCCCGTGCTGCCTGACGGGCCTCCCTGAAGTCGGCCTGAGCGCTACCGGCGGAAGCGCAGGTCCATGCCGGCGGCCCTCCAGGCGGCCTCGGTGGCATCCATGTCGACGACTCCGGAGGGATTCCCCTTCCGGGGCTGGCGGTCCAGGTAGGGCGCGCGGTCCCGGCGCCAGATGGCGAGGAGTCGGGAGAGCTCCTTCAGCGGCTCCGGGTGGTCGTCCACCCGGATGTCGAGGTCCGGGAAATCCTCGGTGGTGACGAGGCGCATGGCGGCGGATTGCCGGCCGCGGCGGTCGCCCCCGGCGGCCTCGCCGGCCTCCAGCGCCAGGGCGAGCCGTTCCGGCAGCGGCGTCCCACCGTTGATGGCGAGGGCCGCGAGAGTGTCGTGCAGCACGGCGGGGCCGGCGAGCATATTTCCGGCCACGGACTGGTTCCGGCCCGTGCGGTCCCCGGCCCAGTCCACGCAGTTCGCGCCGGTGAAGGCGGCGCTGCGGCCGAACCGGTCCACGGCGTGGACCTGGCGGAGGTGGCGGCCCTCGTCCCCGGCCAGCGCGCCCTCGATCGCGGCGGCGGGCGGGAGACCGCGCGCCATCCCGTCCAGCACGGCGGGGCCGAGATAGCGGTTGGTGAAGGACTGGGTGGAGACCGCCCCCACCCCGGCCCGGAGGTGGGGGCAGGAGGCGCCGACGGCGAAGCTGCAGGTCGTCACGGCCACCGCGAAGGCGCCGTTCTCCGGCTCGTGGATGACGATGGACCAGGTCATGCGGCCCTGGGTTCCGGGCGGGCGGGGCTCACGGCTTGCGGGCAAGGAAGAGGAGCCAGGCGGCGTGGCGCGGGTCCATGGTTCCGGCCGCTTCCTCGAGGATGGCGGCGGCGGGGTCGCCGGCCGCCAGGCCGGGCGGCGGCGCGTCCGAGGTCGCGCGCCAGGGGTCGAGGGCGTGACCTTCCAGCCGCTGGATGACGAGGCCGGCCGCGTGAAGGGCGCCGCGGATCGCCGATGCCGACAGGCCCCCTTGGCCGGGGCGCCCGAGGGCGGCGGCGAGCCGCCGACCGAGCGATTCGGCGTTCTCGGCGACGAGGAGGAGCACGCCGCCGTGGCGGAGAAGGCGCGCCGCCTCCGCGGCCGTCCCGGCTAGAGAGGCTTCGTCCGGGTTCAGCAGCGCGAGGTCGAAGCAGGCAGCCGGTTGATCTTCCCCGCCCGAGATGAGGGCGGAGGGGGCCAGGGCGGCGTCCGCGAGGACCGGGGCTTCCCCGCCGAGGGCGGCGACGCGGCGGCCGGCCCCGGCCCCTAGCAGCGCGGCGATGCGGGCGGGCAGGGTGCCGGCCTGGCCCCGCTGTGCCGGCGCCTCGGCGGATGACGGCCGAGGGGGCGCAATGGGCAGGGATTGCGGTTCCGGTAGCGGGGGCGCTGTCCGAATCGGCGCGGCCTGCAGGACGGCGGCAGCGGCGCTTCCCGGAACGGGCGCGGGAGCCGAGGCGGGTGACGGCAGGGGCGGTGCCGCGAAGAGGGCGGGCGGGACGGGCAGCGCGCCAGCCGGGGCGGCTGCGGGGCGGGGCGCCTCAGGCGGCGTGCCGGCCGGTTCGGGCGGCGGGACGAAGAGGCGAGGTGGCTCGGGCGTCGGGGCGGCGGGTGGGACGAAGAGGCGGGGCGGCTCGGGCAGGGCGGCGGCTGGCGGGACGAAGAGGCGAGGCGCCTCGGGCGCGGCCGTGCCGGGGCGGGGGAAGGGAAACGCCGGACGGTCCGGCCGGGCGGGTGCGGGCACCTGCAACGCGAGGGCCTCGGGCGGCAGGCTGGCGCGCGGCGTGTCCGGGCTCTGGGGCGGCGTCAGGGGCAGCATCGCGGCCTCCGGCGCGGCCGGACCCCGGGGGTTGCTCGCCTCCACCAAGCCGGGGTTGGGGAACTGGGCCGAGGCGCCCGGGGCGGTGTAGATGGCGGCGCCGTCGGCCAGGGCGCGTACGGCGGGGGCGTTCCGCATATCCGCCAGCCCGAAGGTCGGGCGGCGGGCGAAGATCACGTAGCCGTCATTGGCGAAGACCGGGGTGGTCTCCGCAAGAAGGCGGCGAAGAAGGCCCGAGGGGAGGTCTGCTGCGGCCGTGGTGCGGATCACCGCCCAGTCCGGCAGCGCCTCCGGGTCCGGGGCGGAGAGGGCGCCGGCCAGGTGGGCGAAGCTATCGGGCGCGATCACCCGTCCGCCCGGTGGAATCCGGCCCTCGAGGAAGCGGGCGGCGCCGGCCCAGGCCGGGTCGGCGGCGTCGTCGGCGGAAGGGGTCTGCGACATGCCCGCAGGGTCGCTTCCCCGGCCGCCGGGATCAAGCCGGGCGGAAGGCCGGGACGGTCCTGAAAACCGGGCAGGCCTGCCACGTTCCAGTCATCGAACGGAACGGAGCCGTCGCCCGGCCCCTTCCGGAACATGATGATCGTGGAACGGCACCCAGCCGGTTCTCAGATAATGCCAGGAGGGCTCCATGCCGAGCGATCCCATCCGTTCCAGCGCCGGCCTGCGCGACCAGGCGGCCGCGAGTCCGGACTCCGCCGCCCCGGCCGGGATGGCCGAGGCCCGGCACCCCTCGCCCCGGCCAATTGCTCACGCCGAGGAGGCGGAGGCGGGCCGGAGCGAGTGGTGGTCGCTGATCAGGGCGGTCCTGATCGGCGCGGTGGTGCTGATGCTGATCGGCTGGCTGATCTCGGGCTGAGTAACAGGCCGCGTTACCCGATTCGGCTTTGCAGCCCGGGGTGACGGGCGGTATGCGTCCGCGCATGCGAAGACGCGATGTGCTCTCCGGCCTCTCGGCCGGCCTGCTTCCGGCCGTGGCGCGGGCGCAGGGAGGAGGGGCGGCGGGACCGGGGCCGCAGAGCTGGGACTCGGTGTTCCGCCTCGCCGCCCGGCTGCGCAGGCTGGGGCAGGACGGGCTGGACCCGGCCGGCTACGCCGTGCCGCCGGACGCGCAGGGAGCCTCGGAGCCGGCCGCCTTTCACGCGGCCGTCTACCAGGCCGCGAACGCGGCGCTGGGGGATCTCGTGCTCGGCCGCCTGCGGCAGCCCGCCGGACGGGCCGACATCCTGCGCGACCCGGCGACGGATTTCGCGCGCTGGCAGGCCGAGCTGGTAGGGCTGCCCGAGCCGGCGGCGCTGATCGAGCGCGCGGCGAACCTGCCGGAGGGCGCGGCCGCGCTGCGGGCGGAGCTGGCGAAGGCGGCCGGGCTGGCCGCCTCCGGCGGCTGGGCGACGATTCCCGTGGGCGAGGGCACGCTGGATCCCGGCACCACCGACGCCGCGCGCATCCCCGCGCTGCGGGCCCGGCTGAGGGCCGAGGACCCGGTGCTGGCCGCCGCGCCGGATGGCGGCGCTGCCTATGATCCCCCGCTGGAGGCGGCCGTCCGGCGGTGGCAGGCGGCGAGCGGGCTGGAGGTGGACGGGCGCGTCGGCCCGATCAGCCTCGGCCTGCTGAACCGCCCGGCCTCGGCCCGCGCGGCGCAGCTCCGCGTGGCGCTCGACATGCGGCGCAACGCGCTGAGGCCCGGCGAGGAGCGGCGGATCGAGGTGAACATCCCCGACTACGTCCTGCTGGTGCAGGAGGGCGAGCGGGTGCTGATGCGGATGAACGTGATCGTCGGCAAGCCGGCGCGGGCCACGCCGCCCATGCGCGCGAGGCTGACGACGGTGCAGTTCAATCCCACATGGGGCGTGCCCGAGCGCAACGCGCGCGAGGACCTTCTGCCCCGCTTCCGCCGCGACCCGGCGGGAATGACCGCCAAGGGCTTCCGCCTCTACAGCGTGGTGGGCGGAGAGCGCGTGGAGGTCGACCCCGCCACCGTGGACTGGTCCGCCGTGCGGGCGGACCGCTTCCCCTACCTCATTCGTCAGGACGCCGGGGACGAGAACGCCCTCGGCCGGATCAAATTCATCATGCCGAACTCCGACGACATCTACCTGCACGACACGCCCGACCGCCGGCTCTTCGGCCGTCCGGACCGGGCCTTCTCCTCGGGCTGCATCCGGCTGGCCCTGCCGGACGATCTTCTCCTCCTCGTGCTGGACGGGACGGGGTGGGACATGGCGCGGGCGCAGCGCGCCTATGCCAGCGGGCAGACCCAGTCCGTGGGGCTGCGGCGCCCGCTGCCAGTCCGGCTGCATTATACGACCGTGACCGTCGAGGGCGGGCGCGCGAAGGTCCGGCCCGACATCTACGGGCTGGACGCCGCCTACGCGCGGGAGATGGAGCGGGGCGGGCTGCGGGTCGCGGCCGCGGGTGCGGCGCGGTGAGCGCGCGGGGAATGAGTGCGGGCTGGAACGGCCGCCGGCCGCACGCGCCGGAATGCCCCTGCTGCGAGGACCGGCGGCTGGGGCGGCGCAACCTGATCGCGGCCGGGGCCGGGCTGCTGGCCTGCGCCGCCCTGCCGGGCGGGGCGGAGGCGCAGGCGGTGCGCGGGACGCGACGCATCAGCGTGCAGCGCGCCTATACCGGGGACGGCTTCACCGGCGTGTACTTCCAGGACGGGCGCTACGTGACCGAGGCGCTGCGAAGGCTGGACTGGGTCTTCCGCGACATCAACCGCGAGGAGGTGACGCCGATGGATCCGCGCCTCTTCGACGTGATGAACGCCGTGGCGGCGCGCATGGAGGCCAACGAGGCCTTCCAGGTGATCAGTGGCTACCGCACGCCGGAGACGAACTCGCGCCTTCCCGGGCGGGTCTCGACCGTCTCCCTCCACATGTCCGGCATGGCTGGGGACATGCGGCTGCCCGGGCGGGATTCCTACGGCATGGCGCGGCTCGCGGCCTCGCTGGGACTGGGCGGCGTCGGGCTCTACCGGCGGGACGGCTTCGTGCACCTGGATTGCGGGCAGTCCCGCCGCTGGTAGGGCGGGAACGGCGCGGATCGGAGGGGCCGGGGAGGGAACTCCCCGGCCTTTTTCATGAGGTGGCGCGGAGAGGGTTGGCGAGCAGCAGGCCGCCGCGCCGGAGGATCAGCCCCAGGGCGAGGGCCGGGCCCAGGGCGGCGTAGGCCGATGCCGGCGGCGCGAGGCGGAGGAGGACGGCCAGCGCCTCCCGCCGGGTGGCGCGCTGCGCGAGGCCGATGGCCATGAGGAGCGAGCCTTCCGCCGGGGTGAGGCGCGGGCAGAGGCGGCACCCCAGGGCGCCCGGGCAGGCAAGGGCGCGCAGAAGCGCGTCCAGCGCCGGTGCGGCTTCCGCCAGCCCCTCGGTCGCCAGTGGCAGGCGCAGGGCGGCGAGGGGGGAGCCGCCCGTCCGGGTGGCCTCCACCCAGCCGCGCACGGCGTCCAGCAGCACGGCCTCCGCGGGCGGCAGGTCTTCGGGCGCGGCGTCCGCGAGGGGCCAGCTGGGCAGTCCGCGAGTGGCCATGGGGTATCTCCCGCCGTTGCTTCCCGCAGGCTGCCTGGAATGATAATCGTTCGCAAGTTCCTTCTGACAGGTGATCCGCGGGATTAGCGCTTCCCATTCCGCCTGCTGCGGCGCAGCAAGGGCGAGTCACAGCGACGCAGGACCCAATGCCGCCCTGGCTTCCCTTGCTGCTCGGCTTTCTCACGGCCATCAACCCGATCTCGACCGACATGTACCTGCCGGGCTTCCCGCAGATTGAGGCGGAGTTCGGCACCGGCGGGGGCGGGGCGCAGGTGACGCTGGCCACCTGGTTCGTCGGGCTTGCGGTGGGGCAGGTGACGCAGGGCACCCTGTCCGATCGGTTCGGCCGGCGCGGCCCGCTGATCGTCGGGACGGCGGTCTACACCCTGGCGACCGTGGGCTGTGCGCTGGCGCCGAGCATGGGGTGGCTAGCGGCCTTCCGCTTCCTGGAGGCCTTCGGAGCCTCCGCCAGTTCCGTGATCCCGCGCGCGGTGGTGCGGGACAAGGTGACGGGGCTGGAGGCGGCGCGGATCATGTCCCGCCTCATCCTCGTCATGGGGGCGGCGCCGATCCTCGCGCCCTCCCTCGGCGGATTGCTGCTGGAAGTGGCGGATTGGCGGGCGATCTTCTGGGTGATGGCGGGCTACGGGGCAGTCTCCGGCCTGCTGGTCTGGTGGCTGCTGCCGGACACGCTGCCGCCGGAGCGCCGGCTGCAACTCGGCTTCGGCGCGCTGATGCGGAACTACGGGCGGGTGCTGGTGGAGCCGGTCTTCCTGACCCACGCGCTGATGGGGGCGGCGGTGATGTTTTCCATGTTCGCCTACATCAGCGGCGCGCCGGCCGTTTACATCGAGTATTTCCGGATGGAGCCCGGGCGCTTCGCGATCCTGTTCGGGCTCGGCGCGGCGGGGTTCATCGGCGGGGCGCAGCTGAATCCCTGGCTGGTCGGGCGCTTCGGGGCGGGCCGGGTGCTGACGGCGGGGGCGCTGGGCTTCCTGGCCTCGACCCTCGCGCTGACGTTGCTGGCCTGGACGGGTCGGGGCGGGCTCTGGGGGTTCTTCTTCCCTGTCTTCGGCATGCTGGCGGCCGGCAGCCTGATCATGCCGAATTCCGCCGTCGGCGGGCTGGCGCGGCACGGGCAGCGGGCGGGCACGGCCTCTGCCCTGCTGGGAACCTTGCAGTTCGCGGTGGCGGCGCTGGGGAGCGTGGCGGTCGGGCACTTCGCGGACGGCACGCCGCGCCCGGTGGCGGCGGTGATCCTCCTCGGGGCGGTGCTGACGGTGGCGCTGGACGCGCTGCGGCGCCGGCACGGCTGAGGCGCCGTATCGGTTGTTGCGCCGGGTGGCCAACGCGGCCAGATACGGCGCATGGATCAGATCGCCCCCGATGCCGCCGGGATTGGCCACAACCGCCCGCCTGAGGCCCAGAGCCAGGTTGCCCAGGAAGCCGCCCGCCGGCGCGCCTTCGCCATCATCGCGCACCCGGATGCTGGCAAGACCACGCTGACGGAGAAGCTGCTGCTGCGCGGCGGCGCCATCCAGCTGGCCGGGCAGGTGCGCGCCAAAGGCGACCGGCGGCGCACCCGGTCCGACTGGATGAAGATCGAGCAGGACCGCGGCATCTCGGTTGCCACCTCCGTCATGACCTTCGAGCGGGACGGGGTGGTGTTCAACCTGCTGGACACGCCGGGCCACGAGGACTTCTCGGAGGACACCTACCGCACGCTGACGGCGGTGGACGCGGCGGTGATGGTGATCGACGCGGCCAAGGGGATCGAGGCGCAGACGCGCAAGCTGTTCGAGGTGTGCCGGCTGCGCGACATCCCCATCATCACCTTCATCAACAAGATGGACCGGGAGAGCCGGGACGTCTTCGAGCTGCTGGACGAGATCGAGAAGACGCTGGCCCTGGACGTGACGCCGGCGGCCTGGCCGGTGGGGGCAGGGCGCGGGTTCCTCGGCACCTACGACATGCTGGAGCCGGCGCTGCATCTGCTGGCGGAAGGATCGGGAGCGGTGAAGCTCTCCGGCCTGGATGATCCGAAGATCGACGAGATGGTGCCGGCGTCCGAGGTGGAGGCGCTGCGCGAGGGGGCGGAGCTGGCCTCCGCCTTCCCGAGCTTCGACATCGAGGCGTTCCGGCAGGGGACGATGACGCCGGTGTATTTCGGCTCGGCGCTGCGGGATTTCGGGATCGGGCACCTGCTGGAGGGGCTGGCGCGCTTCGCGCCGCAGCCGGGCGCGCGGCCGGCCGATACGCGGCGCGTGCAGCCGGATGAGGCGGCGCTGACGGGCTTCGTCTTCAAGATCCAGGCGAACATGGACCCGAACCACCGGGACCGCGTGGCCTTCCTGCGGATCTGCTCCGGCAGGCTGGAGAAGGGGATGCGGCTGCGCCAGACCCGCACGGGCAAGCAGGTGCCGGTCAACGCGCCGCTGTTCTTCTTCGCGCAGGACCGGCAGGTGGCGCAGGAGGCTTGGCCGGGCGACGTGGTGGGGATTGCCAACCACGGCATCCTGCGGATCGGCGACACGCTGACCGAGGGCGAGGCGCTGAACTTCCGGGGCGTGCCGAGCTTCGCGCCGGAGTTGCTGCGCCGCGTGATGATCGAGGACGCGATGGTCGGCAAGAAGCTCCGCACGGCGCTGGAGCAGCTGGCCGAGGAGGGGGTGGTGCAGTTGTTCCGCCCGCTGGACGGCACGCCGCCGGTGGTGGGCGTGGTGGGCGCACTGCAGCTGGACGTGCTGGCGGAGCGGCTGAAGGCGGAATACGCCGTGCCCAGCCGCTACGAGGCGACGCCCTGGGGGATGATGCGCTGGGTCGTATCGGACGATAAGGCGGCGATGGAGCGGTTCCGCCAGTCCGCGCCGCACGACACGGCGGAGGATCACGACGGCGCGCTGGTGGCGTTCTTCACCTCCGACTGGCGGCGGAACCGGGCGGAGGAGGAGTGGCCGATGCTGAAGTTCCTAAAGCTGCGGGAGCAGCACGCGGCGGCGTGAAGGCGCATACGCTTTTCCTCGACCTGGACGGCGTGCTGGCGGACTTCGACCGGGGTGTGGAGGTCGTGACCGGCAGGCGGCCGGAGGAGCTGCCACTGAAGAGAATGTGGGCGGCGCTGTCGAAGGCGCCCGCCTTCTTCGAAACATTGGAGTTCATGCACGACGCGGAGGCGTTGTGGCGCTTCTGCGAGCCGCACCGCCCGACGATCCTGACTGGGCTGCCCCTGGGTTCCTGGGCGCCTGTGCAGAAAAAGCAGTGGGTGGCGCGGATGCTCGGCGCGCGTGTGCCGGTGATCACCTGCATGAGCCGCGAGAAGCCGCGCTGGTCCGGGCCCGGGCATGTCCTGGTGGATGACCGTGCCTCCGCGCGGGAGGGGTGGGAGGCGAAGGGCGGCATCTTCGTGCACCACGTCTCGGCGGAGCGGTCCATCGCGGCACTGCGAGAGCTGGGCTTCGACGGCTCCCCTGATGGGGAAGGGCTCAGCCTCCGGCGGTGAGGGCGGCCTGGACGGCGGAGCGGAACTCCCGCCGGTGCAGTTCGTGCACCACCCAGAGGGAGGCAAGCATGAAGGCGAAGGGGTGGACCATCCAGGCAAGGACCGCGAGGCCGAAGTAGTAGGCGCGCAGCCCCGTGTTGAAGTGGCGGGCGGCGCGATTCACCACCTCCGCCGCGATCTCGGCGGCGGGGATGGCGGCGGGGGTGCGGCCGAAGCCGCCGATGAGGATGGAGCCGTAGTTGAACTGGCGCAGCGCCCAGGTCAGCTCGAAGAAGGCGCGCACGAAGATGACGAGGAGGAGCAGGACCCGCGCCTCCCACCCGCCCTCGGTCGGGGTCTGCGCGAAGGGGACGGAGCCGAGGACGCGCTGGCCGACCTCCGGCGAGGCGAGCAGCGCCATGGCGCCGCCGATGATGAAGATGCAGGTGTTGGCGAGGAAGGAGGTGGAGGACATGAGGTTGCCGACGATGCCGACATCGGCGATTCGGTTGTCCCGCGGCACCGCGGCCACCAGCCAGCGGCGCCGGTGCTCGTTCATCGCGTGGATGACGCTGCGGCGGTGGATGGAGGGCACGCGGTCGACGACCGTGGCGTAGCCGGTCCAGCAGAGCGCGAAGACGGCGAGCGCCAGGAAGTCGAGCGGGGTGAGGAAGCCGGGCATTGTATGGCCTGCCTGGAAAAGGGAAGGGGCGGGGCCTCTCGGCGCCCGCCCCCTGCCAGGTCAACGCGTGCGCGCGGGGTTCAGCCGCGGGCCTTCTTCAGGTTCTCGTCCAGCTTGTCGAGGAAGGCCTGGGTGTTGAGCCAGGGCTGATCCTTGCCGATGAGGATGGCGAGGTCCTTCGTCATGTGGCCGCTCTCGACGGTCTCGATGCAGACCTTCTCCAGGGCGTTGGCGAACTCCACCACATCGGGCGTGTCGTCGAACTTGCCGCGATAGGCCAGGCCGCGGGTCCAGGCGAAGATGGAGGCGATCGGGTTGGTGGAGGTCTCCCGGCCCTTCTGGTGCTCGCGGTAGTGGCGCGTCACCGTGCCGTGCGCGGCCTCGGACTCCACCGTGTTGCCGTCCGGGGAGAGGAGGACGGAGGTCATCAGGCCGAGCGAGCCGAAGCCCTGGGCCACGATGTCGGACTCCACGTCGCCGTCGTAGTTCTTGCAGGCCCAGACGTAGCCGCCTTCCCACTTCAGGGCGGAGGCGACCATGTCGTCGATCAGGCGGTCCTCGTAGGTCAGGCCGCGCTTCTCGTACTCGGCCTTGAACTCCTCGTCGTAGATCTTGCGGAAGATGTCCTTGAAGGTCCCGTCATAGGCCTTGAGGATCGTGTTCTTGTGGCTGAAGTAGACCGAGAAGTTGCGCTGCAGGCCGTAGTTCAGCGAGGCGCGGGCGAAGCCCTCGATCGACTTGTTGAGGTTGTGGATCATCATCGCGACGCCGCCGGTGGCGGGCATCGGGAACTCGCCGATCTCCTGCGGCTCACCGCCCTCCGGCACGTAGGTCATCTTGACCTTGCCGGCGCCGGGGACCTTCATCTCGACCGAGCGGTAGATGTCGCCATAGGCGTGGCGGCCGACGACGATGGGCTTGGACCAGTGCGGCACCAGGCGGGGCACGTTCTGGCAGATGATCGGCTCGCGGAAGATGGTGCCGTCCAGGATGTTGCGGATGGTCCCGTTCGGGGACTTCCACATCTTCTTCAGGCCGAACTCCTTCACGCGGGCCTCGTCCGGCGTGATGGTCGCGCACTTGATGCCCACGCCGTACTGCTTCGTGGCGTTCGCGGCATCGACCGTGACCTGGTCGTCGGTCTGATCGCGGTACTCGATGCCGAGGTCGTAGTACTTCAGGTCGACGTCGAGGTAGGGGAGGATCAGCTTCTCCTTGATGAAGCCCCAGATGATCCGGGTCATCTCATCCCCGTCCATCTCGACGACTGGGGTCTTCACCTTGATCTTGGCCATTCCGATCCTCGTGCGGTCAGGGGCGGGCCGGGCCCGCCGGTCTTAGAACCATGGGCCGGGGGTGGCCCCCCCGGCGGCGGGCGGACATTCGCACCGGGGGCGGGACCGTTCAAGGCGGGGGCGGGGTTTTCGGTGCGCGGCGCGGCACCAGATGGGGCTGAGAGCCGGAAGCGAGCCCAGAGGTGAACCCAGAGGTGACCATGGAACCGATCCGCGAGTGCCCGCATTGCGGGGAGCCGACCGTGCCGAACCGGCTGGGGGACGGGGGCCTCGTCTGTTCCTGCGCCGCGGAGCGGGAACTGCCCGGGCCGAGGCCGGTGGGCGGTGCGCCGCAGCCGGAGGGTACCCGGGCCGATGGGCTCAGCGCCGGGCCGCCGCGGCGCCCGTCGCGCTGAGGGTGGGTGCCGGCGCCCCCAGGCGGCCGGCCATGCGCGGCAGCACGTCGTGGCCCCGTGCGAAGCGGTGGATAAGGACCATCCCCACGTGCCCGGCCACCACGGCGAGCAGGAACCAGCCCAGCTCGCCATGGGCGGCGTTCCCTGCTTCCACCAGCGCCGGGATCTTCGCCTCCCGCGCGTCCCAGAGAGGAAGGCCGAAAGGGGCGAAGGCTCGGCCGGACCCGTACTGCCGCAGAAGGGCAAGGCTGGGGACGGCGATCATCAGGGCGTAGATCGCGAGATGGCCGAGCCGTGCGGCCCATCCCAGAAGGCCCGGGCCGTGTGGCGGGCGGTGCCGCGCGCTGAACAGCCCCCAGGCGCCGCGCAGGAGGACGAGCACGAAGAGCAGCGTGCCGACCCCGTAATGCGTGCCGACGAAAAAGGAGGAGAGGGGATGACGGCCCAGGGCCAGTTTGATCCCCATCCCCGCGAACTGCCAGGCGAAGAGGGCCGCCATGCCCCAGTGCAGCGCCCGGCTGACGAGGCCGTAGCGGTCCGGTGAGTCGAAGAGGGGACCTCGGGACACCGGCGACTCTCCATGGGGCCGAGACATGGAGGCGATGTTAGCCCGGCGCCTGCCGCGCCGCACCGCCATCCTTGTTCTGAAGCGTTTCAGTCCGGGATGATCGCCGTGGCCTCGATCTCCAGCCGCGCCTCGGGCTCGGCCAGCGCCACCACCTGCACCAGCGCCATGGCCGGGAAGTTCCGGCCCATCACGGCGCGGTAGGCACGGCCGAGATCGGGCAGGCAGCCCCGGTACTCCTCCATGTCCACCACGTACCAGGTGAGGCGGCCGATATGCTCCGGGCCGGCGCCGGCCTCCTGCAGCACGGCGAGGATGTTCCGCAGGGCCCTCTCCGTCTGGGCCACGAAGCCCTGGGCGAAGCGCCCCGCCTCGTCCCAGCCGACCTGGCCGCCGACGAGCACCACCCGGCCGCGGCCGGCCATGCCGTTCGAATAGCCCTTCGGGGCGGGCCAGCCGGGGGGCTGGAGGTTCTGGAGCGGGGCGCTCATGCCGGGATCTCCTGGCCTGCCATGGGGCCGCACTCCAGCTGGTAGCGCAGCAGGGCGGCGCGCAGCTCGGGCGGGACGGGGGTGCTGGTGCGGGTGGCGAGGTGGTTGGTGGCGGTGACGAGGTCCAGCCGGGCCAGCTCCTCCTCCCCGCGGTGGACGTGCATGTCGAGCGCGTAGGAGGCGTTGCCGAGGCGGCGGAGCAGCGGCGTCAGCAGCACTTCGTCCCCCATCATGGCCGGGCGCATGAACTCTCCGCCGGCATGGACGAAGCCGGTGCCGATGCCGCGCTCCGCGTGCAGGGCGTGGAAATCGATCCCGAGGCGCAGGCGGAACAGGTCCTCCACCGCCGCGCTCGCCATGATGAACCAGTTCGGGAAGAAGAGGATCCCGGCCGGGTCGCAATCGCCGAAGCGCACGCGGAAGGGCGCGCGGAAGGCGGACCGGGGCAGCGAGGAGGCCAGGACCGGCTCGGGGCGGCTCATCCGGCCGCCATCTTCCGCAGGGCGAAGCGCTGGAGCTTGCCGGACTCGGTGCGCGGCATGGCCTCCAGGAACTCGATGGCGCGCGGGGACTTGAAGGGCGCGATCTCGGCCTTCACGTGGTCCTGCAAGGCCTTCGCGAGCGCGTCGCTCGGCAGGTGCTCGGGTTTCAGGGAGACGTAGGCCTTCACGATCTGGCCGCCCTTGCCGTCCGGCGCGGCCACCACGCCGCATTCCCGCACGGCGGGGTGGGTGAGGAGGGCGCCCTCCACCTCCGGGCCCGCGATGTTGTAGCCGGCGGCGATGATCATGTCGTCGCCGCGGCCCTGGTAGCGGAAGAAGCCGTCCTCCTCCTGCACGTAGACGTCGCCAGGGATGTTCCAGCCGTGGCGGACGTAGTCGGTCTGCCGGGGGTCGTCGAGGTAGCGGCAGCCGATAGGACCGCGCACCGCCAGCCAGCCGGCCGTGCTGCGGGGAACCTCGTTCCCGTCGTCATCGACTACCTTCGCCTGGTAGCCGGGGACGGGAAGGCCGGTATAGCCGGGGCGCAGCGTCTCCTCCGGCGCGGCGAGGTAGATGTGCAGCATCTCCGTTCCGCCAATGCCGTCCATGAGGCGGAGGCCGGTTGCCTTCTCCCAGGCGTCGAAGATGGCCTTGGGCAGGGTCTCCCCGGCGGAGACGCACTTGCGGAGGGAGGAGAGATCGAAGGCGTCGGCCTTCTGCGCCATCACGCGGTAGGCGGTGGGGGCGGTGAAGCAGACCGTGGCGCGGTACTTCTCGATCGCCTGCAGCAACTCGTCCGGCCCCGCCTTCTCCAGCACGATGCCGGTGGCGCCGATACGGAAGGGGAAGAGGGCAAGGCCGCCGAGGCCGAAGGTGAAGGCGAGGGGGGCGGAGCCGATGAACCGGTCGGACGGCTCGGCGCGGAGGACGTGGCGCGCGTAGCCGTCGCAGATGATCAGCATGTCCCGGTGGAAGTGCATCGTCCCCTTCGGCCTGCCCGTGGTGCCGGAGGTGAAGCTGATGAGGCAGACATCGTCCGCCGCCGTGTCGCAGGCGGTGAAGTCCGGCGAGGCGGCTTCGCAGCGGGCCTCGAGGTCGCCGCTCCCCCAGTAGACGAGGTGCCGGAGATGGCTCGCCTCGGTCGCGGCCTTCTCCATTTCCTCCCGCAGCTTGACGTCGCAGAGGGCGTGGGTGATCCGCGCCTTCTCCAGCATCTGGCCCAACTCCTTCGCGCGGAGGAGGGGCATGGTGGCGACGACCACGCCGCCCGCCTTCAGCACGGCGAGGTAGGTTGCGACCATCCAGTTGTTGTTTGCGCTGCGGAGCATGACGCGGTTGCCCGGCACCATGCCGAGGTCCCGCACCAGCACGTTGCAGATGCGGTTCACCCGGTCCAGCAGATCCGCGTAGGTGAGCGTCTCCTCCGGGGAGATGAGGGCAATGCTATCGCCGCGGCCCTCCTCCACGTTGCGATCCAGGAACTCCGCCGCGCAGTTCAGGCGGTGCGGGTACTTGTAGTCGTCCAACTCGAAGGAGAGCTCGGGCCAGAGGTGGCGCGGGGGTAGGTTGTCCCGCGGAAAGGTGTCGGTGTGCCCGCTCGGGGCGAAGTCCGGTGTGGCGCCGGAGAACTCGGCCACTACGATCTCGGTTTGCATGGGGACGTTTCCTCGGACCGTGCGCGCTCGGCGCGGGCGATGTCGCGCTCGGAGCGCGCGATAATGATCCGTTGAACTTCGCTGGCGCCCTCGTAGACGCGCAGCGCGCGAACCTCCCGATAAAGCTTTTCTGCGGGGTGGTCGCGGACGACGCCGTGCCCCCCGTGTATTTGCACGCAGCGATCGGCCACGCGCTGCGCGGCCTCCGTGGCGTGGAGCTTGGCCATGGACGCCTCTCGCGAGACGCGGGGCGTGCCGGAATCCTTGAGCCAGGCGGCGCGGTAGACGAGGAGGGCGGAGGTCTCCACGTCCACGGCGCTCTCGGCGATGGCCGCCTGGGTCATCCCCTGCTCGAAGAGCGGGCCGCCGAAAAGATGGCGGCTGCCCGCGCGCGCCACGGTGAGGTCCAGGGCGTGGCGGGCAAAGCCGAGGGCGGCGGCGCCGACGGTCGCGCGGAACACGTCCAGCGTGGCCATGGCGACCTTGAAGCCGTCGCCGGGCGCGCCGAGGCGATGGCTGTCCGGCACGCGCATGCCCTCGAAGCGCAGCGTGGCGAGGGGGTGGGGGGCGGAGACCTCGATGCGCTCGGCGATGTGAAGACCGGGCGTGTCGGCGGGGACCAGGAACGCGGTGAGGCCCTTGGCGCCGGCCGCCTCGCCGCTGCGGGCAAAGACGACGTAGGTGGCGGCGATGCCGCCGTTGCTGATCCAGGTCTTGGTGCCGTCGATGACCCAGTCGTCGCCGTCCCGGCGCGCGATGGTGGCGAGGGCCGAGACGTCGGAACCGGCCTCGGGCTCGCTGAGGGCGAAGGCGGCCAGGGCGGTGCCGGCGCGAGCGGCGGGGAGATAGCGGGCCTTCAGCTCATCGCTGCCGAAGAGGGTAAGGGAGCCGGTGCCCAGCCCCTGCATGGCGAAGGCGAAGTCCGCCAGGCCGGAGAAGCGGGCCAGCGTCTCCCGAGCGATGCAGAGGGCGCGGACATCCAGCCTGCCGTTCTCCGGCACGGCCATGCGGAGCAGCCCGGCCTCGCCCATGGCGCGGGCGAGGTTGCGGCAGGCCTCGTCCGTACCGCCTTCGGACAGGCGCTCGGCGTTGGCGGCAGCCCATTCCTCCACCTCTGCCGCCCATTCCCTGTGGCGAGGTTCGAGGAAGGGCCAGTTCAGGAAGTCGCGGTCAGCCATCAGTCGCCCTCGAACACCGGGCGGCGCTTGGCGGCGAATGCCTCGTAGGCGCGGCGGAAATCCTTTGTCGTCATGCAGAGGGCCTGGGCGACGGCCTCGGCCTCGATCGCCTGCTCCACTGACATGGACCACTCCATGGCGAGCATCCGTTTTGTCATGGCGTTGGCGAAGCCGGGGCCTTCCGTGATCTGGCGGGCGAGGTCGGCAGCGGTCTCCGTTAGTGCGTCCGGCTCGACGGCGCGGGAGAAGAATCCCCAGTCCAGTCCTTCCTGCGCGCTCATCGAGCGACCGGTGTAGAGGAGCTCAGAGGCGCGGCCCTGGCCGATGATGCGGGGCAGGATGGCGCAAGCGCCCATGTCGCAGCCGGCGAGGCCAACGCGGTTGAAGAGGAAGGCGACCTTCGCGCGCGGGGTCGCGATGCGGATGTCGGAGGCCATGGCGATGATGGCGCCGGCCCCGGCCGCGATGCCGTCCACGGCGGAGAGGATGGGCTGCGGGCAGGCGCGCATGGCCTTCACGAGGTCGCCCGTCATGGCCGTGAACCTCATTAGGCCCTTGGTGTCGCGGTCCAGCAGCGGGCCGATGATCTCGTGCACGTCGCCGCCGGAGCAGAAATTGCCGCCGGCGCCGGAGACGACGAAAGCCCCCACGCTGTCGTCCTGCACCGCTTCCCGGAACAGGCGGACGAGCTCGGCGTAGGATTCAAAGGTCAGCGGGTTCTTCCGCTCCGGCCGATCCAGCAGGATGGAGGCGACCTTGCCCTCCACCGTCAGCCGTACGTGCTGCGCGTTGAAGTCCTTCAGGCTCATGCGCCTGCCTCCGAGATGGCGGCGCGCACGCCGCGGCGGGTACGGTCCAGCAGGCGCAGCAGCGCGGCGCGATCCGTGGCGGAAAGGCCGCCGAGGAGTTCCGCCACCCAGTCCTCGTGCGCCTCCGTCTGCCGGGCGAACTCGCGGCGGCCTTGCGGGGTCAGGCGCAGCGTGACGGCGCGGCGGTCCTGCTCCACGACGCGGCGTTCGATCAGCCCTTCCTCCTCCAGCCGCGCGGCGAGGCCGGTGACGTTGCCGCCCGTGACCATCATGCGGCGGCTGATCTCGCCGGGGGTCAGGCCGTCCTCGGCGCGCTCCAGCTGGGCGAGGAAGTCGAAGCGGGGGAGGGTGGTGTCGAAGTTGGCGCGCAGGCGGCGGCGGATCTCGGCCTCGATCAGGCGGGCGCAGGAGAGCATGCGGAGCCAGAGGCGGAGATTGTCCTTGTGGCCGGCAGGGGCATCGGCGAGTGCGGTCTCGGCGTCTATGTGGGGGCTCACGGGACTTCGCCCCCATCGACGGCCAGGGCGCGGCCGTTCACGGCGCTGGCTGCGTCGCTACAAAGGAAAAGGACGGCGGCGGCCACCTCCTCCGGCTGCACCAGGCGGCCCTGGGGGTTGTGCCTCGCCAGTTCCGCGCGGGCCTCGGCCTCGCTGCGGCCGGTCTTGGACACGATGCGGGCGACGCTCTCGGCCACGATGTCGGTTTCCGTGAAGCCGGGGCAGACGGCATTCACGGTCACGCCCTTGGCGGCCACTTCCAGCGCCAGGGCGCGCGTGAGGCCGAGGACGGCGTGCTTGGAGGCGACGTAGGCCGAGACGTAGGGGTAGCCGCGCATGGCCGCGGTAGAGGCGATGTTCACCACCCGCCCCCAGCCCCCGCCCAGCATGCCGGGCAGGGCGGCGCGGGTGGCGGAAACCGCGCCGAGCAGGTTCACCCGCAGCATCCGTTCCCAGAGGGGGGCGTCGGTCTTCAGGAAGGGGGCGCTCTCGGCGGCGCCGGCCGCGTTGACGAGGATGGCCGGGGAACCCGCGCGGGCGATGGCGGCGGCCATGGCGCCCTCCGCTGTCACGTCCGCCACCTCGAAGCCCGCGGCCTTGCCGGCGGCCAGGGCGGCCCGCAACGGCCCTTCCCGCCGGCCGAGGACGGTTACGCAGGCGCCGGCGGCGGTCAGCGCGGCCGCGACGGCAAGGCCGATGCCCGTGCCGCCCCCCGTGACCATCGCGTGCCGACCGGTGATGCCGTCCATGATGCTTGAAGCCTAAAATGTTTTCCCGGCGGCCCGCAAGCGTGTTGAAAGCGCCAATAGTTGAAGCCTAAATTATTCGGGTTCGGGTACCCAGGAGGCTCTCCATGCGGATCGCGGTCATCGGCGGCGGGCCGGCCGGCCTCTACTTCGCCATCCTGATGAAGCGCGACCGGCCGGAAGCCCGGATCACGGTGGTGGAGCGCAACCGGTCCGACGATACCTTCGGCTTCGGCGTGGTGTTCAGCGACCAGACCCTGGACACCTTCGAGAGGGCGGACCGCCCCTCCTACGAGGCGATCCGGGACGCCTTCGCCTACTGGGACGACATCGAGATCAACGCCAAGGGCGAGACCCACCGCATCGGCGGCAACGGGTTCTGCGGCTGCTCCCGCCGGACCCTCCTGCTGCTGCTGCAACAGCGCGCACGCGAGTTGGGGGTAGAGCTTGCCTTCCAGCGGGACGTGACGCCGGCCGACTTCCCGGACGCGGACCTGATCGTGGCCGCGGACGGCATCAACAGCGCCGTGCGGAACAGCGATCCCGCGCATTTCGAGCCCTCGGTGGACCTGCGGCCGAACCGCTTCACCTGGATGGGCAGCACGCGGCCCTTCGACGCCTTCACCTTCTTCTTCAAGGAGCGGCGCGAGGGCATCTTCATCGCCCATTGCTACCAGTACGAGGCGGGGGCGAGCACCTGGGTACTGGAGACGGACCCGGAGACCTTCGAGCGGGCCGGGCTGGAGGGCAAGAGCGAGGCGGAGAGCGCGGCCTTCCTGGAGGAGGTCTTCGCTGAGGAACTCCAGGGCCACCGGCTGATCACCAACCGCTCCATGTGGCGGCAATTCCCGATGATGCGCTGCAAGCGCTGGTCCAAGGGGAACGTGGTGCTGCTGGGCGATGCCAAGGCGACGGCGCACTTCTCCATCGGCTCCGGCACGAAGCTGGCGATGGAGGATGCCATCGCGCTGCACGGCGCATTCACGCAGGGCGGAACGGTCGAGGAGGCCCTGCGCCGCTTCGAGACCGGCCGGCGCGAGGACGTGGAGAAGATCCAGCACGCGGCCGACGTCTCGCTGGTGTGGTTCGAGCACGTGGACCGGTTCTGGCACATGCCCGCGACACGCTTCGCCTTCGGCGTGATGACGCGGGCCAAGGCGATTACCTGGGACAACCTGGCGCTGCGCGCGCCGGAGTTCGTGGAGGAGTCGCGCGAGCTGTTCGAGGAGGAGGTGCGCGCCGAAGGGCTCTCACCCGCCGCGGGTGCGCCGCCGATGTTCCAGCCCTTCAGGCTGCGCAACATGACCGTGCCGAACCGCGTGACCGTCTCCGCGATGTGCCAGTATTCCGCCAAGGACGGCATGCCCGACGACTGGCACCTCATGCACTACGGCGCCCGCGCCACGGGCGGGGCGGGGCTGATCTTCACGGAGATGACCTGCGTTTCCCCGGAGGCACGGATCACGCCGGGCTGCGCGGGCATCTGGAACGACGCGCAGGAGGCGGCCTGGAAGCGGATCGTCGATTTCTGCCACGCGCACGGGGCGGGGAAGATCGCGCTGCAGCTCGGCCATGCCGGGCAGAAGGGTGCCTCCAAGCTGATGTGGGAAGGGATGGACCAGCCGCTTGAGGAGGGGGGCTGGCCAATCGTCTCCGCCAGCGCGATCGCGTACTTCCCGAACAGCCAGGTGCCGCGCGAGATCACCCGGGCGGAGATGGACGGCGTGCGGGACGATTTCGTTGCGGCCGCGCGGCGCGGGGCGCGCGCGGGCTTCGACATGCTGGAGTTCCACTGCGCGCATGGCTACCTGATGGCGAGCTTCCTCTCGCCCCTGACGAACCACCGAACGGACGAGTACGGCGGCGTCCTGGAGAACCGGCTGCGCTACCCGCTCGAGGTTTACCGCGCCATCCGGGCCGCGTGGCCGTCGGACCGGCCGATGAGTGTGCGCGTCTCCGCCACCGACTGGGCGGAGGGCGGCACGACGGACGAGGATACAGTGGCTATTGCCCGGGCCTTCGCGGAGGAGGGCTGCGACCTGCTGGACGTCTCCACCGGCCAGACGGTGGCGCGCAGCGCGCCCCAGTACGGGCGCATGTTCCAGGTGCCCTACTCCGACATGATCCGGAACGAGGCGAAGGTCGCCACCGTGGCGGTGGGCAGCATCACCAGCGCGGACCAGGTGAACACCATCCTGGCCGCCGGGCGCGCCGACCTGGTGGCTCTGGCGCGGCCCCACCTCGTGGATCCCTCCTTCACCATGGAGGCGGCGGCCCGCTACGGCGTGCGGACCTTCTGCCCGCCGCAGTACCGGTGGGGGCAGGAGGCGCTGCTGCGCAACGCGGCGCGGGAGGAGGCGGATCTGATGGAGCTCCGGCGCAAGGCCCGCCCGAAGCGCCACGCCAGATAACGGCCGCCACTCCCGCGGCAACCCCTCCGCGACTCGGCCGTTTTTAGGCCGGGTCCACGACGAGGGTGACATGACGGACGAGGCTGCCGCCGAGACCGTGCTTCCCCTCGTCGAGGAAGCGCTCCGCGTCGAGAAGCGTGCCGTGGAAACCGGGCGTGTCCGCGTCACCCTCTCCACCGAGACGGTGGAGGAGGTGCTGCGGGAGACGCTGCGCACGCGCACGGCCGAGGTGGAGCGACGGCCGGTGGGACAGACCGTCACCGAAGTCCCGAAGGTTCGCCAGGACGGAGACGTCCTCATCATTCCCGTCGTCGAGGAGGTCCTCGTCGTCGAGAAGCGGCTGGTCCTGCGGGAGGAGATCCATCTCCGGCTGACCGACACTGAGCGCAGCGTGGAGCAGCCGGCCACGCGGCGCGTGCAACACGCCGCGGTGGAGCGCGTCCAGCCCGCGGCCGAGGCCCCCGAAGGCTAGCGTACCCCTTCCTCCCCACCCCCCTAAGGAGAGCACGCATGACCCGCACCATCACCGGCCTGTTCGATTCGCGCGCCGAGGCCGATGCCGTGGCCGAGCACCTGCGCCAGCATGACCGCGTGAACCCCTCCAGGATCTCCGTGCACGGTGCCGGCACGACCGCCACCGGGACCGGCGCTGCCGAGGATCGCGGCTTCTGGGCCTCGCTGCGCGACCTCTTCATCCCCGACGAGGACCGCTACGCCTACTCCGAGGGCATTCGCCGCGGTGGCTTCGTCGTGACGGCCGAGGTGGATGAGGGCCTCGTGGACCATGCCCTCGACATCTTCGAGCAGCACGGCGCCGTGGACCTGGACGCCCGCGAGGCGGAGTGGCGCGCGGGCGGCTGGAGCGGCTACCGCGCCGATGACTCCGAGGGCACGGGCATGCCGATGAACACCTCCGCCGCCATCGGCGCGGCGACGATGGGCGGCACCTCCACCCCGGCCGTGGGCGGCACCCCGCTGCCGGTGGCGGGCGCCTCGACGGCTGGCACTGCGGGCGTGGGCACGTCCGGCCTGGGCACGTCCGCCACGGGCGCCGCTGCGGCCGGCGCCATGGGCGCGGGCGAGACGCGGGAGGAGCGCATCCCCGTCGTGGAGGAGCAGCTCCGCGTGGCCAAGCGCGAGACGGATCGCGGCCGGGTGCGCGTGCGCTCCTACGTCGTCGAGACCCCGGTGAGCGAGTCCGTCACGCTGCGCGACGAGCGCGTGCAGGTGGAGCGCCGCCCGGTGGACCTGCCCCTCTCCGCCGCGGACGACGCCTTCCGCGAGCGCACCATCGAGGCGACCGAGCACGCCGAGGAGGCCGTGGTCTCCAAGGAAGCGCGGGTGAAGGAGGAACTGGTCATCCGCAAGCAGGTGGAGGAGCGTCAGCAGAATATCTCCGACACGGTGCGCCACACCGAGGTGGAGGTTGAGGACGACCGGAACGCCGGCACGACCGTGAGCGGCACGGCGGCGACCACGGGCAAGGGCCGTATGCCCGGCGTCTGATCCGCCGCTGAAAAGGGGGAGGGGGCCGTGGCTGGAGCCGCGGCCCCTTCTTCATGCCAGCGCCGCGGCGTCCAGCACGGCGCGGGCGGCCGCCTCGCTGGGGCTGCCGCCGCCCGGGGGGGCGAGCAGGTGCATCACCTGCCCGAAGCCCTCGCGCTGGGCGGTTGCCTCGGAACCATCCGCGAGCAGGGCCTCCATCCTCGCGGCCAGCGCCTCCGGGCGGCAATCCTGCTGGATGAATTCGGGGATGACGGGAGCCTCGGCCAGCAGGTTCACGATGCTGGCGTACTTCACCTTGACCAGCCGCCGCACGATGGCGGCGGTGACGGGATTCACCTTGTACCCCACCACCATGGGCACCCCGGCCAGGGCCACCTCCAGGGATGACGTGCCGGACTTGATGAGACCGACGCGGGCGGCGGCATAGGCGTCGTGCTTCTCCGCCACGTCCCGCACCAGGATGGGGCCGGGCGTCCAGCCCCTTGCCGCCTCGCGCACCGCCTCCTCCACCGGGCCGGCGAGCGGCACCACCGGGCGAAGGCCGGGCACGCGGGCGGAGAGCTGGCGCAGCGCCTCGCCGAAGATGGGAAGGAGGCGCCGGATCTCCGTCCGGCGGCTGCCGGGCATCACCAGCACCACCCGCTCCTCCGGCCGCAGCCCATGGGCGGCGCGGAATCGGGCGGCATTGCCCCCGTCCGCGCCGCTCTCCAGCACGGGGTGGCCGACGAAGGTCACGGGGATGCCGGCCCTCTCGAAGAAGGGCGGCTCGAAGGGCAGCAGGGCGAGGATGCGGTCCAGTCGGTGCGCCATCTCTTTTACCCGGCCCTGGCGCCAGGCCCAGACCTGGGGGGCGACGTAGTGGATGACGGGGATGCCCAGCGGCTTCACGCGTTTGGCCAGCCGCAGGGCGAAGCCGGGGCTGTCGATCGTCACCAGCGCGGCGGGGCGGCGGGCCGTGATGTCCGCCACGGTCTGGTCCATGCGGCGGGCAAGGCTGCGGAGGTTCGGCAACACCTCCAGCAGCCCCATCAGCGCCAGCTCCCGCATCGGGAACAGGCTCTCCACCCCCTGCTCCTCAATGCGGGCGCCGCCGATTCCGGCGAAGGCGAGGTCCGGCCGCACCCGACGCAGCGCCGCGATCAGGCGGGCGCCGAGCACGTCGCCGGAGGCCTCTCCGGCAACGACGTAGAGGAGGGGGGAGGTGCTCTCCGGCATGGCCCGCTGCATAGGCGGGCCCGACCGCCGGCGCGAGCCCCTTTATGCCCCGCCTACATGATGGGCGTGTAGCGGGCCATCTCGACGAAGATGTCGCGCACGGCGTTGCCGAGCGAGCGGCTGAGCTCCTCCATGTTCGCCACCTGCCGGATCCGGGGCTCCGCCCCCTCCAGCGCTTCCCCGGACAGGATCAGGGGCAGCAGCCCGGCGGCACGGCAGAGACCGATGAGGAGGGCGTCGCGCGGCTCGGGGATGTCGTCGTTGAAGATCACGCCCGTCAGGCGCGCCTTCACCTCCCGCTCCTCCTTGTCGGAGATCACGGGGTAGCGGCGCTCCGGGAAGATCCAGAGGAAGCGGCCCTGCTCCTCCCGCAGGATGCCGTGGGCGACCAGGCGGGCGAAGATCGCCTCCCGGTAGGTCTCGGCCTCCCGCCCCAGCGTCTCGATCCAGTAGCGGCTGTCATGCGGCACGTCGCCTTCCCCCGCGCCCGGGCCGGTATCGGCGGCGATGCGGGAGAGGACGGGATCGAGGATCGAATCACCGGTCGGGGCCGGGTCCGCCACGAAGAGGCGCTGCGGGTCCGTGTCGATCCGGTTCCGCAGGGCCAGCTCCGCCAGGATCGCGCCCGCCACCGCGTAGCCCGAGGCGGGGCCGGCGGTCTCGTGCAGGCGGCCGCTGCGGTCGTCGAGCATCAGGAGGATCAGTTCCTCCGGCATGGTGAGCGGCATGCGGCCTTCCTTCCCGTCGGACGGGGGAAGGAAGCCCCCGCCGCCGGAAGGCGTCAACCGGGGCGGCCGTAGAGGGCCTCGGGATCGGCGCGGACAGGTTCCAGCGGGCGGACCTCCTCACCCTGCAATCCCCAGGAGAAGCAGGAGCGGCGGCCGGTGTGGCAGGCCACGCCGTCCTGGTGGACCGTGGCGAGCAGCGCGTCGCCGTCGCAGTCCAGCCGCAGGTCGATCAGGTGCTGCACCTGGCCGGAGGTCTCGCCCTTCCGCCACAGCCCCTTGCGGGAACGGCTGTAGTAGGTGACGCGGCCCGTCCGCAGGGTCTCCTCCACCGCCTCGCCGTTCATCCAGGCGAGCATCAGCACCTCGCCCGTGCCATGGACCTGGGCGATCGCGGCGACGAGGCCGTTCGAATCGGGCTTCAGGGCGGCAAGGAAGCGGGACCGGGCCTCCGGGGAGGGCGGGTTCCAGGCGGGAAGTGCGGCGGGGCGCTCGGGCGCGCGGTTGGGCGGCGTGGTCATGCCCCCTATATAGGGCCGGCGCCCGCGGAAGGCCCGCGCGCCCGAGGACCGGATGCCCCACGGCGAGCACGACCACCACCACGCCCCTTCGGACCCTGCCGGCGCCCTGCGCGAGGCGGAGGCGGCCTGCCTGCGCCGCGGCGCCCAGCTGACCCCGCTGCGGCGGCGGGTGCTGGAGATGGTGCTGGAGGCCCCGCAGCCCGTCGGCGCCTACGCGCTGCTGGACCGGCTGCGGGCGGAGCGGCCCGGCGCGGCGCCCCCCACCGTGTACCGGGCGCTGGACTTCCTGATGGCCCAGGGGCTGATCCACCGGATTGAGCGGCTGAACGCCTTCATTCCCTGCACCGAATCGGCGCACGCGCACGGCGAGGAGCACCCGCACCAGTTCCTCATTTGCCGGAACTGCGGTCGGACGGAGGAGCTGTCCGACGACAGCGTGGCGGCCGCGGTGGCGGCGGCCGCCCGGGCGGCGGGCTTCCAGCCCGCGCGGGCGACGGTGGAGGTGGAGGGCACCTGCGAGGCCTGCGCGGCCGCTTGAGTCTCGGCCCGCCGCGCGGCCCCGTAAGCTTCGTTCCGTTCCGGTCATCAACAACCCGTGCGCGGCACGGTCGCTGGTCCGGTTGACCGCAGCGCTCGGCGGCGCTGCCCCTCCGGCTACGTTCCAGGATCGCCGCGTCCGGCGTGCCAGGGGCATTCCTGCGTCTTCCGTTTCGCGCAACAATCCCCATTCAGAGGCCACGACGCCGTTCCGCGCCGCATCCCGCGGCGGCGGGGGTCCTTCCGGGGAGACGACGCCATGCATGCCACCCGCCGCACCATCCTTGCCCTTTCGGGCGCCGGCCTCGCCGCCACGGCCCTGCCCAGGGCGGCAGGGGCACAGCAGCCAGCCGCGGGCACCCTGATCCGCAAGCCCATTCCTTCCTCCGGCGAGATGATCCCGGTGGTCGGGCTCGGCTCCGCCCGGCGCTACGAGGAGGTGAAGCCGGGCGAGGACGTGGCGCCGCTGCGCGACACCTTCCGCCGCTTCCAGGAACTGGGCGGCACGGTGGTGGACACCGCTCCCTCCTACGGCCAGGCCGAGGCGATCATGGGCGGGCTGATGGATGACCTGAAGATTCGGCCCTCCCTCTTCGTCTGCACCAAGGTGGGGGTGGACAACATCGAGCAGGGGCGGGCGCAGATCGACGCCTCCTTCCGGAACCTGCGGACGGACCGGATCGATCTCATCGCCGTGCACAACCTGCGCGACATCACGAACGAGCTGGCCTACTTGCGGGAGCTGAAGCAGGGCGGGCGCATCCGCTACGTCGGCGCGACCACGAGCTTCGATCGGCAGTACGAGGCCTTCGAGGCGATGATGCGCCGGGAGCAGCTCGACTCCATCCAGATCGACTACGCGCTGGACAACCGCAACGCCGCGGAGCGGATCATCCCGCTGGCCCGGGAGCGCGGCATGGCCGTGTTCATCAACCTGCCCTTCGGCCGCGGCAGCGTGTTCCGCGCCACCCAGGGCAAGCCCCTGCCGGAATGGGCGGCGGAGATCGACGTGACGAGCTGGGCGCAGTTCATGCTGAAGTACCTCGTCAGCCACGAGGGCGTGACCTGCGCGATCCCCGGCATGGCCCAGGCCCGCTACGTGGACGACAACCTGAAGGCGGCGCAGGGCCGGATGCCGGATGCGGCGATGCGCCGGCGGATGGAGCAGTACGTCGATGGTCTCTGACGCCCCTCGGGGGGCGATGGCCTCTGACGCCCCCAGGGGGGCGATGGCCTCTGAGGCGGCCGCGCCCTTGCGCCCGGAGGATCGCGGTTGGATCGGACGGCTGCTCGTCGCCGGGCCGGGCGAGCTTCTCCCGGTCCTGATGGGCTTCCTGCTCTTCTTTCTTGTGTTTGCCAGCTACTTCATGCTCCGCCCGGTGCGGGAGACCTTCGGCATCGCCGGCGGCGTGAACAACCTGCAATGGCTGTTCCTCGCCACCTTCCTGGCGACGCTGGTGGTGCTGCCGGTCTACGGCTGGCTCAGCAACCGCGTTCCCCGCAGGCGGCTGCTGGCCGTGTGCTACGGCGCGTCGGCGGTGACCCTGATCGGCTTCGGCTTCGTGCTGCTGTTTGACCCGGAGGATGTCTGGGCCGGCCGGGTCTTCTACGTGTGGCTCTCCGTCTTCAACCTCTTCGTCATCTCGCTGGCGTGGAGCCTGATGGCGGACGTGTTCCAGCCGGAACAGGCGAAGCGACTGTTCGGGCAGATCGCCGCCGGGGCCAGCCTCGGCGGCCTCGCCGGGCCGCTGCTCAGCACGGCGCTGGTAGCGCCGCTGGGGTTGGCGGGGCTGCTGTTCCTCTCGGCGGCGATGCTGCTGGGCACTCTGCTCTGCGCCGCCTGGCTGTTCCGCTGGCGTGACCGGCAGGGCTGGACGGCGACGCCGACCGGAGAGAGCGCGGACCGGGCCATGCGCGGCAGCGTCATCGCCGGGCTGACGCTGGTGCTGCGCTCGCCCTACCTGCTGGGCATCGCGCTGTTCGTGATCCTGCTCGCCTCGGTTTCCACCTTCCTCTACTTCGAGCAGGCGCGGCTGGTTCGCGCCACCTTCCCCAGCCGGGTCCAGCAGACCCAGGTCTTCGGCACCATCGACGCGGTGGTGCAGACGCTGACGATCCTGATCCAGGTCTTCGTCACCGGGCGGCTGACGCGCCGGCTCGGCGTCGGCGTGCTGCTCACGGCGGTGCCGCTCGGCATGGCCGTCGGATTCGGCGCACTGGCGCTGGCACCGACCTTCGGCGTGCTGGTGGCGGTGATGGTGCTGCGCCGCGTCGGCGAGTACGCGCTGGTGCGGCCGGGGCGGGAGATGCTGTTCACCACCGTCGACGCCGAGACGAAGTACAAGGCGAAGAACGCCATCGACACCGTGGTCTACCGCGGCGGGGACGCGGTCAGCTCCTGGATCAAGACGGCGGTGGACGCGGTGTCGAGCAGCCCGGTCGCGGCGATGGTGGTGGGCGTCGCGATCGCGGCGGGCTGGGCCGCCACCGGCTACGCCCTGGGGCGCGGGGCCGAGCGCGGGGAGAGGGCGTCAGCGCGACCGGAGCAGGCCGCCGCCTGACGGACGGCGCCGGCGCCCACGCGCCGGCGCCCCCGCTGGCCCCACGCCTCAGCGCGGCAGCCGGTCCATCGCGCCGGCAAGGTCCGCGATCAGATCTTCGGTGTCCTCCAGCCCGATATGCAGGCGGATGATGGGGCCGCCGAAGTCCCGGGGGTTCGTCACCGTTCGGCTGATGGAGGGCGCGGTGGGCAGGGCGAGGCTCTCGTAGCCGCCCCAGGAGGCGCCGATCCCGAAGAGCTTCAGCGCGTCCACCACCGCCTCCGCATCCCCGTCCGAGTAGCGGGGCTGAAGGACCACGCCGAAGAGCGAGCAGGTGCCGGAGAAGTCTCGCTGGAACAGCGCGTGCTGCGGGTGGGAGGGCAGGGCGGGGTGCAGCAGGCGCAGCACCTCCGGCCGCTCCTCCAGCCAGCGCGCCACCGCCAGCCCGTTCTCCGCCTGCTGCTTGAGGCGCACCGGAAGGGTGCGGATGCCGCGGAGACAGAGCCAGCAATCATCGGGGCTGGCGAACTGGCCGAGCTGGGTCGCCGCGCCCTTCACGGCGTGCCAGTCCTCGGGGCTGTTCACCGTCACGCTCCCCAGCAGCACGTCCGAGTGGCCGCCGGCGTACTTGGTGAGGGCCTGGATGGAGACGTCCACGCCGTGCTCGAAGGGCTGAAAGGTGTGGAAGCCCCAGGTGTTGTCCATCAGCACCTTCGCGCCTGCCGCGTGAGCGGCGCGCGCGATGGCTGGGATGTCCTGCAGCTCGAACGTGTGGCTACCCGGGCTCTCGGTATAGACCACCTTCGTGTTGGGACGGATGAGCGCGGCCATGCCGGCCTCGTCCACCATCGGGTCGTAGTACGTGGTCTCGATCCCGAAGCCGCGCATCAACCCATCCGCCAAGTTGCGGACCGGGCCGTAGACGCTGTCGGGGACGAGGCAGTGATCGCCGGCCTTCAGGAACGCGAAGAGCGGGACCATGCAGGCCGCGAGGCCGGTGCCGACGATGAGGGCGCGGGTGCCGCCCTCGATCTCCGCTACCATGTCCTCCAGCATGTGGTGCGTGGGGCCGCCGGCGGTGCCGTAGGTCAGCACCTGCTCGTAGCGCTGCGCCGCCGCGGACTTGCGGGACCCGCAATCCGGGAAGAGCACGGTGGAGCCGCGGTGGACGGGCGGGTTGACGAAGCCGTGCTCCCTGGCCCCCGCGCGCCCGTGATGGGACATGCGGGTGGAGAAGCCGAGGCCGGTATCCTTATTAACGGCCATCAGGCGGAAGCCTTTCCAGCGCCGGGCGTCACCTTCGGCGTCTCCGGCCGTAGCCCCCACTCGGTCCAGGAGCCGTCATAGACGGATCCCTCGGGCAGGCCGGCCTGGACGAGGCCGAGGGCGAGGACGGCGGCGGTGACGCCGGATCCGCAGGAGAGGATCACGGGCTGCTCCCGCTCCACCCCTGCCTTCTCGAAGCGGGCGAGGAGCTGTTCGGGCGGCAGCATCGTGCCGTCCTCCGCGAGCAGTTCGGTGAAGGGGATGTTCGCGGCGCCGGGGATGTGGCCGGCGACGAGGCCGGGGCGCGGCTCCGGCGCGGTGCCCTGGAAGCGCGCAGCGGCGCGGGCGTCGATGATGAGGGCTTCGCCGCCGCCCTGGCGGACGATCCGCTTGATGTCGCCGATGCCGCGCAGGCGATCGGCGCGGAAATCCGGGACGAAGGTGGCGCCGGGGGCAGGGGCGGCCTCGCCGGACTCCACCGGGCGGCCTTCCCGCTTCCACTTCGGCAGGCCGCCATCGAGGACGAAGGCGTTCTCATGGCCCATGAGGCGCATCAGCCACCAGCCGCGGGCGGCGGAACGCAGCCCGTGCGCCCCGTCGTAGAACACCACGCGGCTGTCGTTCGAGATGCCGAGGTCGCCCGCCAGCTTCGCGAAGCGCGCGGGGGTGGGCACCATGTGCGGCAGGGTGCTGTCGGGATCGGCGAAGAGGTCGATGTCGAACAGCCGCGCGCCGGGGATGTGCGCCTCCGCGAAGGCGGCCTTCTTGTCGCCGGGTTCGCCGGGCAGGACCAGGGAGCAGTCCAGGACGACGAGGTCCGGCTTGCCGAGCTCCCCGGCCAGCCAGTCCGTGGAAACCAGGGTGTTCTTCGCTTCGGTCGTCACTTCTCGTCCTCCGCCAGCACGATGTGGATGCGCCGGTTCTGCTTGCCCTTGCTTTCCATCTTCGTCACCTCCACCCGGCCGATCTCGCCGGTGCGGCGGACATGGGTGCCGCCGCAGGGCTGGAGGTCCACCGGCGCGTCCTCCGCGCCGATCCGCACCAGCCGGACCTGGCCCGCGCCGCGCGGGGGCTGGACGGAGAGGGTGCGGACGAGGCCGGGATTCGCGTCCAGCTCGGCCTCCGTGATCCAGCGCTCCCCGATCTCGTGGTCGCCGGCGATCAGCGCGTTCAGCCGCTCCGTCACCCACTCCTTCGTCGGGGGCTCGGGCAGGTCGAAGTCCAGGCGGGACTTGTCGGCGCCGATCTGGTTGCCGGTGGCGTAGATGCCGGGCATGGCCGCGCAGAGGAGGTGGAGCGTGGTGTGCATCCGCATGTGGCGGTG
Source organism: Pararoseomonas sp. SCSIO 73927 (assembly GCF_037040815.1). Lineage (NCBI taxonomy): Bacteria > Pseudomonadati > Pseudomonadota > Alphaproteobacteria > Acetobacterales > Acetobacteraceae > Pararoseomonas > Pararoseomonas sp. SCSIO 73927. The sequence goes on from NZ_CP146232.1 coordinate 3,957,427, forward strand.
GCGGCGGTTCCAGTCGAGGCGCGCGGTTACCTTGGTGCCGGCGGGCGGGACCGGGGCGCCGGGGGCCGGCACGTGCAGGGCGGAGCCGTCCGGGCCCTTCACCGTGTCAGCCACCCCCATCTCGCCGCCCTCCCATACCAGGGTGCCGGTGTCGCCGGGCTGGCCGCCGGCGCGGGGGTAGAAGACGCTGGCATCGAGGATCACCCCGGCCTCGGAGCTCTCCAGCACGGTGGCCGGGTTCTCCGCCGCGTAGGCATCGTGCCGGAACAGGGCTTCTGTGGGCATCAGCGGGTCCATTCGTCGCGCAGCCGCGCGTGGTTCACCTGGAGCCAGAGGAGGGCCAGGGCGGTGGGGGCGTTGCGGATGCGGTTCTCCGCGACCATGGTGAAGGCCTCGGCGGCGGGCACTACCAGCACCGCCGTCTCCTCCTCCTCGCTCGCCAGGCCGCGCGTGGCGGCGGGGCCCGCTTCCAGCGAGACGGCGGCGAGGTGGAAGTGCACCCGCTCATCCGCGTAGCCCTGGTGGAGCATGAAGGTGCCCATCGGCTTCATGCGGGTGGGGCGGAGGCCGGCCTCCTCCTCCAGCTCGCGCCGGGCGGTGTCGGGCACGCTCTCGCCCGGCTCCACGAGGCCGGCGGGCAGCTCCATCATGCGCGGCTCCTCCCCGGCGGCCAGGGCGGGGAGGCGGAACTGCTCGATCAGGGCGATGCGGTCGGTGGCGGGGTCCCAGGGCAGGATCATCGTGGCCTCGCCGCGCCGCGCCAGTTCCCAGGTGAGGGGGCCGGAGAGGGTTCCGTCGCGGCGGCGGTAGCGGAAGCGCACGCGCTGCAGGGGGAAGCGGCCGTTCCAGACCACCTCGTCCGATTCGGGCTGATAGAGCGGGTGGGGCGGCAGGGGCGGGGCCGTTTTGGGCCGTTCAGGGGGCCGTTCGGGAACGGTCGAGCCGTCGGTCTCGGTCATGCGGGGCGGAGGCTACAGCGGATCGGCGGTGGGCGAAATCACCCCTGGCGGAGGGCTTGCCGGCCGCGGCCACGGGCGGGAAGAGAGGGGCTGAGGCCGCGTGACGGCCCTTGGAGGTCCGCCCTGGACGAGCGCCCGACGAACCCCGCCCCTTCGGTGCGCGCCGTGCGGCTGCGGGCGATCCTCTACGTCACGGGCTCGGCCGGGTTCTTCGCGCTCGCGGCGGCGGCGATCAAGGCGCTGCAGGGCGGCGTCCCGCTGGCGGAGACGGTGTTCTTTCGGAACGCGCTGACCCTGCCCTTCCTGCTGGCGCTGGCCCACTGGACCGCGCCGGGCGGGCTGCGGCGGGCCTTCCGCACCCGCCACCCGCGCCGGCACCTGGAACGCTTGGTGGGCGGGCTGACCGGGATGTTCGGCTCCTTCTACGGCTACGTGCACCTTCCGCTGGCCACCGTGACGGCGCTGAACTTCACCATGCCCCTGTTCCTGATCCTGCTTTCCGTGCTGCTGCTGCGGGAAAGGGTGGGGGCGGGGCGGGTGGCGGTGATCCTCGTCGGCTTCCTCGGGGTGCTGCTCATGGTGCAGCCCGGCGGCGGGGGCGGGCTGCACCCCGGCGCGGTGGCGGCGGTCCTGGCAGGGGCGCTGGGCTGGGCCTACGCCATGGTCTCCATCCGGATGATGGGGGAGGCGGGGGAGGCGGGGATCACCATCGTGCTCTGGTTCGCGATCGGCGCCGCGATCGTCTCCGGCCTGATGGCAATCCCGGACTGGGTCGCGCCGACGGCTTGGCAGTGGGGGATGCTGCTGGTGGTGGGCCTGCTCTCGGTCGTGGCCCAGCTCCTCATGACGGCGGCCTATCGCGCGGCGGAGACGACTCTCCTTGCGCCCTTCGAGTACTCCGCGATCCTCTGGACGACGGCGCTCGGCCTGCTTCTCTGGAGCGAGGTGCCGGACGGGTGGGACCTGGCCGGCTTCGCGCTGCTGGTCGGGGCGGGGCTGGCGATCTGGCGCATGGAGCTGGCCGGAAAGGGGTGAGCGGCGGGGCGGCAGCCACTCGGCGCCACTCCGCCCGGCTCTCAAAGGGGACCCCGGAGGGGCAGCTCCCCTATGCGGCCTCCCGCCGGATCGCCTCCGCCAGCGCCCGCGCCTCGGCCGCCGCCTGGCCGCGGGGCGCGGATTCCACCACGCCCAGCCCCTCCGCGAAGGCGGCGGCGAAGGCGGTGCGGTTGCCGAAAGGGGCGGGGAGGAGGGGCAGCTTCCGCTCGGCCAGCGCGGCAGCCACCTCCTGCGCCGCCCGGCCCTGGGCGGGGACGCGGTTGAGCATCAGCGCGACGGCCCGGCCCTCCGCCGCGGCCACCTCCAGCGTGGCCTCCATGGCCCAGACATCGGGCATGGAGGGCTGCAGGGGGATGAGGACGAGGTTCGCGGCGCGCATGGCCAGGCGGCTGTCCGTGTCCGCGTGGGGCGGGGTGTCGAGGATGAGGAAGTCCGCCTCCTTCCCCAGCCGGGCCACGGCCTGGGGCACGCGCCAGCCGGCGCCGCTCTCGAAGGCAAGGGGTGCCGCGCCCTTCGGCCGTAGCCCGTGCCAGCGGGCGAGGGTGGCCTGCGGGTCCGTGTCGGCCAGGGCCACGCGGGCGCCGCCCTCCGCCAGGGCCACAGCCAGGTTGGCCGCGACGGTGGACTTGCCGGCCCCGCCCTTGCGCTGCGCCACTGCCACCACGAAGGCCATGTCACGCCCTCCGACCGCCTCCGGGGCGATTCCCGGCAGCGGCGGGGAGCATGGCACGGGGCGCGCCCGCGGTCGCGCGTCGGGCTGCACCCAACCATGCCCCTACAGTTGCCCAGCCCATGCCCTTGCGCCATCGCGCCGGGTCGCGCGTTGCTTGCCGGCTGTCCCCGCGGAGAGGTTCGATGCGCGTTGCGATCCGGCCCCACCCCGTTCTGCCGAGCACGGCGGAGCTGGAGGCCTTCGAGGCGGAACTCGGCTTCCGCCTGCCAGATGACTACCGGGCCTTCCTCCTGACCTTGAATGGTGGGCCTCCCCTCCCTCCGGCGGGGGCGCGGCCGGGCGAGGCGGTGCTCGGATTCCCGGCCGAGGCCTCCCCTCCGCTGCCCGAAGACCAGGGATGGATCGCGCCCGGCGGCTTCTGGGACGTGGCCCTGTTCCACGGCCTGTCCCGCGCGCCGGGGGAGTATGGCGACCTGCGGGAGATCGTCCCGGTGATGCGGGACTGGGGCCATCCGGCCGCGCTGCTGCCCTTCGCGAGCCAGGAGGGGAACGCGAAGTACTTCCTGTGCCTGGAAGCCCCGGGGCGCGGGGAGGTCCTGGTCCCCGGCGAGGCCTGGCTGGAGGCGCGGGACGCGGGGCGGCCCCCGACGGCCGCCGTCTACCACCGGCTGGCCGGAAGCTTCAGCGAGGTGCTGGACGGGCTGGAGTGGCGGGATGCGTGACCACGGGTCGGCGCCTCCGGCGCCGGGGCGCGCCGCGCGTTGGGCCGGCATGAGGCTTCCCGCCCCGCGCCGCGCCGAATGGCCGCTCGAGCTTCTCACCCCCGCCGCCATGGCGCGGGCGGACGCGGCCTCCGTCGTGCCGGTGCCGGCGCTGATGCTGGCGGCGGGGCGGGCCGTCGCGCGGGCCGCGATGGCAGGGTGGCGGCCCTGCCGCACCCTGGTTCTGGCAGGGCCGGGCAACAATGGCGGGGACGGCTACGTGGCGGCGCGGCTGCTGGCGGAGGCGGGGTGGCCCGTGGCGGTCGCGGCCCTGGCCGCGCCCCGGCCGGACGGGCCGGCGGCGGAGGCGGCGCTCCGCTGGCGGGGGCCGGTGGTGCCCCTCCGCCCGGAGGAGGCGGCGCGGGCGGGGCTGGTGATCGACGCGCTGCTCGGCGCCGCGCCCTCCCGCCCTCTCCCCGGGGAGGCGGTGGCGGTGCTCCGCGCGGCGGGCGGGCGGATCCTGGCCGTGGACGTGCCGAGCGGGCTGGACGGCGGCACGGGGCAGCCGCTGGGGGAGGTGGCGGGAGCGGCCCTGACCGTGACCTTCGCCCGGCTGAAGCCGGGGCACCTGTTGATGCCCGGACGCCTACTCTGCGGGGAGCTGCGCCTGGCCGATATCGGGATGCCGGACGCAGCGCTGAGGGCGGGGCTGGCGGGGGAGGCGGGGCAGTGCTTCCGGAACGCCCCCGGTCTCTGGAGCCTGCCGGTTGAGGACGTGGCCGGCCACAAGTACCGGCGCGGGCACCTGGTGGTGGCGGGCGGCGCGATGCCCGGGGCGGCGCGGCTGGCCGCATCGGCCGCGCGCCGGGCCGGGGCGGGGCTGGTGACCCTGGCCGCGACCGCGCCGGAGGCGGCATCGGCCTTCCGGACCGGGGAGCCTGGGGTGATCGTGGCCGGGCCGCCGGCGGAGCCCCTGCTGGAGGACGGGAAGCGCGGCACCTGGGTCATCGGGCCCGGACTGGCGCCGGACGAGGTGACGCGCTCCCTTCTCCGCGGCGCGCTCGCGGCCGGGCGGGCGGTGGTGGCGGATGCTGGGGCGCTCGGCGCCTTCGCGGGGGCGCCGGACGGGCTGCGGGGCGTGGCGGCGCTGACGCCGCACGAAGGGGAGTTCGCCCGGCTCTTTGGGCCTGTGGGGGAGGACCGGCTGGCGGCGGCGCGGGGCGCGGCCGCGCGGCTGGGGGCCGTGGTGGTGCTGAAGGGGCCGGACACGGTGATCGCGGCGCCGAACGGGCGGGCCGCGATTAATCACAACGCCCCGCCGAGCCTGGCCACCGCCGGGACGGGCGACGTGCTGGCGGGGATCCTGGGCGGGCTGCTCTCCGCGGGGATGGCGCCCTTCGAGGCGGCGTGCGCCGCGGCCTGGCTGCAGGGCGAGGCGGCGCCGGAGGGGCCGGGGGTGGTGGCGGAGGACGTGGTGGCCGGCCTGCCGGCCGCCCTGCGCGCGGCCAGGGCGGCGGCGGAGCGGGGAAGGGGATGAGCGCGCCGCTTGGAAACCGGGCGCCCATGGGGTAAGGGCGCGCAATTCGGCGCTGCGCGACGCGGGCGTGGTGGAATGGCAGACACGCTGGATTTAGGTTCCAGTGGCGCAAGCCGTGGGGGTTCAAGTCCCTCCGCCCGCACCAACCGGCCCGGCGCCGACCTGAACGATCTTGATGTGGAACTGAGCGAATGCAGGTGACGGAGCTCTCGGCCGAGGGGCTGAAGCGGTCCTTCTCGGTGGTGGTGCCGGCGGCGGAGATCGAGGCGACGCGCGACAAGCGGCTCGCCGCGCTGGGCCGCGACCTGCGGATCCCGGGCTTCCGGCCGGGCAAGGTGCCGATGTCCGTGGTGAAGAAGCGCTACGGCACGGCCGTGACGGGCGAGGTGCTGGAGGAGCAGGTGCAGACCGCCACGCGGGACCTGCTGACCGAGCGCGGCCTGCGCCCGGCGCTGCAGCCGAAGGTGGAGCTGGTCGGCGATTTCGCCGACGGCGCCGACCTGGCCTTCAACATCGAGATGGAGGTCCTGCCGGAGATCCCGATGCCGGACTTCTCGGGGATCGAGGTGGAGCGCCCGCGCGCGGAGGTCTCCGACGAGGAGGTCCAGAAGGCCGCCGACGGCCTGGCCGCGCGGAACGCCAAGCTGGAGGACGTGGCCGAGGAGCGCCCGGCGCAGAAGGGCGACGTGGTGGTGTCCGACTTCGTGGGCCGGCTGGTCTCGAACAGCGGGGCGAACCTTCTTCCGGAGGGCACGGTCCTGGTCGAGTCCAATCCGCCCGGCGCCGCCACGCTGGCCGGCGAGGGCGAGGAGGGCGGCGCGCGCTACCTCGACGCCCGCGTCAAGGTGAGTGAGGGGTTGAACGCGATCCGCATCGACCTCTCGCGGACGATGCTGCCCGTGACCGGTGGGCAGGACTACCGTCTCTCGGCCGAGTGGCAGGTCGTCGAGGGGTCGCTGCCCGAGGGTGCCGTGGCGCAGGCCTTCCTGACCGCGCAGCAGAGGGGCCCCTCTGCGGCCGCCGAGCGCAAGACCGTGGCGCTGCCCGGCGCCGGGCCGATCGCGGCGGAGTGGACGGCCGAGGCCGATGGCACCGGCCGCGTCGGGCTGAGGCTGGACTTCGGCGCGCCGGTGGCCGCCGACTTCACCCTGCGGGTCCGCTCGGCCCGCTTTGAGGGGCCGGGGGACGGGGAGTCCGTCGGCGAGCCCTTCCCGGGCGGCACTGCGAGCGACATGCCGATCGAGGTGGGCGGCGAGGGCTTCATCCCCGGCTTCACCGAGGGGCTGGAGGGCATCCGCCCCGGCGAGACCCGCAAGGTGCGGGTGAGCTTCCCCGAGAGCTACGGCTCGGCCGAGCTGGCGGGCAAGCCGGCGGAGTTCGAGATCACCGCCAAGGCGCTGAAGACCCGCGCCCCGGCCCCCGCGGACGACGAGTTCGCGAAGTCTCTCGGCCTGGAGAGCGCGGAGAAGCTGCGCGAGGAGCTGCGGAACTCCATCCAGGGCGAGTATGACGGGCTGGCGCGCCTGCGCGTGAAGCGCGCCCTGCTGGACCAGCTGGCCGACCGCGCCAGCTTCGCCGTGCCCGAGGGCATGGTGGAGGCCGAGTTCGGCCAGATCTGGGGCCGCGTGGAGGAGGACCGCAAGGCGGGCCGCCTCGACGCCGAGGATGCCGGCAAGGACGAGGAGACGCTGCGGGCCGAGTACCGGAAGATCGCCGAGCGGCGCATCCGGCTGGGCCTCCTGCTCTCCGAGATCGGGCGGACGAACAACATCCAGGTCGGCCAGGACGAGCTGTTCCAGGCGATGCGCCGCGAGGCGTCCCGCTACCCCGGGCAGGAGAAGCAGGTCTTCGAGTTCTTCCAGAAGAACCCGCAGGCGCTGGAGAACCTGCGCGCCCCGATCTTCGAGGAGAAGGTCGTGGACTTCATGCTGGAGCTGGCCAAGGTGACGGACCGGACCGTGACCGCGGAGGAGCTGCAGGCCGCCTGAGGCCCGCAGCCATTTCCTGGCGCTAAATCCCGGGCCGCCCCCCTTTCCGAGGGGGGCGGCTTGGCCCATCTTGGTTGGGTATTGCCGGCTGAGGGAGCCGGAGGGGTGCTGCGGCAGGGCCGGGCGCCCGTCCGGGCGGTGCCATCGGGGACGCGCCTCTCCGCCGGTGGGGAAGGACAAGCTATGACCCGTTCCGTATTCGTCGACCGCGACCCGGTTGAACTCTACAACAACTCGCTGGTCCCCATGGTCGTCGAGCAGACGGCCCGCGGCGAGCGCGCCTTCGACATCTACTCCCGCCTGCTGAAGGAGCGGATCATCTTCCTGACGGGCCAGGTCTTCGACCAGGTCTCGTCCCTGATCTGCGCCCAGCTGCTGTTCCTGGAGAGCGAGAACCCCAACAAGGACATCGCCTTCTACATCAACAGCCCGGGCGGCGTGGTCTCGGCCGGCCTCGCGATGTACGACACGATGCAGTACATCCGCTCCCCCGTCTCCACCGTCTGCCTGGGCATGGCGGCCTCCATGGGCTCCCTGCTGCTGACGGCCGGGGAGAAGGGCAAGCGCTTCGCCCTGCCGAACAGCCGGATCATGGTCCACCAGCCCTCCGGCGGCGCCCAGGGACAGGCGACGGACATCGAGATCCAGGCCCGCGAGATCCTGGACCTGCGCAAGCGCCTGAACCAGATCTACGTCCACCACACCGGCCAGCCGGTGGAGGAGATCGAGCGCAAGCTCGAGCGCGACACCTACATGTCCGCCGAGGAGGCGCAGGCCTTCGGGCTGATCGACCAGGTGGTGGCGAAGCTGCCGGCGGGGGCCGCCGTGGCGGCGCCGGCGGTGGAGGGGCCGCGCCCCTGATGGGCGCGGGCCCTTCCGGACCCGCTGCGGGGAAGGCCCTGTTCCCGGGTCCGGTCGCCCTTTTGTCACAAATTCCGGCCCATCCTTCCCCCACGGGGGGAGGGGGGCTATCTTGCCCCCTTGACGCCCCGGATGGGCCGTGTTGCCCGGCCAGGGGCGAGGAGCGCGCATGAGCAAGTCCGGCGATTCCAAGAATACCCTTTACTGCTCGTTCTGCGGCAAGTCGCAGCACGAGGTCCGCAAGCTCATCGCCGGCCCGACGGTGTTCATCTGCGACGAGTGCGTCGAGCTGTGCATGGACATCATCCGCGAGGAGCACAAGACGCACCTCGTGAAGACCCGCGACGGGGTGCCGACGCCGAAGGAGATCTGCAAGGTCCTCGATGATTACGTCATCGGGCAGGAGCACGCGAAGAAGGTGCTCTCCGTGGCCGTGCACAACCACTACAAGCGGCTGGCTCACGGCGCGAAGAACGGCGAGGTGGAGATCGCGAAGAGCAACATCATGCTCGTCGGCCCCACGGGCTCGGGCAAGACGCTGCTGGCGCAGACCCTGGCCCGCATCCTCGACGTGCCGTTCACGATGGCGGACGCGACCACGCTGACGGAGGCGGGGTATGTCGGCGAGGACGTGGAGAACATCATCCTCAAGCTGCTGCAGGCCGCGGACTACAATGTGGACCGGGCGCAGCGCGGCATCGTCTACATCGACGAGGTGGATAAGATCAGCCGCAAGTCGGACAACCCCTCGATCACGCGCGACGTGTCGGGCGAGGGCGTCCAGCAGGCGCTGCTGAAGATCATGGAGGGCACGGTCGCCTCCGTCCCGCCCCAGGGCGGCCGGAAGCACCCCCAGCAGGAGTTCCTGCAGGTGGACACCTCCAACATCCTCTTCATCGTGGGCGGCGCCTTCGCGGGGCTGGAGAAGATCATCGCGGCCAAGGGCAAGGGCTCCGGCATCGGGTTCGGCGCCGAGGTGAAGGGGCCGGACGAGCGCCGGCAGGGCGCCATCCTGCGCGAGGTGGAGCCGGAGGACCTGCTGAAGTTCGGGCTGATCCCCGAGTTCATCGGCCGCCTGCCCGTCATCGCGACGCTCGAGGACCTGGACGAGAAGGCGCTGATCGAGATCCTCACTAAGCCGAAGAACGCGCTGCTGAAGCAGTATCAGCGCCTCTTCGAGATGGAGGGGACGAAGCTCACCTTCACGGAGGACGCGCTGAAGTCGGTGGCCAACCGTGCCATCCAGCGCAAGACCGGCGCCCGCGGCCTGCGCTCCATCATGGAGGGCATCCTGCTCTCGACCATGTTCGACCTGCCTGGTCTGGACGAGGTCGAGGAGGTGGTGGTGAACAAGGAGGTGGCCGAGAACCGGGCGCAGCCGCTGTTCATCTACGGTGAACGGCCGGCGGAGCAGACTAGCGCCTGAACCGGTGGCTCAGCCCCGGGCTTCCCAGAACGGGACGGGGCTGAGGCATTTTTATTGCATGGCCCCATCCGTCCGGGGCGCCCCTCCGCCGTTGTGGGAGAGGCGCCCCGGCACCACATAGGGCTTCTTCCCGTGGCGACGGGAACGTGCCCGATCGGGGCGTTTCCGCGCCGACTGTCTGAGCGAGGTCCCCATGGCGGATACTGAGAATCAGGGTGGAGCGGAGCTGGTCCGGGGCGAGGCGCTTCCCGTCCTTCCCCTCCGCGACATTGTCGTCTTCCCCCACATGATCGTCCCCCTTTTCGTGGGTCGCGAGAAGTCCGTGCGCGCGCTGGAGAGCGTGATGCGCGAGGACAAGCAGATCCTGCTGCTCGCCCAGCGCAACGCCGCGCAGGACGACCCCGGCGCCGAGGACCTGTTCGAGGTCGGCACCGTTTCCACCGTGCTCCAGCTGCTGAAGCTGCCGGACGGCACCGTGAAGGTGCTGGTGGAGGGTGGCCGCCGCGCGAAGGTGGTGGGCTGGAAGGAGACGGGCAGCCACTTCGAGGCTTTCGCCGAGACGGTCGAGGAGGCCGCTCCCGAGGCCGCCGAGGTCGAGGCGCTGAGCCGCTCGGTCGTCGGGCAGTTCGAGGGCTATATCAAGCTCAACAAGAAGATCGCGCCTGAGGTGCTGGTCTCGATCAACCAGATCGAGGAGCCGGGCAAGCTGGCCGATACCGTGGCCGCTCACCTGAACCTCAAGATCGCCGAGAAGCAGGAGCTGCTGGAGACGGTCGGCGTGACCGCCCGCCTGGAGCGCGTCTTCGCTCACATGGAGAGCGAGATCGGCGTCCTCCAGGTGGAGAAGCGCATCCGGAACCGCGTGAAGCGGCAGATGGAGAAGACCCAGCGCGAGTACTACCTGAATGAGCAAATGAAGGCCATTCAGAAGGAGCTGGGCGAGGGCGAGGAGGGCAAGGACGAGATTGCCGAGCTCGAGGCCCGGATCAAGAAGACCGCCCTCTCCCCCGAGGCGCGCGAGAAGGCGACCGGCGAGCTGAAGAAGCTGCGCGGCATGTCGCCCATGTCCGCCGAGGCCACGGTGGTGCGGAACTACCTGGACTGGATGCTGACCATCCCCTGGAAGAAGCGCACCAAGGTGCGGATCGACCTGGAGGAGGCCCAGCGCGTCCTGGACGCCGACCACTATGGCCTGGACAAGGTGAAGGAGCGGATCATCGAGTACCTGGCCGTCCAGAGCCGGTCCAAGAAGATCCGCGGCCCCATCCTCTGCCTCGTCGGCCCGCCCGGCGTCGGCAAGACCTCGCTCGGCAAGTCGATCGCTAAGGCGGTGAACCGCAACTTCGTCCGCATGTCGCTCGGCGGCGTGCGGGACGAGGCGGAGGTGCGCGGCCACCGGCGGACCTATATCGGCTCCATGCCCGGTAAGGTCATCCAGGGCATGAAGAAGGCGAAGACGTCCAACCCGCTCTTCCTGCTGGACGAGATCGACAAGCTCGGCGCCGACTGGCGCGGGGACCCGTCCTCGGCCCTGCTGGAGGTGCTGGACCCCGAGCAGAACGGGACCTTCGCCGACCACTACCTAGAGGTCGACTACGACCTGTCGGACGTGATGTTCATCACCACGGCCAACTCGCTGAAGATGCCCCAGCCGCTGCTGGACCGCATGGAGATCATTCGCATCCCCGGCTACACCGAGGATGAGAAGATCGGCATCTCCCGGCGGCATCTCGTCGCGAAGGTCACTGAGGCGAATGGTCTGAAGCCGGACGAGTGGACCGTCTCCGACGAGGCCATCCGCGACCTGGTTCGCTACTACACGCGGGAGGCCGGCGTCCGGAACCTGGAGCGCGAGATCGGTGGGCTGGCCCGCAAGGCCGTGCGCGAGATCGTCTCCGGCAAGGCGACGAAGGTGGAGATCACCGCCGAGAACCTTGGCAAGTACGCCGGCGTGCGGAAGTTCCGTTACGGTGAGGCCGAGGCCGAGGACATGGTGGGCGCCGTGACCGGCCTTGCCTGGACCGAGGTGGGCGGTGAGATCCTGACGATCGAGTCCGTGCTGCTGCCCGGCAAGGGCGCCATCAAGCACACGGGCAAGCTCGGCGATGTGATGCAGGAGAGTGTCTCGGCCGCGGTGTCCTATGTCCGCAGCCGGTCCACCGCCTTCGGCATCAAGCCGACGCTGTTCGAGCGCCGGGACATCCACGTCCACGTGCCGGAGGGGGCGACCCCGAAGGATGGGCCTTCCGCTGGCATTGCAATGGCGACGAGCATCGTCTCCATTCTCACGGGCATTCCCGTCCGCAAGGACGTGGCCATGACCGGCGAGATCACGCTGCGCGGGCGGGTGCTTCCGATCGGCGGGTTGAAGGAGAAGCTCCTCGCGGCCCTGCGGGCCGGGGTGGGCACGGTCTTCATCCCGAAGGAGAACGAGAAGGACCTGGCCGACATTCCGGAGAGCGTGACGAAGGCGCTGAAGGTCATCCCCGTCTCCCATGTGGACGAGGTGATTGCCGGGGCCCTGGTGCGCCGGCCGGAGGCGATCGACTGGAGCGAGCCCGAGGAGGTGACGCCGACCAAGCCGGCGGCCGGCGACCCGGCTGGGGCCGGGCTGCCGCACTGACGGGCGGCGATTGACGGGGAAGGGGCGTCGGCGCGGGCCGGCGCCCCTTCTCGTTCGGGCCGCGCGCAGGGGTGTTGTTGACGGAGGCGGGGGCGGCCCGGCATAGGTCCGCCGGCCCGGCCGCGGGGGTGGGGGCGCTTAGCTCAGCGGTAGAGCGCCTCGTTTACACCGAGGATGCCGGGGGTTCGAATCCCTCAGCGCCCATTCCCTGACGCGTTCCACAGGATGAAATCAGACCGCGCCCGCAGCGGGCCGGAACGTTACGCAAGGTTGCGGTAACCCGAGGGGGATGAATAATCCCCATGGCCGGCCTGATTCCGGCCGTCTGCTCCGAGGGAAGCCGTTTCATGAAGTTTCGCCATGGCCTGCTGGCCGCCGCCTCCGCCTTCGCGCTCGCCGGTTGCCTCCAGCAGGGGACGGCCAGCGGGCCGGTGACCGGCGCCGCCGCTGGCGGCACCAGCGTCGGCGCGACCAGCCTGGTGCGCTGCCCGGAGACCCTCGGCACAATCGCAGTCGATGACGGCCGCGCGGCGAGCTGGTTCGGGCCCTTCACCCGCGCCACGCAGATCACGACCATCGAGCCGATGGTGCGGCTGATCATCCAGCAGTCCAACTGCTTCGTCATCACCGCGATGGGGAATGACCGGCTCGAGGGCCGGATGCGCGGCATGGTCGGCGACATGCGGAACAGCGGCGAGTTCCGGGCCGGGTCCAACATGCAGCGCGGGCAGCGCGTGGCGGCAGACTACTACATGGAGCCGGCCATTCTCTTCTCGAACCAGGACATGAGCGGGCTCGGCGCGGGAATCGGTGGCTGGGGTGGGCTGGCGGCCGGCCTGGCGGGGGCTGCCATGTCCACCTCCGGGACCCAGGTCACGCTTTCCGTCTTCGATATCCGGGCCGGCGTGCAGATCGCGGCCTCGGAGGGCTCCTCCACCGCCTCCAACTTCGGTGCGGTGCTGGCCGGCTTCGGCGGCGGCGCGGCGGGGGCGCTGGGCGGCTACCAGCGCACGCCGGCCGGCCAGGCGACGGTCGCGGCCTTCGTCGACTCGTACAACAAGATGGTCGTGGCGCTGCAGAACTACCGGGCCCAGGAGGTGCGGGGCGGGCTCGGCACCGGCGGCCGACTGCGCGTGCGCTGAGGCCGTGAAGGCGATCCGCGGGGCCGCGCTGGCGGCCATGCTGGGCCTGGGTGCCTGCGCCCAGACCCAGCCCATGATGGCCCAGCCGGACGTGGTGGTTTGCCATCCCGGCATGCCCTGCCACGTCCAGCCAATCGGGGCCGTGACGGCCGAGTTGGACGGGGACCGGAGCGGCCCCTCGATGGAGGCGCCCGAATCCGCTCGGGGCCTCGTCGCGGCGGCCGAAGGGGGATCGCCGAACGCGCAGTACCGGCTGGCCACCCTGCTGTTCCGGGGCGGGGAGGGATTCCGGCGCCAGCCCTACGCCGCGCTGCAATGGATGCGGCGAGCCGCGGAGAGCGGCGACGTTCGCGCGCAGCGCGCCGTGGGCCGCCTCTACATGACGGGGCTGGAGGAGATGGGCCAGGACCCGCGGGAAGCGCGGAACTGGCTCTCGATGGCGGCGTCGCGCGGCGATCGTGCGGCCGCGCGCGACTTGGCTGAGATGGATCGCGCCGAACGGGCGGAGCGGGACTTCCTTCGGGCGCTCGCGCTGCGGCAGGCCGAGACGCGCGTGTTGTGGGTCGTGGTGGTTCGGTGATGCTTCGGTGAAGGCGGCGCATTGACAGGGGGTGCTGCAGCCCGTAAACGCCCGTCCACGTCGCGAGCGGGTGTAGCTCAGTCGGTTAGAGCGCCGGCCTGTCACGCCGGAGGTCGCGGGTTCGAGCCCCGTCACTCGCGCCACGACGCGAAACAGAGCGCCGCCCTTCGGGGCGGCGTTTTGCGTTTCAGGGGTGTCCCGGGCTGCGGTCCCGGCGTACCGCCCCCGCGGGTGCGACCCGCTTGCGAACGGCTCGCAAGCATTGATTACGCTGCATTCATTGTGCGAAGCTGGGGCAGGGGCCCTATGGCGAACCACCGCTCCGATCTATATGTAGCGCGTTGCGCTGCGGCATGGCCTCGGCGCCAATGGGCGCATCCGGCGGTCGCCTCCGGTCCCGGATGCCCATAGCTCCGAGGGGCATGATGACCCAGCCGCTGCTGGCCAACTACTTTCCGATCCTCGTCTTCCTGGGCATCGCCGCGGCGATCAGCGTTGCCATGGTGGGCGGGTCCGTGCTGGCCGCGCGGCAGAAACCGGACGCCGAGAAGAACTCGACCTACGAGTGCGGATTCGAGCCCTTCGAGGACACGCGGCACCGCTTCGACGTGCGGTTCTACCTCGTCGCGATCCTCTTCATCATCTTCGACCTGGAGGTCGCCTTTCTGTTCCCCTGGGCCGTGTCGCTCGGCGGGATCGGCTGGCTCGGCTTCCTCTCGATGATGGGGTTCCTGGGGCTGCTGACGATCGGCTTCGTGTACGAGTGGCGCAAGGGCGCGCTGGACTGGGAATGAGCCGCGGCATTCGCGGCGAGACGGGCCGGATGGCCCGCAACGAGATGACGCGCGGCGACGCGCGGAGGGTGATGCGATGAGCGGCACCGGCAGCGAGATCTTCGGCCACCCCCACGTGGCCGACGTGTCGGCGAACGAGAAGGTGGCCTGGAACAAGCAGGCGCTCCCGCCCGGGCCTGATCAGGACGCGGTCCTGAAGGGCGTGACGGGGGAGATCGAGGAGAAGGGCTTCGTTGTCGCCAACCTCGACAAGGTGGTGAACTGGGCCCGCACGGGCAGCCTCTGGCCGATGACCTTTGGCTTGGCCTGCTGCGCCGTGCCGATGATCCACGCCTATATGGCGCGCTACGACCTGGACCGCTTCGGGGTGATCCCGCGCGGATCGCCGCGCCAGTCGGACGTGATGATCGTGGCGGGCACGCTGACCAACAAGATGGCCCCCGCGCTGCGCAAGGTCTACGACCAGATGAGCGAGCCGCGCTGGGTCATCTCCATGGGCAGCTGCGCCAATGGCGGCGGCTACTATCACTACTCCTACAGCGTGGTGCGGGGCTGCGACCGAATCGTGCCGGTGGACATCTACGTGCCGGGCTGCCCGCCGACGGCCGAGGCGTTGGTCTACGGCATCCTGCAGCTCCAGAAGAAGATTCGGCGGACGGGGACGATCCTTCGTGGCTGACCTTTCGCACCTCGGCGCGCAGGTCGCCGCCAGCCTGCCGCCTGGCGCCGTCACCGAGGCCTATGTGGCCCGGGGCCTCGAGCTGGTGATCCGAATCCGGCGCGATCAGGTGCGCACGGTGATGGCCATCCTGCGGGCCGACCCGCGCTTCGCCTTCGAGCAGATGATGGACGTCTGCGGCGTGGACTTCCCGGAGCGCAAGGAGCGCTTCGAGGTGGTGTGGAACTTGCTCTCCCTCACGCATAACCACCGCATCCGCGTGGTGACGACCACCGACGCCGAGACGCCGGTGGCGAGCGTGACCGCCATCTGGCCCGTGGCCGGCTGGTGGGAGCGCGAGGCCTGGGACATGTACGGCATCGCCTTCGAGGGCAATGAGGACCTGCGCCGGATCCTGACGGATTACGGCTTCCAGGGGCATCCGCTGCGCAAGGACTTCCCGCTCACCGGCCATGTCGAGGTCCGGTACGACGAGGAGCGGCGCGAGGTGATCTACGAGCCGGTGAACCTGGCGCAGGACTTCCGCAACTTCGACTTCCTCTCCCCGTGGGAGGCCATGACCACCCTGCCGGGCGACGAGAAGGTGCACCTGAACCGCATCGCGCCGCCGCCGGCATCGCTCTTGGAAGAGCAGAAGGCTCTCCCGGACGCGGAGAAGCAGCCATGAGCCTGACGACAGGCGATGCCATCCCCGTGGACACCAGCACCGCCGACGCGCAGACGCGCCGGGTGGAGCTGGACAGCCACACCCTCAACTTCGGCCCGCAGCACCCGGCCGCGCACGGCGTGCTGCGCCTCATTCTCGAGATGAAGGGTGAGGTGGTGGAGCGCGCCGATCCGCATATCGGCCTGCTGCACCGCGGCACCGAGAAGCTGATCGAGTACAAGTCCTACCTGCAGGCCAACCCGTACTTCGACCGGCTCGACTACGTCAGCCCGATGTGCATGGAGCATGCCTTCGCGCTCGGCACCGAGCGGCTGCTGGGCATCACGGTGCCGGAGCGGGCGCAGTACATCCGCGTGATGTTCAGCGAGATTACGCGTCTCGCGAATCACCTGCTGAACATCACGACCTACGCGCTGGACTGCGGCGCCATCACGCCTTCCCTCTGGGGCTTCGAGCAGCGCGAGCACCTGCTGGAGTTCTACGAGGCGGTGTCGGGCAGCCACTATCACGCGAACTACTTCCGCGCGGGCGGCGTCTCCCGTGACCTGCCGCCCGGCCTGGCGGAGCGGATCCGTGCCTGGGCCAACCAGTTCCCGAAGTTCATCGACGAGCTGCACGGGCTGCTGACGGACAACCGCATTTTCAAGCAGCGCACCGTCGACATCGGCGTGATGTCGGCCGAGCAGGCGATGGAATGGGGCTTCTCCGGCCCGTGCTTGCGCGCATCCGGCGTGGCGTGGGACCTGCGCCGGCAGCAGCCCTACGACGTCTATGACCGGATGGAATTCGAGGTGCCCGTCGGGCGCCACGGCGATTGCTACGACCGCTACCTCGTCCGCATGGCCGAGATGCGGGAGAGCCTGAAGATCATCCACCAGTGCCTGGACCAGATGCCGGCCGGGCCGATCAAGGTGGACGACAACAAGATCGCGCCGCCGAAGCGCGGCGAGATGAAGCGCTCGATGGAGTCGCTGATCCACCACTTCAAGCTCTATACCGAGGGGTACCACGTGCCCCCCGGCGAGACCTACACGGTGGTAGAGGCGCCCAAGGGCGAGTTCGGGGTATATCTCGTGTCCGACGGAACCAACCGGCCCTATCGCTGCAAGATCCGCGCGCCGGGCTTCGCGCATCTCCAGGCGATGGAGGTGCTGACCAAGGGCCACATGCTGGCGGACGCGGTTTCCGTGATCGGCAGCCTGGACATCGTCTTCGGGGAGATCGACCGGTGACGGACGGCGCGAAGGACCACCTGGACTCCAATCCCGACAACCCTCGGGAGGAGCCGACGAGCTTCGAGTTTGACGCGGAGAGCGAGGCGCAGATCGCCAAAATTCTGGCGCGCTACCCGGAGGCGAAGAAGGCCTCCGGCGTGATCCCCGTGCTCTACGTCGCGCAGAAGCAGATGGGGCGGCAGACCGGTTCTGCCTGGGTGCCGCGGATCGCTATGGACCGCGTAGGCGAGCGTCTGGGAATGGCACCGATCCGCGTCTACGAGGTCGCGACCTTCTACTTCATGTTCAACACCAAGCCGATCGGGCGGTTTCACCTCCAGGTCTGCGGGACGACGCCTTGCATGCTGCGCGGCTCGGACGACGTGCTGCGCGCCTGCAAGACGGCGGGCGGCCTCAAGGGCTACGGCGACACCAGCGCGGACGGGCTGTTCACCCTCTCCGAGGTGGAGTGCCTCGGGGCCTGCGTGAACGCGCCGATCCTGCAGGTGGACGACGACTACTACGAGGACCTGGACTACGACCGCACCGTCCAGCTCATCGAATCGCTCAAGCGCGGAGAGCGTCCGCAGCCCGGCAGCACCATCGGCCGCGAGACGAGCGCGCCGGAGGGTGGCCGCCTCACGCTGCTCGACGTTCCCGGAGGGGATTGAAGCATGGCGCTTCAGGACAAGGACCGCATCTTCACCAACCTCTACGGGACCCAGCACTGGGGCCTGGAGGCGGCGCGGAAGCGCGGCAACTGGGACCGTACGGCGGAGCTGATCGCCAAGGGGCGGGACTGGATCATCGAGGAAGTGAAGCAGTCCGGCCTTCGTGGCCGCGGCGGCGCCGGCTTCCCGACCGGCCTCAAGTGGTCCTTCATGCCGAAGGCGAACGCGGACGGGCTGCCCTCCTACCTTGTCGTGAACTGCGACGAGTCGGAGCCGGGCACCTGCAAGGACCGCGACATCATTCGGCATGACCCGAGCACGCTGATCGAGGGCTGCCTCTACGCGGCTGTCGCGATGAATGCCTCGGCCGGCTACATCTACTGCCGCGGCGAGTACTTCAACGAGCAGAACATCCTCCAGGCGGCGATCGACGAGTGCTACGCGGCCGGGCTGCTGGGGAAGAACGCGGCGGGGTCGGGGTACGACTTCGACCTCTACGTCCATCGCGGCGCCGGTGCCTATATCTGCGGCGAGGAGACGGCGCTCATCGAGTCCCTCGAGGGTAAGAAGGGCATGCCGCGGCTGAAGCCGCCGTTCCCCGCCGCCGTGGGCCTCTACGGCCGCCCGACGACGGTGAACAACGTCGAGACGATCGCGGTGGTGCCGGAGATCCTGCGGCGCGGCGCGAGCTGGTTCGCGGGCTTCGGCCGGCCGAAGAACTCGGGCACGAAGATCTTCTGCATCCAGGGCCACGTGAACAAGCCCTGCAACGTTGAGGAGGAGATGAGCATCCCGCTGCGGGAGCTCATCGAGCGCCATGCCGGCGGCGTGCGCGGGGGCTGGGACAACCTGCTCTGTGTGATCCCCGGCGGGTCCTCCACGCCGCTGCTGCCGAAGCACATCTGCGACGACGTGCTGATGGACTTCGACGCGCTGCGCGAGCACAAGTCGGGCCTTGGCACGGCGGGGGTGATCGTGATGGACAAGTCCACGGACCTGATCCGCGCCATCGCCCGCCTGTCCAAATTCTACAAGCATGAGAGCTGCGGCCAGTGCACGCCCTGCCGCGAGGGCATGGGCTGGGTCAGCCGCATGATGGATCGCATGGTCGAAGGACGCGCCGAGCTCGACGAGATCGACGTGCTGGAGAACGTGACGCGACGCATCGAGGGGCACACGATCTGTGCCCTGGCCGATGGTGGCGTCTGGCCGGTGCAGGGACTGATCCGGCACTACCGGCCGATGATGGAAGAGAGGATCGCCGCCTATAAGCGCGATCATGCCGCGCGGGTGTACCCGATGGCGGCGGAGTGAAGCCATGAGCGACGTGAAGCTCATCAAGGTCACGGTGGACGACATCGAGCTGGAGGTGCCGCTCGGCGTCACCGCCCTGCAGGCAGCGGAACTGGCGGGGAAGGAGATTCCCCGCTTCTGCTACCACGAGCGCCTGTCCATCGCCGGCAATTGCCGCATGTGCCTCGTCGAGGTGGAGAAGGCGCCGAAGCCTGTCGCTTCCTGCCACTTCCCGGCGGCGGACGGCATGAAGATCATCACGGACAGCCCGGTGGTGCGGAACGCGCGCCGGGGCGTGATGGAGTTCCTGCTGATCAACCACCCGCTGGACTGCCCGATCTGCGACCAGGGCGGCGAGTGCGACCTGCAGGACCAGGCGATGGCCTACGGGTCCGACACCACGCGGTTCCACGAGAATAAGCGGGCGGTGAAGGACAAGTATCTCGGCCCGCTGGTGAAGACGATCATGACGCGCTGCATCCAGTGCACGCGCTGCGTCCGCTTCGCGACCGAGGTGGCGGGCGTGCCGGAGCTCGGCGCGGTCGGCCGCGGCGAGGGAATGGAGATCACCACCTACGTCGAGAAGGCGCTGTCCACCGAGCTGTCGGGCAACCTGATCGACATCTGCCCGGTGGGCGCGCTGACCAGCCGGCCCTACGCCTATGTCTCCCGCCCCTGGGAGCTGGCGAAGACGGACAGCGTGGACGTGCTGGACGCGACGGGCACGAACATCCGCGTGGACAGCCGCGGTCCGGATATCCTCCGCATCATCCCGCGCGTGCATGAGGACGTGAACGAGGAGTGGATGGCCGATCGCGGCCGCTTCTCCTTCGACGCGCTGAAGAAGCGCCGCCTGGACCGGCCGTGGATCCGCGAGAGCGGCAAGCTGCGCGCTGCGACCTGGCCTGAGGCCTTCGCGGTGATTGCCGAGCGAATGAAGGGCATCCCGGGCGAGCGGATCGGCGCCGTGGCCGGTGGGCTGGCGGATGCGGAGAGCATCCTGGCCCTCAAGGACCTGATGACCGGGCTGGGGTCGCGGAACCTGGACTGCCGAGAGGACGGCGCGGCGCTGGATGGCTCCGACCGCGCCTTCTACCTGTTCAACACCAGCATCGCCGGGATCGACCAGGCGGATGCGGTGCTGATCATCGGCAGCAACCCGCGCGTCGAAGCGCCGGTGCTGAACGCGCGCATCCGCAAGCGGGCCATGGTGCGCGTGCCGGTCGGGGTGATCGGGCCGGACGTGGATCTGACCTATCCATCCCAGCACCTCGGAAACGGCCCGGATGCGCTGAGCGGCGTGCTGGACGGCGCCTTCGGCGACGTGCTGCGCAACGCCAAGCGTCCGCTGATCCTGCTGGGGCGCGGTGCCCTGGCGCGGCCGGACGGTACGGCGGTGCTGGCCGCAGCCTGGGGGCTGGCGCAGTCGATCAACGCCGTCACGGCGGAGTGGAACGGCTTCAACCTGCTTCACCTGCAGGGCGGCCAGGTTGCGGCGCTCGATCTCGGCTTCCTGCCGGGGCAGGGCGGCAAGGACCTGGGAGCGATGCTCGGCGGCGGCGTGGACGCGCTGTGGCTGCTGGGTGCGGACGGGTTCGACCCCGCCCTGATCGCCCCGGGCACCTTCGTGGTCTACCAGGGCCACCACGGCGACCGCGCCGCGGCCCGGGCCGACGTGATCCTGCCGGGCTCCACCTACCTGGAGAAGGACGGCACCTACGTGAACACGGAGGGTCGCGTGCAGCGCGGCCGCCGGGCCGTCTTCCCGCCGGGCGATGCGCGGGAGGACTGGCGTATTCTGCGCGCCGCCAGCGAGGTGCTCGGCGCGGCGCTGCCCTATGACGACCTGCTGGCGCTGCGCGCGCGGATGCAGGAGGCGAACCCCGTCTTCCAGCGCCTGGACGAGACGCCGGCCCCGGCGCCGGTCTCCGCCGCCCCGGCGGGGGATGCCGGCGCGCTTGGCGGCGCCTTCTTCCACTCTCCCATCACGAACTACTGGCAAGCCGACGCGATCAGTCGCGCCAGCGAGGTGATGGCCGAGTGCGCACGCACCCACGCACCCACCCCTGCGATGGCGGCCGAGTGATGGCGGACTTCCTGAACACCCCGGTCGGCATCCTGGCGCTGACCGTCGCGCAGGCACTGGCGCTGCTGGTGCCGCTGCTGATCGCGGTGGCGTTCATGACGCTCGCCGAGCGCAAGATCATGGCCGCGATGCAGCTGCGGAAGGGGCCGAACGTCGTCGGGCCTTTCGGCCTGCTGCAGCCCTTCGCCGATGCCGGCAAGATGCTGATGAAGGAGACCATCGTGCCGGCGGGCGCGAGCAAGGTGCTCTTCATCATGGCGCCGATGCTCACCTTCGTGCTCGCGATGATCGCCTGGGCGGTGATCCCGGTGAACGAGGGCTGGGCGATCGCCGACATCAACGTGGGCGTGCTGTATCTCTTCGCGATCTCCTCGCTCGGCGTGTACGGCATCATCATCGCGGGCTGGGCGTCGAACTCGAAGTACGCCTTCCTCGGCGCGCTGCGTTCCGCGGCGCAGATGGTGTCCTACGAAGTCTCGATGGGCTTCGTGATCGTCACCGTGCTGCTCTGCGTTGGATCGCTGAACCTGACGGACGTAGTGTTGGCGCAGAAGAACCTGTGGTTCTTCATCCCGCTCTTCCCGATGTTCGTCATCTTCTTCATTTCCACCCTGGCGGAGACGAACAGGGCGCCCTTCGACCTGCCCGAGGGTGAGTCGGAGCTGGTGGCGGGGTTCTTCGTGGAATACTCCGCGATGACCTTCGCCCTCTTCTTCCTCGGCGAGTACGCGAACATGTTCCTCATGTCCGCGCTCACCTCCACCCTGTTTCTGGGTGGGTGGCTGCCGCCGCTGGACATGGCACCGTTCAACCTGGTGCCGGGGCCGATCTGGTTCATCCTCAAGATCTGCTTCTGCATGTTCGTCTTCGTCTGGGTCCGGGCCACCTTGCCGCGCTACCGCTATGACCAGCTCATGCGGCTGGGCTGGAAGGTGTTCCTGCCCTTCAGCCTCGTCTGGCTGGTCCTCACGGCTTTCACGCTGAAGGTCTTCGGGTGGCTGCCGGCATGACCCGACCCAACACCGCAATCGGAAAGGTCCGTCCCTGATGGCGACGCTCGACCGAGTGGCGCGCAGCTTCCTCCTCGGGGAGATCATCTCCGGGCTGGGGCTGACGCTGAAGGCCTTCTTCTCCAAGAAGGCGACGATCAACTATCCCTACGAGCGCGCTCCGCTGAGCCCGCGCTTCCGGGGCGAGCACGCGCTGCGCCGCTACCCTAACGGGGAGGAGCGCTGCATCGCGTGCAAGCTCTGTGAGGCGGTCTGCCCGGCCCTGGCCATCACGATCGAGGCCGAGCCGCGCGAGGACGGGTCCCGGCGGACCACGCGCTACGACATCGACATGACAAAGTGCATCTACTGCGGCCTCTGCGAGGAGGCCTGCCCGGTGGATGCCATCGTCGAAGGGCCGAACCTGGAGTTCGCCACGGAGACCCGGGCCGAGCTGATCTACCAGAAGGACAAGCTCCTCGATAACGGCGACCGGTGGGAGCCGATCCTGGCCGCGCGCCTCCAGGCGGATGCGCCCTTCCGATGATCACTGATTCCGCAATCGCGGGCCTCGCCTTCTATGCCTTCTCGGCGGTGCTGATCGCCTGCGCCGTGATGGTCGTCACCAGCCGGAACCCCGTGCACAGCGTGCTGTTCCTGATCCTGGGCTTCTTCAACGCCGCCGCGCTCTTCCTCATCGCCGGTGCCGAGTTCCTGGCGATGATCCTCGTCATCGTCTACGTCGGCGCCGTCGCGGTGCTGTTCCTCTTCGTCGTGATGATGCTGGACATCGACTTCGCCCGGCTGCGCGAGGGCTTCCAGCGATACGCCCCGATCGGCGCGGTGATCGGCGGCATCCTGTTCCTGGAGCTCGTCTTCGTCCTTGCCACCTGGCAGTCCAGTGGTGAGGCCGGCGGGCTGCGGCCGAACCCGACACCCTCGGCAGTGAGCAACACCCAGGCAATCGGCCAGGTGCTCTACACGGACTACGTGTTCCTGTTTCAGGGTGCAGGCCTGATCCTGCTGGTCGCCATGATCGGCGCCATCGTGCTGACGCACCGCGACCGCGCGCGCAGCCGGCGCCAGGACATCCAGGCTCAGATCCACCGCCGCACGCAGATCGAGATGGCCTCCGTCCCGGTCGGCGCCACCATCGGCCAGATGGGCATTCTCCGCCCGCTGCCGCCTGAGGAGCCGAAGCCCAAGGCGGTTGCGCACGGCCATGGGCACGGACATGGGGGAGGGCACCACTGATGCTCACCATCGGGCTGTCCCACTACCTGACCGTGGGCGCGATCCTTTTCGTGCTCGGGGTGTTCGGCATCTTCCTGAACCGGAAGAACATCATCGTTATCCTGATGTCGGTGGAGCTGATCCTTCTCTCGGTCAACATCAACCTGGTGGCCTTCTCCTCCACCCTGGGCGACCTCACCGGGCAGATCTTCGCCATGTTCATCCTGACCGTCGCGGCCGCCGAGGCCGCGATCGGGCTGGCCATCGTCGTCATCTACTTCCGCAACCGCGGCAGCATCGAGGTGGAAGACGTGTCCACCCTGAAGGGTTAGGGCGCCATGTTCGTCGGTGCCGTCTTCTTCCCGCTCCTGGGCGCGACCCTCGCGGGCTTCTTCGGCCGCTGGCTGGGCGACCGGCTCTCCATGTGGGTTTCGGTCGGCTGCATGGTGCTGGCCGCCATCTGCGGCGTCTCGGCCTTTGTCGAGGTCGGGCTGAACCATCAGCCGCAGACCATCACCATCCTCAACTGGATGGATGTCGGCGGGCTCACTGTTGACTGGGCCCTCCGCTACGACACGCTGAGCGCCATGATGGTGGGGATGGTGACCTTCATCTCCACCTTCATCCACATGTACAGCGTCGGCTACATGTCTCATGATGAGACGCCGCCGCGCTTCTTCGCCTATCTCGGCCTCTTCACCTTTGCCATGCTGATGCTGGTGACGGCGGACAACCTGGTCCAGCTCTTCTTCGGCTGGGAGGGTGTCGGTCTCGCGAGCTACCTGCTGATCGGCTACTGGTACGAGCGCGAGAGCGCGAACCGGGCCGCGATGAAGGCCTTCATCGTGAACCGCGTCGGCGACCTCTTCTTCATGCTCGGCATGGCGCTGACCTTCTGGACCTTCGGCGCGCTGAACTTCAACGACATCTTCCCGCGCGTGGCGGAGATGAGGGGCGTGACCTTCGCCGGCCTGCCGGTGCTGGAGGTGATCGCGCTGCTCCTGTTCCTCGGCGCCTGCGGCAAGTCGGCCCAGCTCGGCCTGCACACCTGGCTGCCGGACGCGATGGAGGGCCCGACCCCGGTGTCCGCCCTCATTCACGCGGCAACGATGGTGACCGCCGGCGTCTTCCTGCTGGCGCGCATGTCGCCGGTCTTCGAGTACGCGCCGAACACGCTGACCCTGGTAACGATCGTCGGTGCCTCCACCGCCATCTTTGCCGCGACGATCGGCTGCGTGCAGAACGACATCAAGCGGGTGATCGCCTACTCCACCTGCTCGCAGCTCGGGTACATGTTCTTCGCCCTTGGCGTCGGCGCCTATCAGGCGGCAGTGTTCCATCTCTTCACCCACGCCTTCTTCAAGGCGCTGCTGTTCCTCTCCGCCGGGTCCGTGATCCACGCGATGTCGGACGAGCAGGACATCCGGAAGATGGGAGGGATCTGGAAGAAGATCCCCGTCACCTACGCGGTAATGTGGATCGGCAGCCTGGCCCTGGCCGGCGTGCCCTTCTTCGCCGGCTACTACTCCAAGGACATGATCCTGGAGAGCGCTTTCGCCGCCCATACGGGAGCGGGGATGTACGCCTTCGCCATGGGCCTGCTCGCCGCCTTCCTGACGGCCTTCTACTCCTGGCGGCTCCTCATCCTCACCTTCCACGGCAAGCCGCGGGCGGACCACCACGTGATGGAGCACGTGCACGAGAGCCCGGCGGTGATGCTGATCCCGCTGCTGGTGCTGGCCGTGGGCGCCATCTTCACCGGCGCGGTCTTCTACGAGCACTTCGTTGGCCACGACCAGCAGGCCTTCTGGAACGGGGCGATCTTCACGGCGGAGCACAACCACGTGCTGCACCACGCGCACGAGGTGCCGTCTTGGGTGCCGCTGGCGCCGACGGTGATCGGCATCGCCGGCATCCTGCTGGCCTACCTGTTCTACATGTTCTTCCCCTCCATCCCGGCCCGCATCGCCGCGGCCTTCCCGGGCGTCCACAAGTTCCTGCTGCACAAGTGGTACTTCGACGAGCTGTATGACCTGCTCTTCGTCCGGCCCTTCCGCCGCCTCGCGCAGGTGTTCTGGAAGACCGGCGACGCCGCCATCATCGACGGCGTGCCGAACGGCGTGGCCGCGCTCACGGTCGACGCGGCGCGCGGCGCCGCGCGGTTCCAGACCGGGCGCGTGGCGAACTACGCCTTCACCATGATCGCGGGCCTCGTGGTCTTCGTCTCGGTCATTTTCCTGGGCTTCACCCGATGAACGCCGCCGGCTTCCCGCTGCTCTCCCTTCTCACCTTCCTGCCGCTGGCGGGGGTGGTGGCGATCCTCTGCGTCCGTGGCGACGAGGCGACCGTCGCCTCCAACGCCCGCTGGACGGCGCTCTGGACCAGCCTGATCGTCTTCGTCCTCTCGCTCATTCTGTGGTTCCAGTTCAACGCCTCCAGCGCGGAGCCGCAGTTCGTCGAGAGGCTGAACTGGCTGCCCGATTTCGGCGTGAACTACCACATGGGCGTGGACGGCATTTCCGTGCTGTTCGTACTGCTCTCGACCCTGCTGACGCCGATCTGCATCCTCGCCTCGTGGGAGGCGGTGCAGACGCGCGTGAGGGAGTACATGATCGCCTTCCTCGTCCTGGAAACGATGATGGTGGGCATGTTCTGCGCGCTTGACCTCATCATCTTCTACGTCTTCTTCGAGGGCGTGCTGATCCCGATGTTCCTGATCATCGGGATCTGGGGCGGGCAGCGGCGGGTCTATGCGGCCTTCAAGTTCTTCCTCTACACGCTGCTCGGCTCCGTGCTGATGCTGCTGGCCATCCTCGCGCTCTGGTACAACGCCGGCAGCACGGACATTGCGGCGCTGATGCAGAAGGCGGTCCCGTCCTCCTGGCAGTACTGGATGTTCCTGGCCTTCTTCGCCTCCTTCGCCGTGAAGGTGCCGATGTGGCCGGTTCACACCTGGCTGCCGGACGCCCACGTGGAGGCACCGACCGCCGGCTCCGTCATCCTGGCGGGCGTGCTGCTGAAGATGGGAGGCTACGGCTTCCTTCGCTTCTCCATCCCGCTCTTCCCCGAGGCGTCGCAGTTCTTCGCGCCGATGATGTTCGCGCTCTCGGTCGTGGCGGTGATCTACACTTCCATGATCGCCTTCGCGCAGCAGGACATGAAGAAGCTGATCGCCTACTCCTCCGTCGCCCATATGGGCGTGGTCACGGTGGGGCTGTTCACCTTCAACCAGCAGGGAATCTCCGGCGCGATCTTCACCATGCTGGCCCATGGCGTGGTCTCCGGCGCGCTTTTCCTCTGCGTCGGCGTGGTTTACGACCGGCTGCACACGCGCGAGATCGCCCGCTACGGCGGGGTGGCGAAGGTGATGCCGGCCTACGCGCTGGTCTTCATGCTCTTCACCATGGCGAGCGTCGCGCTGCCCGGCACCGCCAATTTCCCGGGCGAGTTCCTGGTCATCACCGGCGCCTGGAGGTCCAACGGCTGGGTCGCGCTCGGCACCGGCATGGGCATGATCCTCGGCGCGGCCTACATGCTCTGGCTCTACCGGCGCGTCGTCTTCTCCCGCATCACGCGGGACGAGGTGCGCGGCATGCTGGACCTCTCTCCGCGCGAACTGGCGATCTTCGCGCCGCTGATCGTCCTCACCCTCTGGATGGGGATCTATCCTTCCTCCTTCACCCATGTCTGGGAGGCCTCCGTCGCCGCGCTGATCGAGCGACACGAGGCTGCCCTGGCGGTACCGCGCGTGGCGGGGCTCTGAGACGATGAACTGGACCCTCGCCCTTCCCGAGATCCTCCTGGCGGTCTCGGGCCTCGTGCTCCTGCTCGTCGGCGTCATTCCCAAGCGGGACACGACCTTCCCTGTCACCATGGGCACGCTCGGCGCGCTCCTTGTTACGGCGGTGCTGGTGATGGCCGCGCCCGACGGCATGGCTTTCAACAACCAGTTCGTCTCGGACAGCTTCGCGCGCTTCGCGAAGGTGCTGATCCTGCTCGGCGCCGCCTCCGGCCTGATGCTGGCGCTGGACTGGAACGAGAGGCAGGGCATCGCCCGGTTCGAGTTCCCGGTCCTCGTGCTGTTCAGCACGGTGGGCATGCTGGCGATGGTCTCGGCCGCCGACCTCATCACCCTCTACCTCGGGCTCGAGCTGCTCTCGCTGTCGCTCTATGTCATCGCGGCCTTCGACCGCGACAACGCGCGCTCCGCCGAGGCCGGGCTGAAGTACTTCGTTCTCGGCGCCCTGGCCTCCGGCCTCTACCTTTATGGCGCGAGCCTGACCTACGGCTTCTCCGGCTCCACGAACTTCGCGGCGATCGCCAGCGCGGTCTCCACGACGGAGGGAACCTCGCTCGGGCTCGTCGTGGGCGTCACCTTCGTGGTCGCCGCCCTGGCCTTCAAGATTTCGGCCGTGCCCTTCCACATGTGGACGCCCGACGTCTACGAGGGCGCGCCGACCCCGGTCACCGCCTTCTTCGCCTCGGCGCCGAAGGTGGCGGCAGTGGCGCTGCTCGTGCGGGTGCTGGCCGATCCCTTTGTGGACCTCGCGGAGCAGTGGCAGGGCGTGATCTGGCTCGCCTCGCTCGGCTCCATGCTGCTCGGCTCCTTCGCCGCCATCCGGCAGAACAACATCAAGCGCCTGATGGCCTACTCGTCCATCGGCCATATCGGCTACGCGCTGATGGGCCTGGCGGTGGCCACCGATGTCGGACTGCGCGGCGTGATGCTGTATATGGCGATCTACATCGCCATGAACGCGGGCGTCTTCGCTGTGCTCGTCTCCATGCGCCGCCAGGGCCGGTCGCTGGAGCAGGTGGACGACCTCGCCGGGCTCGGCCGCACCGATCCCGGCATGGCGGCTGCCATGACGATCTTCATGTTCTCTATGGCCGGCATTCCGCCGCTCGCAGGCTTCTTCTCGAAGCTCTACGTCTTCCTGGCAGCGGTGCAGGAGGGCTTCTGGGTGCTGGCCGTGGTGGGCGTGCTGACCAGTGTCGTAGGTGCCTATTACTACCTACGCATCATCAAGGTGATGTACTTCGACAGCTCCGCAGGGGCGCTGGACCCCCGTCCGGCTGCCGTGTCCATGGTGCTGGCGGGGGCAGGGCTGTTCAATGTGCTCTTCTTCCTCTTCCCGGCCCCGATCGTCGCGGCGGCGGCGGCTGCGGTGGCCGCGCTGACGGGATGAGCTCATTCCCGGTGGGCTGGCGGCTGCTGGTCCACGACCAGCTTCCCAGCACCGCCGACCTGATCCGAGAACGTGCCGAGGACGGCGAGGCGGAGCGCCTGGCCGTCCTTGCGCATCGTCAGACGGCCGGGCGCGGCACGCATGGGCGGGCCTGGGAGTCTCCGGCCGGCAATCTCTACCTCTCGGTCCTCCTCCGCCCGGCGTCGCCGGCGCGTGAGGTGCCGCAATGGTCCCTGCTGGCGGCCGTAGCCTTGCACGATGCGCTGACGCCCTGGGCCGGCCCGGGCTTGGCGCTGAAGTGGCCGAACGATCTCCTGCTGAAAGGCGCGAAATGCGCCGGCATTCTCGCGGAGGCGAGCCTGAGTACGGCCGGTGGGCTGGACTGGCTTGCCTTAGGCTTCGGCGTGAACCTCGCCCATGCCCCGGCCGTGCCGGGCCGCCGTACGGCATCACTACCGGCGCCGGCGCCCGGGCCGGAGGAGGCCGCTGCCGCGGTCCTGGCCGCGCTGGACCGCTGGCGGGCTCTCCGGGAAGCGCAGGGGTTTGCCCCCGTCCGGGCCGCCTGGCTCGCGCGAGGCCACCTACCCGGCGCGGCCCTCACCGTCACGGCTGCCGGTGCTCCGTTGAAGGGGTTGTTCGAGGGGCTGGACGATACGGGCGCCCTACGGCTCCGAACGGCCCGGGGACTTGAGACCGTCACGGCAGGGCAGGTCGAGGCCTGACCGCAACGGCGCCGGAGCGGAGTGACCGGAAGGTGATCGCCCGCCCCCGTTCTGCCTCTTGTTCCCCGGCGCCCCGCCCGGCATTCGAAGCTTTGCATCCGATCAAGCCGCCGGGCCGGGACGCCCCCTGTTGGCGACCCGCGGCGCACCCCCCATCTGTCCTGCAACGATAGACCCTGACTTAGTCAAGAACGAGAACGAATGACCTTCGATACGACCGACGACCTCGCCTTCCTCCCGCTCGGGGGGACGGGGGAGATCGGCATGAACCTCAACGTCTACCGCCTGGACGGACAGCTCCTCGCGGTGGATTGCGGAATCGGCTTCGGCGGCGCCGAGGCGCCCGAGGCCGAGATCCTCGTCCCCGATCCTGCCTGGCTTTCCGAGCGGCGGGACCGCCTCGTGGGGCTGGTGATCACCCACGCGCATGAGGACCACCTCGGCGCCGTGGCGCATCTCTGGACCCAGCTGCGCTGCCCCCTCTATGCCAGCCCCTTCGCCAGCGCGGTGCTGCGGCGCAAGCTCGGTGAGGCGGGGCTGCTGCACGAGGTGACTATCCACACCGTGCCGCTCTCCTCCCGCGTGAAGATCGGGAACTTCGATCTGCAGTTCTTGCGAGTGGCGCACTCCGTGCCCGAGTCTCAGGCCCTCGCCATCCGCACGCGGCACGGCACCGTTCTGCACACGGGCGATTGGAAGCTGGACCCTGATCCCCTGATCGGCCCGCCCACGGACGAGGCTGCCTTCGCCCGTCTCGGCGAGGAGGGGGTGCTGGCGATGGTCTGCGACAGCACCAACGCCCTGGTGGACGGGCATTCCGGCAGCGAGGCCAGCGTGCTCGAGGCGCTGACGGCGCTGATCGCGACGCTGAAGGGCCGGGTGGCCGTCTCCTGCTTCGCGACGAACATCGCGCGCGTGGATTCGATCACGCGCGCCGCCATGGCCGCCGGCCGGCGCGTGGCGCTCTTCGGCCGCTCCCTCCGCAATGCCGACGCGGCGGCGCGGGAGACGGGCTACTTTAAGGACCTGCCGCCCTTTCTCGACGAGGAGGAGGCCGGCTACCTTCCCGATGACGAGCTGCTGATCATCTGCACGGGCAGTCAAGGCGAGCCTCGGTCCGCGCTGGCGAAGATCGCGACGGACACCCATCCGCAGATCTCCCTGGGTGAGGGGGACACGGTGATCTTCTCCTCCCGCATGATCCCCGGGAACGAGAAGGCGATCATGAACGTGGAGGCCGCGCTCTACCGCGCCGGATGCCGCGTGATCACGCCGGACTCGGAGCACCCCGTGCACGTCTCCGGCCATCCGGCCAAGGACGAGCTCCGGCGGCTTTACGACCTGGTGAAACCCCGCCACGCCGTGCCCGTGCACGGGGAGTGGCGCCACCTGCAGGAGCACGCGGCTCTCGCCCGCGAGTTCGGCGCCGAGCCGCACCTGATCGAGGACGGCGACATGCTCCGGCTCGGGGGCGGGCCCGTCGAGGTCTGCGAGACCGTGCAGAGCGGCAAGTTAGCCGTGGACGGCACGCGCCTGCTGCCGCTCGACGGCGGCGTTCTCGGTGCGCGGAGGCGGATGCTGTTCAACGGCGTGGTCGTCGGCTCGCTCGCGGTGGACGACAGCGGCCGGGTGCGGGGCACACCTCAGGTCTCAGCCCCTGGCCTGTTCGAGCAGGGCGAGGACGCTACGGCGCAGATCGCGGCCGACCTCGTGCGGCTGGTGAACGACCTGCCCGCGCCGCTGCGGCGTGAGGACTCGGCCCTGCGGGAGGCGGCGCGGACCGCCCTCCGCAAGGCTATCGGGCGCCGCGTCCGCAAGCGCCCCCTGGTGGAGCTCCACCTGCTCCGGGTCTAGTCCCGGAGCAGGCCGGGTGCTCAGCGGAACGGGATGGCGATGGTCACCCCGGGCTGCGCGTAGGCCACCGGCGGGCCGTAGCCGTAGCCGTGTCGGTAGCCGCGGCGGTAGGCGTGGCGTTCCTCCTGATGGCGCCGCCAGGCCTGCTCCCGCCGCCACTCGCGGCGCTCGTGCCGGCGCCAGGCCTGCTCGCGGCGCCACTCGTGGTGGCGGTAGGCCCGCTCGCGCTCCCAGCGGCCGCCATGGGCCTCAGCGGTCTGCGGGATCGCCGGGATGGCTGCGAGGGCAAGCCCGGCGAGAAGGATGAGGCGTCGCATCTTCGTCTCCCTTCGGATCGACATGGCGTAGAAACGCAGGGGATCGCGCCGGGATTACGGCCGATCCCGGGCAAGTGAGGGCAAGGTTGGGGCAGGATGGGCTGGGCCGCGGGAATCGTCGTCTTCTTCCTCGTGTGGTGGACGGTGCTCTTCGCCGTGCTGCCGCTGGGCATCAGCCCCGATCCGGAGGCCGCCGAGGCGGGAGGGTGGCGCGGGGCCCCGCGCCAGGTCCGCGTCGTCCGGGTGGTCCTGCTGACTACGCTGGTTTCCGTCCTCGTCTGGCTCATCATCGAGTGGCTGGTGACGGCCGACTGGCTGTCCTTCCGCGAGGGATGGCTGGCGATGCCCAATGATTAGTCGTTATGCAGCGCTAGGCGGCAGCTATGCCGAGGAATACGTCGTTCTGTGTCGTGGAAGCCTATTTTCTTGGCGTTCGATGTTGGATTTTTCTTCGTCCCGGGGCCGCACTGCAGCATGATCGGGACATGGAAGAGGGCTCTTCCTCTTCCGCCGTGTGACTGGCGTTTCCTCCCTAAACTCGGGCCGTCCCTTCGGGGCGGCCCTTCTTTTTTGCGCGCCCGCCGGGCGGATTGCGCGGCCCGCCCCATGCTCTAGGTTGCCCCCCTCTTCCCTTCCGGAGCCCTCCGCCTTGCGCCTCTCCCGCGCCTTCCTGCCCACGCTGAAGGAAACCCCCGCCGAGGCGCAGATCGTCTCCCACCGGCTGATGCTGCGCGCGGGCATGGTCCGCCAGACCAGCGCCGGCATCTACGCCTGGCTGCCGCTGGGCCTGCGCGTGCTGCGCAAGGTCTCCGATATCGTGCGGCAGGAGCAGGACCTGGCCGGGGCGCAGGAGATCCTGATGCCGACCATCCAGGCCGCCGAGCTCTGGAAGGAGAGCGGGCGCTACGACGGCTACGGCAAGGAGATGCTGCGCATCATCGACCGGCACGACCGGGAGATGCTCTACGGCCCGACGAACGAGGAGATGGTCACCGACCTCTTCAAGACCTACGCGAAGTCCTACCGGGACCTGCCCCGCAACCTCTACCACATCCAGTGGAAGTTCCGGGACGAGATCCGCCCGCGCTTCGGCGTGATGCGCGGCCGCGAGTTCCTGATGAAGGACGGCTACTCCTTCGACCTGGACGCGGAGGCGGCGCGCCAGTCCTACCGGCAGATGTTCCGCGCCTATCTCCGCACCTTCGCGCGGATGGGGCTGAAAGCCATTCCGATGCAGGCGGATACCGGCCCGATCGGCGGCAACCTCTCCCACGAGTTCATCATCCTGGCGGAGACGGGCGAGAGCGTCGTGTATCTGCACAAGGATCTGCTGGAGTTCGACGTGCTGGAGCAGGACGGGACCGGCACGGGTGACCCCTCGCCGGTGGTGGATTTCTGGACCAGCCGCTACGCCGCGACGGACGAGAAGCACGACGAGGCGGCCTGGGACGCCATCCCCGCCGAGAGCCAGATCACCGCACGCGGGATCGAGGTGGGCCACATCTTCTACTTCGGGACGAAGTACTCCAAGTCCATGGGGCTGACCGTGGCGGGGCCGGACGGCACCCCCGTGAACCCGGAAATGGGCTCCTACGGCATCGGCGTGTCCCGCCTGCTCGGCGCCATCATCGAGGCGAGCCACGACGAGGAGGGCATCATCTGGCCGGACGCGGTGGCGCCCTTCGCCTGCGCGATCCTCAACCTCAAGCCCGGCGACGCGGCGGCGGACGCGCTGTGCGAGCAGGTCTACGCCGCGCTTCCGGGCGAGGCGGTGTACGACGACCGGCCCGAGCGCGCCGGCGCGAAGTTCGCCGATGCCGACCTGATCGGCTATCCCTGGCAGGCCATCATCGGCCCGCGCGGCGCCGCGAAGGGCATTGTGGAGCTGAAGCGCCGCGCCACCGGCGAGCGGCTGGAGCTGCCGCTGGACGAGGCGCTGGCGAAGATCAAGGCCACCCTCTCCTGATGTTCTCGCCCTTCGAGCGCGCCGTCGCCTTCCGCTACCTGCGCGCCCGCAAGGGCGAGCGCTTCGTCTCCGTCATCGCGATCTTCTCCCTGGTGGGGATCGCGCTGGGCGTGGCGACCCTCATCATCGTCACCTCCGTGATGAACGGCTTCCGGCACGAGCTGTTGGGCCGCATCCTCGGGCTGAACGGGCATCTCGGCGTCTACTCCCAGACGAACGAGGGGTTGCGCGACTTCGACGACATTGCCGTCCGCGTGCGGGGTCTGCCGGGCATCGTCTCCGCCACGCCGATCGTGGAGGGGCAGGTGCTCTTCACCAGCGAGGGCGGCGGCGCCACCGGCGGCCTCGCGCGCGGCATCCGTCCGGAGGACCTGCGCGCCCGGCCGCTGATCGCGGACAACATCCGCGCCGGCAGCCTGCAGCGCTTCGGGGAGCAGGACACGATCGTGGTCGGCAACCGCCTCGCGCGACGCCTGGGGCTGCGGATCGGGGACCGGATCACCCTCGTCTCGCCCCAGGGCCGCGCCACCGTCGTCGGCACCGTACCGCGTCTCAAGGCCTATGAAGTGGTGGCGATGTTCGAGGCGGGCATGCAGGAGTACGATTCCAGCTACGTCTTCCTGCCGCTGGACGCCGCCCAGGTCTACTTCCAGCACCGCGACACGGCGACGCAGGTCGAAGTGTTCGTCCAGAACCCGGACCGGGTGGGCGACGCGACGCGGGCCATCTACGCGGCGCTCTCCGGGCGCCCCGTGCGCGTGCTGGATTGGCAGGCCAGCAACTCCTCCTTCTTCGCGGCGGTGCAGGTGGAGCGGAACGTGATGTTCCTCATCCTCACCCTGATTATCATCGTGGCCGCTTTCAACATCATCTCGTCCCTCATCATGCTGGTGAAGGACAAAGGGCGGGACATCGCGGTGTTGCGCACGGTGGGCGCCACCAGCGGCGCCATCCTGCGCATCTTCCTTCTCGCTGGCGCCTCCATCGGCGTGGCGGGCACGCTGATCGGCTTCGCCATCGGCCTCACCTTCTGCCTGAACATCGAGAGCATCCGGCAGGTACTTCAGTCGCTCACCGGCACGGAGCTGTTCAACGCGGAGGTCTACTTCCTCACCCGGCTGCCCGCGGTGGTGGAGCCGATGGAGGTGGCCCAGGTGGTCGGGATGGGCCTCGGTCTCTCGCTGCTCGCCACGATCTACCCGGCCTGGCGCGCGGCGCGGCTGGACCCGGTGGAGGGCCTGCGCAATGGCTAACTCCCTGCTCTCCTCTCCCGTGCTGGCCCTTCAGGGCGTGGAGCGCCGCTACCGCACGGAGGCCGGGGAGCTGCCCGTGCTGCGCGGCGCGGCGCTGGAGCTGCGCGCGGGCGAGATCGTCGCCCTCGTCGCCCCGTCCGGCACCGGCAAGTCCACGTTGCTACACGTCGCCGGACTGTTGGAGAAGCCGGATGCCGGCGCCGTGCTGGTCGAGGGGCGGGACTCCGGCGGCCTCGGCGACGACGCCCGCACCGCCCTGCGGCGGGAGACGATCGGCTTCGTCTACCAGTTCCACCACCTCCTGCCGGAGTTCACGGCCGAGGAGAATGTGGTGCTGCCCCAGCTCGCGGCCGGGAAGCCTCGGCGCGAGGCGGAGGCGCGGGCGCGGGAGCTGCTCGGCTCCTTCGGCCTGGAAGATCGGCGGGACCACCGCCCCAGCCGCCTCTCCGGCGGGGAGCAGCAGCGGGTAGCCATCGCGCGGGCCCTCGCCAATGCGCCGAAGGTCCTGTTGGCCGATGAGCCCACGGGCAACCTGGATGCCGGCACGGCGGACCGCGTCTTCGCGGAGCTGCTGGCGGCGGCGCGGGGCAGGGGGCTCGCCGCCCTCATCGCCACCCACAACCCGGATCTGGCGGCGCGGATGGACCGCACCGTGACGCTGCGGGAGGGGATGGTGGTCCCGGGCTAGTTCTCCGGCTCGGTCGTGAAGCGCAGCGGGTAGCCCTCCCGCCCGGCCATGTCGGTGGCGCGGGCGGCCTTCTCCTCCGCGATCTCCCGCGTGAAGACGGCCACCACGCAGGACCCCCTCTGGTGGGCCGTCAGCATCACCCGCGACGCCCCGCCCTCATCCATGCGGAACTCCGCTTTCAGCACGCGCACCACGAAGTTGCGGGGCGTGTAGTCGTCGTTCAGCAGAATCACCTTGTGCAGGGGCGGCCGCGCGGGCTTCACCACCTCCTCCACGCGCGGGGGGCTCACGGTTTCCGGCATGTCCGCAACCTCCTTCGCGGTCCCGGAATCTGCTGCGGCGGGGCGGGAGAGCGCCTATATCTCCCCCATGTCCGGCAGCTTCGTCCATCTCCACGTCCACTCCGCCTACTCCCTGGCGGAGGGCGCCATCAAGGCCGACAAATTGCCTGGCCTGGCGAGGAAGGCGGGGATGCCCGCCCTGGCGCTGACGGACACGGCCGTGATGTTCGGCGCCCTGGAGTTCAGCCAGTACGCCGTGAAGGAGGGGGTGCAGCCCATCGTCGGCTGCCAGCTCTGGCTGGCCCGGCAGAAGGAGCCGGAGCGGCCGGAGGCCGCGCGCCTGCCGCCCGACCCGGTGGTGGCGCTGGCGATGGACAGGCCGGGGCTGGAGAACCTTCAGCGCCTCTCCTCCCTCGGCTGGCTGGGGGAGGACCCCTCGGGCAAGCCCGCCATCTCCCTGGACCAGTTGCAGGCCAACGCGTCCGGCATCTTCCTGCTGACGGGCGGCACTCTGGGCCCGCTCGGCCGGCTCCTGGCCGAGGGCCGCCGCGCCCAGGCCGAAGCGCTGCTGGCGGCGCTGCGCGAGGCCTATGGCGACAACCTGGCGGTCGAGCTGACCCGCCACGGCACTGAGCGGGACCGGGCGGTGGAGCCGGGGCTGCTGGCCATCGCCGATGCCGCCGCCCTGCCGATCGTCGCGGCCAATGACGTGTACTTTAAGGACGCCGCCGGGCACGAGGCGCACGACGCCCTGCTCTGCATCGCCGAGAGCCGCACGCTGGCCGAGCCGGATCGCCGCCGCCTGACGCCCGAGCACTGGTTCAAGCCGCCCGCCGCCATGCGGGAACTGTTCAAGGACCTGCCGGAGGCCTGCGACAACACCCTGGCCATCGCCCGCAAATGCGCCGTGATGGCGGAGACGAAGAAGCCGGAGCTCCCCATCAGCCGCAAGGTGCAGGAAGGGCTGACCGAGGCCGACATCGTGCAGGACATGGCCCGCAAGGGGCTGGACAAGCGCCTGGACGCCCAGGGGACGCCCGAGGAGGCCCGGCCCGCCTACCGCGAGCGGCTGGATTTCGAGCTCGGCATCATCGAGAGGATGGGCTTCTCCGGCTACTTCCTGATCGTGGCGGACTTCATCCAGTGGGCGAAGGCGCACGACATCCCCGTGGGCCCCGGCCGCGGATCGGGCGCCGGGTCGGTGGCCGCCTGGGCGCTGACCATCACCGACCTCGACCCCATGCGCTTCGGCCTGCTGTTCGAGCGCTTCCTGAACCCCGAGCGCGTCTCGATGCCGGATTTCGACATCGACTTCTGCCAGGACCGGCGCGAGGAGGTGATCGAGTACGTCCGGCAGGAGTACGGGCCGGAGCAGGTGGGCCAGATCATCACCTTCGGCCGCCTGCAGGCGAAGGCGGTGGTGCGCGACGTCGGCCGCGTGATGGGCATGCCCTTCGGCCAGGTGAACAAGATCGCGGAGCTCATCCCCTTCAACGCCGCCAAGCCGCCCACCCTGCAGGAGGCGCTGGACGGCGAGCCGCGTCTGCGGGAGATGCGCGAGACGGACGAGAACGTGGACCGCCTGATGGAGACGGCGCTGCAGCTGGAAGGGCTGTACCGCAACGCCTCCACCCACGCCGCCGGCGTGGTGATCGGGCGCAGGCCGCTGATCGAGATCGTGCCGCTCTACCGCGACCCGCGCTCCGAGATGCTGGTGACCCAGTACTCCATGAAGTACGTGGAGAGCGCGTCGCTGGTGAAGTTCGACTTCCTCGGCCTCAAGACCCTTACGGTGATCCAGCGCGCGCTGGACATTCTGAAGGGGCAGGGGGTGGAGATCGACATCACCACCATCCCGCTGGACGACGCCCGATCCTACGAGATGCTCGCGAAGGGCGACGCGGCCGGCGTGTTCCAGTTCGAGAGCCAGGGCATGCGGGACGTCCTCCGCATGATGCGGCCGGACCGGTTCGAGGACCTGATCGCGGCGGTGTCGCTGTATCGCCCGGGCCCGATGGCGAACATCCCCGCCTACTGCGCCCGCAAGCACGGCCAGGCCTGGGAGCCGGTGCACCCGGCCATGCGGAGCCTGGTGGAGGAGACCTACGGCATCCTGGTCTACCAGGAGCAGGTGATGCAGATCAGCCAGGAGCTGGCGGGCTACTCGCTCGGCGGCGCCGACCTGCTGCGCCGTGCCATGGGCAAGAAGATCCGCTCCGAGATGGAGGCGCAGCGCAAGATCTTCACCGAGGGCGCCGTGAAGAACGGCATTCCCCAGGACAAGGCGGGCGAGATCTTCGACCTGATGGAGCGCTTCGCGGAGTACGGCTTCAACAAGTCGCACGCCGCCGCCTACGCGCTGGTGTCCTACCAGACCGCCTGGCTGAAGGCGAACCACCCGACCGAGTTCCTGGCCGCCATCATGTCGCTCGACATGACGAACACGGACAAGCTTGCCTCCCACCTGCAGGAGGCCTCGCGCCTCGCCATCAAGGTGCTGCCGCCGGACGTGAACCGCAGTGATGCCGAGTTCGCGGTGGAGGTGCAGGAGGACGGCAAGAAGTCCATCCGCTTCGCCCTCGCTGCCGTGAAGCGCGTCGGGCAGGGCGCCATGCAGGACCTCGTGCGCGCGCGGAAGGAGGGCGGGCCGTTCAAGTCCCTCACGGACTTCGCGGATCGCGTGGACCCGAAGCTGCTGAACAAGATGCAGGTGGAGAACCTGGCCCGCGCCGGCGCCTTCGAATGCCTGGACCCGAACCGGGCGAAGGTGACGGAGGGGGCGGAAGCCATCATCCGCCGGGCCCAGGCCGCGGCCGAGGACCGGTCCAGCGCCCAGATCGGCCTCTTCGGCGCGCCCGGCGCCTCCGCCGACATGCCGCCGCTGCGCCTGCGCGACATGCCGGACTGGCCGCAGCTGGAACGGCTGGAGCGCGAGGCGGAGGCGATCGGTTTCCACCTCTCCGGCCACCCGCTGGACGCCTACAAGGACGCCCTGGCGAAGCTGAAGGTCTGCCCCATCGCCCGCATGACGGAGCGCGCCCAGGCCGGCGCCGCGCGGCTGAAGCTCGCCGGCACGGTGATCGGCACGAAGGAGCGCACGACGAAGACCGGCAGCCGCATGGCCTGGATCCGGATCTCCGACTTCTCCGGCAGCACGGAGGTGACCTGCTTCTCCGAGGTTCTCGGCAAGTGCCGGGACATGCTGACAGAGGGCAACGCCGTGCTCTTCAGCGCCGAGGTGAAGGTGGACGGGGAGGCGGTTCGGCTCACGGCGATGGACTGCGAGCCGCTGGAGGCGGCCGCGCAGTCCATCCCCGCCTCCCTCCGGATCGAGTTCGCCTCGATGGAGGTGCTGGACACCCTGCACGGCATCCTGGAGCGGGAAGGGCGGGGCAGGGGGGAGGTGGTGCTCATCCCCCGCACCGGTCCGGGGCAGGAAGTGGAGCTGGCCCTCCCCGGGCGCTGGAACGTCTCCCCCCGGCTCGCCCAGGCGCTGAAGGTGCTGCCCGGCATCGAGGCGGTGGAGATCGCGGCCTGAGGAGGGCTACTTAAGCGGAAAGCCCATCGCCCGCAGCGTCTCCGCCATGGTGTGGCGGCCGCTGAGGGACTCCGGGCCGGCCACGCGCTTCAGCATCCGCCCCGTCCAGTCTGCCCGGCCCATGCCGTTCGCCTCGGAGAACCCGGCCAGCACCCGGTCGTAGGCCGCCACGGCCGCCTCCTCGCCCGCGGTGCCGTAGGTCTCGCGGTGCAGGACCAGGGATTGCGGCAGGCGGGGCTTCACTTCCGCCCGCGCCTCCGTGTCGGGCCAACCGACCGCCAGGCCGAAGGCGGCGAAGGCCCTGGGCGGCAGGGCCAGCTCCGCCGCCACCTCCGGCGGCCGGTTCCGCAGCGCCCCGACATAGACCCCGCCGAGCCCGATCGACTGCGCCGCGAGCAGCGCGTTCTGGGAGGCGAGCGCGGCGTCCACCAGCGCGACCATGAAGCTCTCCAGGTAGTCCAGCCCGGCCAGCTGTTGCTGGTGCGCCTGCCCCATCCGGTCCAGCCGCGAGAGATCGGCGATCCAGCACAGGAAGAGCGGCGCCTGCCGGATGAAGCCCTGGTTCCCCGCCAGCGTTGCCAGCCGGTCCTTCCAGGCGGGATCCTCCACCGCCACCACGCTCCAAGTCTGCATGTTGGAGGAGGAGGGGGCGGAGGAGGCGGCGGCCACGATCGTCTCCAGCGCCCCCGGCTCCAACGGCCGGTCGAGGAAGTTCCGGTAGGAGCGGTGGGCAAGCATCGCCTCGATCATCGGGCTGCTCGGCCCCGGCGGCAGGCCGGGGATGCCGTAACGGAGATCCGGGGCGGAGAGAGGGGCCTCGGCGGAGTCGGTCATGGGGGCTTGGTCCTGTCGGCGCGTGTCGCGGCGCAGACTGCCACCGGCCCCCCTTGCGGCCCACCCATTGGAACCGGCCCCGCCCGCGCCCAACCTCTCCTTTGTTCTGGGTGCCCCGGAGGGGTGCCCGCCACGAGGAGGATCGCATGAGCAGGGACTTCCTGGACGACCGTCGCCGCGCGCTGGAGGAGGCGTTCTTCGCCCAGCAGAGCGACGAGCTGATCCGCCGCCTCCGCGCGGCCGATCCCGGGAGGCCGGAG